>JAABSJ010000290.1 GCA_011390515.1 Oscillatoria sp.
ATGAAGAGAACGACTGAAGTCGTTACTACGAACATGAAGAGAACGACTGAAGTCGTTACTACGAACATGAAGAGAACGACTGAAGTCGTTACTACGAACTTGGGGAGTTTTTTTGATTATTGATAATTTCCTTGAAATTGTTACTTGAAAAGGAGAAAGGCGCAAGGTTAATCTTGCGCCTTTTGGACCTATCCCCTGGATTTAAGAGGGGTATGCGGACTTTTGCAAATAGGAAAGTCGTTTTTACTCTTAGCCCGCGCAGGCGGGCTTTGTCCGTATAGCCCCAGGCTTTAGCCTGCGGGTTGTTATAGAAGTTATCCCCCAGCAAGGAGAACTTCTACTGCATTTCCTGCCTCTTCTTCTGGGAAGAGTTCTTCCACTCGGCTTTGGATTTGAGCGTGGCGTTCGACGCCTTCAAAGGCGTAACGGTTGTAACCATTGCGCTGAATTAACTCTTCTAAATAGCGGAGGCGATCGCTGGAGGCGGGGTGAGAAGATAACCAGGTTAAAACTCCTCTTCCACCGCCATCTAATTCGGTGAAGGTTTGCATCAGGTTGCGTAAACCATCGGCGGCATAATTGGTATTGGCTAAGACTCTTGATCCTAAAACATCCGCTTGTCTTTCGTTTTGGCGGCTGTAGGCGCGACCGACTAGGGCGGCAATTAAATCCCCCATTGGTACGACGCGATTTAAGTTAGAAAGGAGGGCGCTTTGAACAACCCGTTGATAGCCATGAGACAAGACGGCATGAGCGACTTCATGACCTAGTAAACCGGCGAGTTCTGCTTCGCTGTTAATTTTTTGGAGTGCGCCAGTATTGACGAAGACTTTGCCACCGGGGAGAGCAAAGGCATTGAGATTTTCATCTTGGACGACGAAGAATTCATATTCAAATTCGTCCCGTCCCATCAAATCGGCCATTTTATGTCCGACTTCATTGACATAGTTGACGATGGTTTCATCTTCAACCATCGGTAAACGCTGTTGGAAGGACTCCGCGAGTTGGTTACCAAAGGAGGCTTCTCCTTGCATTAACAGCATGGTGAGTTGAAGGGCGGGAATGGTTCCGGCGACGTTTCCAGTTAGGAGTAAATCTCCGATGGAAAGTGCGCCGGTGACGAGGGTTTGACCGATTAAGCGGCGACGAATTCCGGAACGGTAGCGACCTAAATCGTCATCGGCGATCGCCTCAAATTCGGAGGATTGAGGATGTTCCGGATACAAGACGGCAAATTGCCTTGCGGCAATGGAAGATTCCAACCATTTCTCTTCACTTTGTAAGGCGGAAATTTCGGCTTTAATGAGTTCCGGTTCGTTGGGATAAAGGGTGGTGGCGCGTTCTAGAACGGCTAGGGCTTCCTCTCCTCTTCCGTACTGTTGTAAGGCTTGGACGAGCAACACATGACCGGGAATAAATTCCGGCTGTTTTTCGACTAATTGCTGTAACGGGACAAAAATTCGGGTTTCTAACCCTTGTTCAAATCCCGCTTGGGCTTCGCGCCAATAGACTCGACCCGCGCCGGAGAGTTGTTCGGGATCGCTGAAGGGTTGGGCGATCGCCTGGTCCCCTCGGTGTTGGGGAAATTGACCTTTCACTTGGCGATAGAGTTGTTCTGCCGCTTGGGTGTTACCGTCCAGGAAGAGGCGATCGGCTTCCATGAGGGTATTAAATTCTGAGCTTCCTGGCTCAAACGCCAGTTCCAGACTCTGTTTGAAACGGGAGAAGGGGGTGATTTTGCTCTGGGGTGCGGGGGTTGTGGCCCCGGTGGGTGGCAAGGTAGAGTGGGCAGGTGCAAAGGTCAGCAACAAATTCATGCTGAGGAATAAAGCCACTCCCACGGTTGCCCAGAGTGCGTGCCGAAATCGTTTCATTGGGGGGGGTTCCTCTCGATTGGGTAAGGGATGGTATGGTTTTAACCCGCACCCTCAAGGGTGGGGCTATACGGACGAAGCCCGCCTACGCGGGCTCTGAGAGAAAATAGGTCTTTGACAATTGGATTGGGTATTAGTCTCTTAGAACCCGAATCGGAATCAGGTGTTTCCTTTGAGAGTGCAACATCGGACATGAAGGCGCTTCAAACCTAGTTCCAGAGACGGAAACCGGGTTTCTGATACCAAATCCGGTTGCCTCAAGTCGGTTTTCTCTCTTAGCCCGCGCAGGCGGGCTTTGTCCGTGTAGCCCCAGGCTTGACGCTGCGGGGTTTTTATAGACTTTCAAACCCGAATTCCGTATTACATGGATTTTTGCAGTTCCTCTTTCAGGAGTTGCTGATAAATGGTGGGTAAATAGGCACTCATGGAATTGGTTTCAATCCCGTAGCCAAGACTGGTCCAAGTTCCGGAGAGCAGATATAAGACTTCATCTAATTTTCCTTGTTTTAATAATTCAGGAATGTTCACTCCCCACGCTTCTTCATCTTTTAGCCACGCATAGACGACTTTATCTTGGTATTTTGGCTCAAAACTATAGGATTTCCAAAACCATCTGCCGTTGGGTTTGGGGTGGTAGCGTTCGGCCATTTCTTCCCAGGTGGTGGTGATAAACTGATAGCGACCGGCAGCGGTGGAGCAGTTGTCGATATTGGGTCCGGCGACGATGCGCACACAGCGATCGGGATGGCGTTTTAAGTCTTCCATGTATTGGCCGCCATAGATGACGGCGTAGGGGTAGTCCACGTTGGATTCACTGGCGGAAATGGTTCGCATCAGGGCGCGGATGTAGGGGTCCCCATCTTCCATGACTAAGGGAGGTAAGGGGGCCATCAGGGCGGGGGGGAGGGATTCGGTGCGACGAAAGATGACGTTATAAAAGAGCATGGGCAAGGCGATCGCCCCCGCCAGCAACAAGACAAACTGTCTGAATTTCGGGGGTTTTCTTCGCCGTTTAACCAGCGGTTTTTGACTCAAGTTCAACGGTTGAGCAGAAGGTTCAGAAAGCATAAGGCATGATGAATGATTGAGAAATTTCGGAGAATTTTACAGGTTTTTGCTCTAATTTAACCGAGTGCTTTCGGCTTGATTCAGTTGGGTCTCCATGTTTTAATTCAAGGAAAAATCATAAAAATTATAGGCTGTTTTCCGGTGTTGAATGCCCCTGCTTTAGGTGCGTCCGATGATGCCGTTAGGGGTTTCACCTGTGGGGGTTTTCATCGGACACACCCTCCTCTTCAACGATTTATCCAGGTTTCTGAGCCCAGATTAAGCCTAATTCTGCCAGGGTTGGAGTTAAACCACACTGGCAAATAGCTCAGGGAATGGTTGGGCTGGTGCTTCAGCATTGGTGACAATTTCGACAATTTTATTCCGGGCGGCAGGTTGAAATAAGGCTTCAACGCTGACTAAGGCGACTTTAGTTCTAGGAATGCTCCCTTCAAATAAATTATCCTGGGATTTCATGACGATCGCCGCTTCATCTTCGGTATTTTTTAATCCGCCTGGACGGACGATGGTGTAAGCTAAACCGCTGTTTTCGATATATTTTTCCGCTTGTCTTTTCCAGACTAAAATCAGCCAAAATAAATTGAGCGGATGGAATAAGTTGGAGACGCACAAGGAGGAAACCAGGACAAAATGTTCGATTCCCTTGACTTTTGCGACATCGACGAGATGCTTGGTCCCTTCATAGTCAATGCGATAGGGTCCCGTGGGGTCGAAACTGGGGCTTGCACCCGTGGCGCATAAGACGACAGTACAATCAGCGATCGCCTCGTTGAGACTCTGGGGATTCAGTACATCCCCCACGACTAACTCCACCTGGGGAGGTAAGAGTTGCTGACCTTTCTCCAAGTTCCGCACCAAGGCGCGCACAGGAATCTCCCGCTTGACCAATTCTTCGACAATTCGTCGTCCTGTCTGTCCCGTGGCACCCGCTACAAATGCTTTCATCAGTTTTTTCGGTAAAATTATGGATTCAATGTGAAATTATTGCTGTGATGCAATAGGGGGGAGGATCTGGCACCCCAAACCTCCTATAGTGTAAAAAATTTGGGGACCGATCGCGATCGCCCAAGTTCGGATATCTACATCACAGAACCTCCCTTGGGGGATTGTCTATGATAGAAAAGGATGCCAGCTCAATCTTGATTCCGGTCAAGGAGAAGCTTACCCCAATACCAAATCAAGGAAATTCCGGCAGAATTACGGATTTCCTCCCTCCCACGGACAAGATAACGTAGAGAAAATAGCATCCAGCCACTCCGGTGGTCGTACAAAAACACAGACCCTAAGTCAGGGAAGCGGTTATGCAGTCAGATATTTTAAACCCTAAGCAAACATCCATCGATGGCGATCGCGAGGCATCTACCTCCGTTGCTTGTGAACCGATGTGGTTCCAGACTCATTTTGTCGGATGCATGGAAATGTATGCCGATGTGGAAACCGTTGCTGCCTATTTTGATGTTCACCAAGGATGGTTTAAACGCTGTGCTCGTCCGATGCAGGCAGATGCTTTAGGAGAAAATGGCTATGCTTTGACTATTGGGCGCTTTGGTGCTCTCGGTTATGAAGTGGAACCGAAAATTGGTCTGAATCTATTGCCTCAACAGAATCGCGTTTATCTGATCGAAACGATCGCCATTCCCGATTATGTCCCCCCGGGTTATGAGGTGGAGTTTAAAGCGTCCCAGGAATTGATAGAAATTCCGGCAGATTATTCTAATATCAAACTCCGCCATACTGAGGATCTTCCTCCCAGCATGACTCAGGTGGAGTGGAATTTAGATTTAAAGGTGGGGGTTTGTTTTCCGAAGTTCATCCATGCCTTACCCCTCCCCCTCGTCCAAAGAACCGGCGATCGCCTCTTGGCACAAATCGTTAAACAAGTCTCCCGTCGCTTAACCTACAAAGTCCAGGAAGATTTTCACTCCACCATCGGGCGCGATCGCCTGGAACTCTTCAAGAAAAAACGCGCCAAAACCTCCAGTTTCTCTCTGTGCCGTCAATGTAGCGGTGCCAATGGCAGCGGCGAAGAGGTCCCCGAAGACGTCGAAACTCCCTAACAAATATCCGGTCCCATCCTCGATATCTTGGGGAAGGGACCGGATGGGGATGCATCCTGGGGGAGCAATTTGCGCAGGGGTAAAGTCTTATAGCGGTTCCTGGACTCATCAGGTACAGATACTTAGGGAACTCCAAACAATAAACTCTTCAAAATCTTTTAGAAGAGATCCCTCCAACCCCCCAAAAGAGAACGCCAATCGGCTTTTCCAATTCTACCAAACTTCTAATGCCCCACTTTTTTTATGCAAATCCCTAAATCAATCATCCAAATTTGATGCTTAAGCACCTAACAAGACTCGATTAGCCCGCGCCCGCTGGCTTCGTCTGCAAACGCCCCACCCTAAAGGGTGTGGGGTTTTTGGATATTTTATTTTTTGGAGGTCCCTTAGTAATTGGTCGGTGGAGCGGGTAAGGTTTGGAAGTCGCCTTCCTCCCCTCCCCTAAGAACCGTGCGTGACAGTCTCCCATCACACGGCTCAAGCCTTACTTCCAGCCTTTGACTTGGATTTACTAAGCAGGTAGACAAAAATAATTACACTGAGCCAAAAATATGCTAAACTAGATAAATGTCAAACCCATCAAGCAGAAAAAATGATATTCATACGTGAAATAAACGAACTGTCTCATAAGCTCTTGGACCGAATTTACAGACAAAGCCGCCACCATCAAGTTCGTACCA
>JAABSJ010000291.1 GCA_011390515.1 Oscillatoria sp.
GCACGCAAGGATTGCTATATATTTAATGTAGGCGATCGCCTCGGTTTTGAGTTCTCTCTATTGGGTTAATTTAATGCCAATTTTAAATCTCTCCGGAGAGTTCGGTAAAAATCAGCTAAACCCATTCAGAATCGCGAGCATTTCAAGAGACATCTTGCAAAATTCTGCAAGAGGTCTCTCTCAGATTTACTTCAGTTTAGCCAGAGGTGAGCTTAATCTTACTCACCAATCTGATAAACGTTTTCAGCCAACATCACGGGACGGGTTCCAAACTCCTCGGCGAAGAGTCTTTGCATCTCGGGAGTCCACCCTCTGATACCCAAATCTCTCTCCATGTCTGCCATCACGAAGGGACGAACTTCACCTGTGACGACGATATTCTCTCCGGCATTAACCCGGTTAGCTTCCAGGGGAAGTAACACCAGGATATCTCCGCCACCCATTAAGCTATCCTGTTGTAATAACATGGCATTGAAGGTAAAATATTCATTGAGTTCACCTTCGACAGCAATGGTTTCCCCGTAAAACTGTGCTGGATTGTCTGAAATTTGGCTCGGATCCGGCGCTAAGGCAACGGATTCGGCGACAATCACAGGTCTCATGTCATATTCGACATACAGATCCGGATTCCAGAAATCCCAGCCAAAATCTCTCTGAAGTTCAGCAACTCGCATTTGTCGGACTTCCCCTGTGACCTGAAGGGAGATATTTTCATTCTCAGGGGGGACAATCGGTTGTCCGGTATTGTTAACGACTAAGACTTCTGAACCACCAAAGAATAAAAAGCCACCCCGAGTTAGTTTAAAAGCATTCTCATCGACGCTTTCTTTGAAATCTCCTCGAATTGTCACCGTCTGTCCGTAAAATTCTTCCGGGGAACCGGCAACATCTTCGAGGCTAATTACGGAAGAATTGGCGGGATAGGTTCCCATTTGGGCTTCAGCTTTTCTGGGTAGACCGGGAATAAAGGCAGCGGTCATCAAGGCTAAGGCGATCGCCACTCCCATCGGTTTTCCCGTTCGATTGTTCTTTTTGGTGTTGGGGGTTAAATTCTTAAGCATATAGAGCGAACCTCATAGAATGGTCGGATATTTTTAAAGGGGGCATTCTTTCTTTTAAAGTCAGTCAACTTCAGGGAGAAATCAGCCCGGTTTAATGAAAGTAGATTTCCCTCTAGTTTATGGATAAAATTTTGATTTTACCTCTATCTTTAGAGGCGTTATTTCTTGCGGGAGGGCCAATTACATTAATTACCCCTCCCGAAGCGGGTTCAGGATTGATTGAGACTTCCAGGATGGGGCGATCGCTCGCCCTGATTATCCCGATGATCCCTTATTAACGGGTGGGGTAGATTCCATCAGCAACTAACACTAGACTGTTGCTATACTGATCTTGCATCCGTTGTTGCAGCTCGGCATCCCAGTTCAAATTATACTCACTTTGCAAGGCAGCCAGATCAAAGGGACGTACTACACCCGTGACCACAAGGTCTTCATTCTCGGGGATGATTTCCAGTTCGTCGGCATTGAGCACGAGTATCTCCCCATTATTGAACGTAAAAGCATTGGAAGCTAACAGTTCATTAAATCGGCCCTCCATCGCAATGTGGCGATTGTAGAAGATGGTGGGATTCTCAGCAACTTGCTCCGGAGTGGGAGATAGTGCCAGGGATTCCGCAACGATCGCGGGTTGATTCTCATACTCGACATATAACGCCGGATCTAAGTCCAATCCGTAGGCTGTATTGATATCCACCAGGGTGAATAGACGGACTTCTCCCGTTACTTGGGCCTGCATCTCATCAGGGTTGGGAATGACAAAGGTCTCGCCAGTTGCATTGATAACTAGAATTCCCTCACTCGTTAAAAAGCGCTCATCATCCATTAAAAAGGTGTCACGAGAGGTATCGACTTCTTTCACATCTCCACGCACCGTCACCATTTCACCGATAAAGTTGTCTGGGTCAGAGGAGATATTTTCTGTAGTGGCCTCCATCTGTTGCCCCCGCATTGCCGTCATTGGTCGGTTCGGGGTCCTTGTGAGCGGTTCTCTTCCCGGTGCGGGGGCCGTGGTGGTGGGGGTTTGGTACTCGCTGGTCGTGGGTTGCTGCTGGGTGTCCTCGAATGCTTGGTTATCTTGCTGACAAGCCGGTAACAATAGGGCAAGCAGTCCCAAAGCTAGAACACTGGTCCGAACGCCGCCTTTTTTGTCGTTAATAATCATAATTTTCTTTGCTCCTAATTTACTGAATGACCCTTTCATCGAAGAAATGGCTGAATTAATTTCTGGCACTTCTCGATTTGAGGGTCTGCACTGGCTATTTGTTTGTTATCTGACTTCATAATAAGAAGAATAACCCGGCGATCGCCTCTATCCAGAGAGGAGTTTTACCCTCTATCCAATTAGGTACCAAACTGAGCAAAAATGAACTCGCAACATTCCCAGGGGCGAATCGGGTTTAAATATCTTGTCTCCAAAATGACGGGATTTAAACCTCATACGGAATCCGGTTGTCAAAGGTCTGTAAAAACCCGCACCCTGTTCTATGAGCGTTCCGCTAGGAAAGGGTGGGGGGTTTGCGGACGAAGCCAGTGGGCGCGGGCTAAAAGCGAAAACCGACTTTTAACAACCGGATTTGGTATCACTCAGTTTACACCAGCAAAATTTAAAAAATTTTATAGAATAAAAGGACACTCTAAAGCTTACTTAGTTCTTTGAATTTCAAATTAAATTAATATGCCACAATATTTTGGAAAACTGCCGACGACAGAACAGCCTTGGACCAGCCTCCAGTCTGTGCAATCTGTCAAGGAACTTGAGAACCACATTTACTTCAATTGTGGGAGTCAAACCCTGGTAATCAACGCCGTCGCACCGAATCTAATCCGGGTGCGAATGTCCCCAACTGGAACACTTTCTCACCCGAGATCGTGGGCCGTAACTCAGGAGGAGAATTGGCATGATGTGGCGTTAACGGTCCAGCAGCATCCCGACTCTACAGAAATCATCACGGACCGGATGCGGATGGCGATCGCCCATCATCCCTGTCGCCTCACCTGTTTTGACCCCCAGGACCAACCCTTTGCCCGAGATATCGAATCGGGAATAAGCTGGCGTCAAGGTGCCGTCATCAACTGGAAAAAAATCGAAGCGGGGGAACATTTCTATGGGTTCGGAGAACGCACAGGACTCTTAGATCAGCGATCGCAAGTCCGGACCAACTGGACCACCGATGCCCTGGATTATGATATCCTCACCGATGAAATGTATCAGGCCATTCCCTTCTTCATGGCCCTCCGTCCCGGCGTCGGCTATGGCATCTTTTTCAACACCACCTTTTGGAGTCAATTTGATTTAGGCGCATCCCAACCCGGGGTCTGGAGTATGGAAACCCGAGGCGGTGAACTGGACTATTATATCATCTATGGTCCTGAACCGGCAGAAATTCTCGCAACTTATACTCAGCTAACGGGCCGGATGCCGATGCCCCCTAAATGGGCCCTGGGTTATCACCAATGCCGCTGGAGTTACGACTCAGCAACCGAAGTGCGAGAATTGGCCCAAACCTTTCGCGATCGCAGGATTCCCTGCGATGTCATCCATTTAGATATCGACTATATGCGCGGATATCGCGTCTTTACCTGGAGTCCGAAACGCTTCCCAGACGCGGCCCAACTGATTGCCGATTTGCGTGAGAATGGCTTCAAAACCGTCACGATTATCGATCCGGGGGTGAAATATGAACCGGAGGGAGATTACCCCGTATTCGATGAAGGCAAAGATCGCGACTATTTCGTTCGCAACCCTGATGGATCAATCTTTCACGGGTATGTCTGGCCAGATAAAGCAGTGTTCCCCGATTTTTTAAACCCTGATGTCCAACAGTGGTGGGGAGACTGGCACAAAACTCTCACAGATATCGGTGTTGCCGGAATTTGGAATGACATGAACGAACCGGCGATCGAAGACCGTCCTTTTGGAGATGACGGGCATAAAATTTGGTTCCCCTTAGATGCATTACAAGGACCTCCAGAAGACCGCGCCACCCATTTAGAAGTGCATAATCTCTATGGTCATAAGATGGCACAGTCCTGCTACCAAGGATTGCGACGACATCGACCGAATGAGCGATCGTTTGTGCTAACGCGATCGGGATTTGCCGGTATTCAACGGTGGTCCTCAGTCTGGATGGGGGACAACCAATCCTTATGGGAACATCTGGAAATGTCCCTGCCGATGTTATGTAACATGGGCTTATCCGGCGTCGCTTTCGTCGGCTGTGATATCGGCGGATTTGCCGGAAATGCCACCGCTGAACTGTTTGCCCGATGGATGCAGGTGGGAATGCTCTATCCCCTGATGCGGGCGCATTCAGCATTAAATACAGCCCGTCATGAACCGTGGGTTTTTGGCGATCGCGTGGAACGGATCTGCCGCGACTACATCGAATTACGCTATCAGTTGCTCCCTTATTTGTATAGCTTATTCTGGGGATCCGCCACCACCGGAGCCCCGATTTTACGACCTTTACTGTATCATTTCCCCAACGAACCCCAAACCTATCAAATTCAAGACCAAGTAATGCTCGGTCCGTCCCTAATGGCCGCCCCAGTATATCGTCCCGGCGTCCAATGTCGGGCAGTTTATTTGCCTTCCGGGGTTTGGTATAATTGGTGGACCGGAGAGCAACACCAAGGACCGGGATATATTTTAGCCGATGCACCCTTGGAACGAATGCCGATGTTTGTTCCCGCCGGGGCGATTATACCAATGGGTCCGGTAATGCAGTATGCCGACGAACGTCCCCTGGATTCTCTCACAGTTCGAGTCTGGCCGGTGACGGGGTTAGAAACCTTGCACAAGACCTTTGTCCTCTATGAAGATGATGGTCAAAGTTTGGACTATGAAACCGGCAGTCAGGGGATGACCACCTATACATTACAGCAGTCTGCACGAGAACTGGTATTCAATATCTCCGCCCGAACAGGAAATTGGACGCCTCCCCCCCGAGAGGTGGTGATTGAAGTCCTGGGATTTGGAGAACAGCGCTTTATGGATGACGGAGGCGATCGGCAGTTACGCTTCCTACTCTAACCACACCTCCGGTCCCCTCCCCTTAGCCTAATCTTGTAGGGGTTTTGCTTCAGCCAGAGAACGAGTCTTCCGGGTTTGGGGTCACCCGGAAGACTGGTGTACCGCCCAGTAAAGGCTTCAGCGTTAGGAAACCAGACATTATGCATCATGCTCTACATCGAGCGCCTTCGCCATCACAGGTAAGACAGTTCGTTCAGACTTGGCTTTAGATCAGGTCAAACTGGTGTCATGTTCAGTCGGGCTATTGCTAAGGATCCGCCAACCCGTTTGACCCCTGATAACCTAGCTTCATAAAGAAAAATCTCTCAAGGGCACTGGCGAGAACTTTCACCCCCGGAAACGGTTGTTTTTTGAGGGTGCAAAACCTATAAGTTTAAGCAGGTAGACAAAAATAATTACACTGAGCCAAAAATATGCTAAACTAGATAAATGTCAAACCCATCAAGCAGAAAAAATGATATTCATACGTGAAATAAACGAACTGTCTCATAAGCTCTTGGACCGAATTTACAGACAAAGCCGCCACCATCAAGTTCGTACCA
>JAABSJ010000029.1 GCA_011390515.1 Oscillatoria sp.
ATGTCAATAACTTGCTGGATTTAGATAAATTTGCCTTAGAGGGAAGCCAATTGCGGGTGGATCGGATTCGACTGCAAAACCAGGAAATTGTCTTTTATGGTTCCGCGCAGATCGAGCAGTTCCCCTCGGGAAAAGGGAAAAAATAAGGGAGCGATCGCCGTAAATTTTGGGGATCGCTAACGGCGACGCTTCGCTAGACACTCCGCCTGGAGTACGACAAAATCGCCCGTCTCAAACTGAGTACAAGGGGCGATCGCTTTTACTAATGCCGGAACTGTTCCCCGTCTGAGTGCTGCCTCCGCTTGTTGGGCAGCCTTAAAAAGCGGTTGAGTTTCGGTTAGTTGAAAGCGGCGCAACCACGGGCTTTTTTCTAAATACTCCGGGGTAAAGGCGGACCGTTCTACAATCCATAAATCAATCCCATACTTTTGAATCACTTGCTGGACTGCATCCAATTTTTCACTATATTGAGCGGTCAAAAGTTCTATTGCCCGTTGATTGAGTTCTTGATAATAGGTCTGATGATAGCCAATCACATAGCTAGGACTGACCAAAATAGACCGATTGGTAAAGGCAGGCAGATTATCAGTTTCTTCAGCAATGGCAGCAATTAAGGTGTCTTTCGGTTGGGTGGATAAAAATTCATAGAGGGGTGAAACTTTGCCAATTTTGTAATCCACATCGGGAAATTTTCTCAACAGAATCGGATAGATTAGCAAAATGGTTAACAAGGTAGTCGCCGTTATTCCCCATATAAATTTAGAGTTTTTGGCCCGATTCGTCCGTAGTTTTTGAACCAGCCATTCTAAAATCAACGTCAACGAAATCGCCCCGGCGATCGGCATCACCAGTCTCAGACTATGTTCCGTATAGCGACTGGGAAGATGCAGTTTAAATAACAGCGCATGAGCCGCCAAAAACATAGCCAATGAAACAACCAATAATTGCGGCAACAGAATCAGGCGTGGGCTAATTTTTTCAGCGAGGGGAAATCGGGGAGCAAATCGCAAGAGAACCGGCAACAAAACCCCTAACCAAATTTGAGGCAAACTAAAAGAAAGTTCGCACCATTCACTCGGAAAAATCCCGGTTCGCCGCCAACACAACCAATATTCCAAAGGATTATCAATAAAAAAACTGGGCCATAATGTTTTGGCTTGGGCAGCGGTTAAAACTGGACCATATTCTGAAGATTTCAAGGCATAAGGTAACATCACTGCCAGGGCTACAGCTAAACCAATCCCCGACAGTAAATAGTTTTTCCGGTGGGGAGATAGAGAAATTTTGCCTTGATTCCAGGACAAACAGTGGAACAGTAAAAGACCCGATGCCAGAAAAACACACTGGGGATAAAATAGTCCTAAAAGGGCAATGGTTACTGCTGTTAAAATCAGATTTTCTCGCAGTAAGTAATACAAAAATGCTAAAAATAAGGGATAGGCAAAAGCAACGGGAGTGGCGGAGGGAATATCATCTTGTAACCACACATTTTGATTCAGCAGCAATCCGCAGATAAACCCAGCAAATGGCACGGGGAAAAGCTCCATCACCACTTGAAAGCAATAGAAAGTGGTGACAAGGACCAAAATTAAGGGCAGGATTTTATTGAATAAAAACGGGTTAATTCCCAGTTTGGCCCCGATCTGATAAAGGGTTGTATATCCAGCAGGGGCCACGGATTCAAAATAGTCCGCCATCACATCATCAGGAAACAAATCCGGATCTAAAAACCGCTGCATCCAAAAGACGTGCTGCCTTGCATCATCTTGGATGATATAAGGGTGAGATAAAGTAATTTTTAAGGCAAAAATCGCATAAATTGCCGCTACACAAAGGGTGGCAATCAGCCAGAAAATCTGCCCTCGACGAGAGGAGTTGGAGAGTTCGTTCAGTAATCGGGATGGGTTCATAGGGGGGATGAGTTGAAGGTGAGAATACAGGTAGAATCTAAGACGGCAAATTTATCGAGTTGGAATACGGTGCAGCGATCGCGAACCGTTGCTAAAGCTGGGGTGATTCCCTTCTCCAGTTGGGCGATCGCCTGACTTGCTGCCGGTTGATATTGCATCATCCAGCGATCGTTTTTCAGATATGAGGCGGTAAACATATCTTCCTCAATTAACCAAAAATCAATATCATATTCGGTGATAAACTGCTCAATTTCGGCTAAATTGGGACTGTAATGGGCGTGAATTAAATCGATACTCCGTTCCCGAATTTCTCCATAATACCCTTCATGATAAGGTACGACATACCCTTCATTCCCAATCAAAATTGACCGCTGACTAAACGAAGGAAGATTATTCACTTCATCGGTAACTGATGCAATTTGAATATCTTTTGGCTGTTGGGCAAAAAATTCATATAACGCTGGAAAATACCCAAATTGATAATCAGTGCGAGGAAATCGTCTTAACCCTAAAGGTTCTAAAATAAGGGCGGCTAAAATTAAGTAACACCCAACCCGAGTGATAGTTTTTTGATTTATATTTTCCCCCAAAATCAGAAGTGCATCCATGAGTAGGGTGACGGTGATTCCAGCGGCGATCGCACTGATAATCCTAAAGGTATGTTCCGTGTACCGACTGGGTAAATGTAATTCAAATAACAGCAGATGAGATAGAAAAAACATTCCTAACGATGCCAGAAGAATCTCCAGCAAAATACCTGCCTGTTTTATCTGCACCGACAAAGGAAAAGCCCCACGAAATCGGAGTAGAAGCGGTAAGATTCCTCCTAAAATTAGTGGGGAAATTATGGCAAACCGAGGCATCATTCCACTCCGTTGTCCGGTAAACCAGTAATGGCCCCAATCCTCGCTAAAAAACTCACTTTTACCCCGCTTTAAAAACTCCGGCAAAGTTTTAGCTTCAGCAGCAGTAATCACGGGACCGTAATCATCGGACTTAAACATATAAGCGATAATAACTATCGCGGCAATTCCGAATAAACTGCCATAAAATTGATACAGCTTTCTCGGTTGCTTTTGATGAGGACGCCAATCAGTCAGACGCAAAAATTGTAAAATTAAAACTCCAATAGCGACCAACAAACATTGAGGATAAAATAACCCCAAAAGGGCAACGAATACCCCTGTTCCCCAGAGGTTGTGCCGCAATAAATAATAAAGAAATCCAGTAAATAGGGGATAAACAAACGCCACGGGAGTTGCTGAAACCACATCATCCCGCATCCAGATATAATGATTAATCAATAACCCACTGATAAATCCGGCAATGGGTACTGGCAACAGTTCCATTGTGATGCCAAAACAGAAAACCGTTGTGATTAATCCTAACACAGGAGGCAGGAGTTTATGCAGCAGCATTGGAGAAATGCCCAGCTTGGCGACAATCCAATACAGGGCGGTATATCCTGCGGGTGCAACGGATTGAAAATAATCGGCGATCCAATCATTGGGAAACAATTCGGGGTCGATAAAACGCTGCATCCAAAAAACGTGCTGCCGCGCATCATCTTGGACCACATAGTCGATACTAAACGCCTGGTATAATACCAAACTCCCATAAACTGTAGCAAAGGTTAAGGTTAAAGTCAGCCAAAAAATCACGGTAGATTTTGGAGATTTTTCCAAGGGGCCGGTCAAAAATCGATGCAAATTTGGCATTGCCATAGACAAGAGGGTGAAGTTGGGTAAAGGGAACGGAATTAACCCCGGTGGATGGGGCAATGTACTCTTAATCGTTGATCATACACTGAGATTGGACGACCCACAAATCTCCCGTGTTAAACACCGTACAACGGGCGATCGCCTCCGCAACAAACGGCAGATTTCCCGCTTCCAAAGAGGCGATCGCCTGCTCCGCCTCCGGTTGATACTGTTGCAACCACCGATTCCGGGCAAAATACCCCGGTTCAAACGCCGACTGCTCAATTAACCAAAAGTCGATACCATACTGTTCAATCACCCCTTGCACCACTGCCGCCTCCTCACTATATTGTGCGCGAATTACATCCCTCATCCGTTGACTAAATTCGCGATAATATCCCTGATGATAGGGAATTGCATATTCTCGCCCTACTAAAATAGACCGATGGGAAAATGTCGGCAAATTATTCGCTTCCCCGCTTAAAGAAGCGATTAAACTATCCTGGGGTTGCTGTTGGAAAAACTGATACAAATCGGGCAAGGGACCCGGACGATAATTGGTGCGAGGAAAACTCGGGGTATAGTTGGGATAAAAAATTAAGGCAGCGGTAAAAACTAGGGTCATGCCTGCTGCAATAACCTGTTTTCCCTGCCCTGAAAATGGCGTTAAAACATCCAATGCCCAACCTATTAAAATTGCAATCAGAATTCCGGTTGCTACGGCTAAAACAATCCTAAAACTATGGTCAATATAACGGCTGGGTAGATGTAGCCTAAATAATACAGAATGGGCCGCAAAAAACATAAAGACTGCCGCCAACATCAGGTTTCTTAATAACTGCAATCCTGGAGACAGTTGAGAAACTAACGGAAACCGGGACGGATATCGACAAACCCAAGGGAAGAAAATTCCCACCCAAATCAGCGGGGGTAATAAAGGGGGAAGAATCCCCGATCGCTCTCCAATTAACCAGAAATAAAAGGGGTTTTCATGGTAAAATGGGTTGCGTCCTCCAGGCCATAATTCCGGGGAAGTCACCGCGTCAGCAGCGGTTAAAACCGGACCATATTCATTGGTTTTCAAGGCATAAGGTAACATTACCGCAAAGGCTACAGCTAAACCGATTCCTGAAAACAGATAATCCCGCCAATGGCGAGGGAGAGAAATCCGCCCGGATTGCCAAGAAACTAGACGCAAGAGGAAGAGGGCGGAAGCGATGAAAACATACTGGGGATAAAAGAGTCCCAACAGGGCGATCGCCACACAACTGCCGACTAACTGATTTCGAGATAAATAATAGAGAAATCCTACAAATAGGGGATATAAAAAAGCCCGGGGAGTTGCGGAAACTATATCAAATTTCATCCAGAGACTTTGATTCAGCAAGACACTACTGATAAATGCAGCCAATGGGACAGGAAACAATTGTAAGGTTAACCCAAAACAGTAAATTGTGGTGATTATGGCGAGGGCGATCGGCAACAACTTACTTAATAATAATGGCTCAATTCCTAACAGTGCCATTCCGCGATAAACTGCCGTATATCCTGCTGGAGCCACAGATTGAAAATAATCCGCAATATAATCGCCAGGAAATAAATTCGGGTCCAAAAATCGCTGCATCCAAAAGACGTGCTGCCTCGCATCATCCTGGACCATATATTCAACGCTAAAGGCTTTTTGCAGTGCCATTATTCCATAAAAGGTGGCAAAAGTCAAGCTCAAACTGAACCAAAAGATAACAATGGGACTGAATCGATGGGAAATTGGGGCAGTTAGGAATTTGCGTAAATAATTCATAATTGACAAACAGTTATTTCAGGCAGAATTAATCCCAAGGTTATTCCCAAAAATCAATTGCTATAGCATCCGAAGGTTAAGCACCCAACAAGACTCGATTAGCCCGCGCAGGCGGGCTTCGTCCGTATAGCCCCACCCTTTAGGGTGCGGGGTTTTTGGATATTTTATTGTTTGCTCCACCCCTAACGATTTTGGGTGCGGAGGGTGGATAAATATCGCTCTAAAAAGGGTAATCCTGCTATTGCTGGCAGTAAATAACGAGCGGTACAGAGTAATCCCAAAGCTGCTCCCGTTGCCTCTCCAAAATAGGGCTGATAAAACAAAATTAAGGCAGCATCTCGGGTTCCGACTCCGGCAAAGGTTAAGGGCATTAACCCGGCGAGAATGGCTAAGGGAGAGAGGGCGAGGTTGGTTAAAAATGGCGTCCAGGCATTGAGGGCGAGAATGAAAAACCAAATTTGTAAGAGATGGCAAAACCAGAGGAAAATAGAAGTAAGGGTAACCGTCACCAACCGACGGCGATCGCACCAAAAGTAATCGTGCATTTCCCCCCAGGAAAAGCGTAATTTGTCCAGCTTGATTTTAACCTTTTTTGGAGCAAAGCGGGCCGCAATTCCAAAACAAAGCCGCGCAAACCGAGGAGAACTCAACAACAATAACCCGACGATTAATCCCACACTAACCCCCGTCGTCATCGCCCAAAATAGAACATCTTTCGCGGGATATAAGAGCAAGCCAAAAACGCACCATAATAGCAGTGACATCAAATCACAGGCTTTTTCAAACACGACTAAAGAGAGGGCCAAAGAACCACTCAAATGTCCGCGATCGCGCATAAAATAAGCCTTAGCAATATCCCCCATTTTCGAGGGTAATACCATATTTAACACACTAGAAGCGAGAATCAGCCGATTTGCCTCGGGAAAATCCAGCCCTGAACTTGCTGGTGCAAGCTGTTGTAAACGCCAACTGGTAATCGCCACCAGGGGGACAACCATGCCCAAACTCACCACCATCCAGAGGCGATCGCAATTTTGGAACACCTGAACCAACCTGGGAAAATCAATTTTCCAGTAGATAACCGCCAGAATGAGCAAGCTAATCGTCAAAGAAATCAGTCGTTTCATTAATCCGGAATTAAGGGTAAGTGGCAGGAGGGAAACAGGTCACACCAAAGCGCTCTAGGCATCTTCTGTGCTTTCACTCTCCTGCTGATCATAGCTTGTAATAATACGACAAATCTCATCGGTAGCAATATCGACTTGTTCAGATTTGGCATAAATTGTGAGCAAAACGATACCCGTTGCTGTTTTAACGGAGTAAATCAGACAATCCCTTCCCAAACTTGGGCGATCGGGATAGTTTGTCCAGACATCGCTTCGTGCCAAGCTTGCTGAAAGTTCTGTAGAAGCACTGCCTTCGATTCCTCAATTCATCAATCACCCCGACCAGACACCGGACCCAGAGCCATGATATAGTAATAAATGAACCCTACCCTGGCAGGAATCATCATGTTAGCTAACTCACCCTCTTACACCATCACCTGGGAAAAGTTGCCCGATGATTTTGTGCTGCCTGATGACCCAGTGGATAATATCAATCAACCGACTCTGGCGGCAGCCTTAACCGAAAGTTTGGAGTTAGCGGGAAAACTCCCTGACAGTGCCTTGACTCCCACTAATTACGGCATTTGTGCCACCTTCAATGGCAAAATAGTCGTCAAAGCTCCCGATTGGGCCTACATTCCCCATATTACCGTTAAACGCTCGGAAGTCGAGCGGAGTTATACCCCGCGACTGCAAGGTGAAATTCCCACCCTCGTTTTAGAGTTTTTATCAGAAACTGAAGGGGGAGAATATTCTATCAAACCAACCTATCCCCCGGGAAAATTCTTCTACTACGAGCAGATTTTGCTGGTCCAAAACTATGGCATTTTTGACTTAGAGAAGGGGATATTAGCACTGTATCGGTTAGGAGAAAATCAGCGGTATCAACTGGAAGACGCCAATGAGGATAACCGCTATTGGATACCAGAAATGCAGCTATTTTTAGGAGTCTGGGAAGGACAACGAGAAAATCGTTCCGGATACTGGCTACGGTGGTGGGATGAAGCGGGCAATTTACTCTTGTGGCGTAATGAACGGATTGAACAGGAACGCCAACAGGCTGAACAGGAACGCCAACGGGCTGAACAGGAACGCCAACGGGCGGAACGATTAGCGGCTCAATTACGGGCTGCGGGAATTGAACCGGAAGAGTAGTTTTAGAAGTAGGGAGAATTAGTCTTTGACATTGGTTTAATTGCTGCCGATCGCACTCAAACGGCTGGTTGCCAATTTTGCCACAGGGGTGCTGACATTAGGGTAGGTGTCGGTGCGATCGCTATTTTATCCGCCACAAGCATAACTGATTGACAAGTGCATGAAAGTTGCGATCGCGCATCTTTTCATACGGAATCCCTTTTATACTCATTTTCGGGAGAGTTTTCTATGAACGGAGTTAAAATAAGAGATATAGCAGTCCTAACTCAATTGTGGAAGACGATGGCGGCCCCCAACCCCTCTCCCAGAACGGGAGAGGGGAGCCGAACTTTATGTCAAATTCATTTAGGGTCGCTATAGCAGTCCTAACTCAATTGTGGAAGACGATGGCGGCCCCCAACCCCTCTCCCAGAACGGGAGAGGGCAGAAGAAAATGTCACAACTGATTTAGGATTGCTATAGAAAATTAACCGATGTAGGAGAATAACCCATGAAAAAACTATCTAAAACTCATCGCTCTCTCCGACCCGTTAAAGGTGGATCTCACAGCAAACACTCACATGAAGAGATAGCTAAATTAGAGGCAGAACTGGAAGAGTTAATGGAACGGTGTGACGCAGTATTTGAACGAGCAAAAGCAGATTTAATCAACGATTATTACGACTGGTTTATGGTTATAGAGCCAGAAAGTGGTGACTATTTTCTCGATCCCAATGACCGGGTAGCAGAAGAGAAGGCCCGTGCAAAATATCCCCATGCCCAATGTGCAGTCTACTGCGTCAACGAAACGGGAGCCTGTTACAAAGTATGATTTCAGGGCAGTTTAATAGAAAGGGAGAATTAGTCTTTGATATTGGGTTAATTGCTGTAGATGACACCTATTCTCCAGTCAGGGCAATTCTAGATACAGGTTTCACCGATTGGCTGCTGATTAATGCCGAAGAAGCCGAGGACTTGGGGTGGTTGTCTGTGGGATATCCAAGAAGAGTCCAGACAGCAGGGGGACAAGTATTTTTGAATCTTTATGAGGGAAATGTACTAATGGATAACGAAGAATGGATTGTTCCTGTCTTAGGGGGATATCGCGTCAAAGAAATTCTGTTAGGTGTACAGTGGTTGCGATATAAGCGGCTGGTTGCCGATTTTGCCGCAGGGGTGCTGACATTAGGGTAGACTGTTAGCCAAATCTTAAACTTTGCCAAATAACCGCCTTATTCTGAGAAAATAGAAGAGTAAGGTGTAAAATAACCCCCTTAAAAATATGGATGCTAAGGAACTACTAGAACGGTATGCCGCTGGAGAACGAGATTTTCGCGATACGGACCTGTTCCGGGCGGAGCTGAGTAATGCGGAGTTGAGTGGTGTCAGCTTCTTTCGCACGAGCTTGTTTGGGGCGAATCTATTTCGGGCTAAACTGATTGGGTGTGATTTTTTCCGGTCTACCCTGATCGGGGCCAATCTCTATTGTGCGAATCTCAGTGGTGCCAATTTGACTGGCGCAAATTTGACCGGCGCGAATCTCAGTGGTGCGGATTTAAGTGGTGCGGACCTCACGGATGCGGATTTGGGAGGTGCGGACTTGAGTTATGCCACGTTGCATTATACGGATTTCACAGGTGCCAACTTATTTCGGGCGATGATGGTGGATGCGAAGTTGAATCATGCCAAGTTGGTGCGGGTTCGCTTGCGGGGTGCGAATTTGAATGGCGCGATCGCAGAAGGGGCGATTTTGTCGAAGGTGATGGGGCTTTCGGAGGAGGCGAAACAGGACCTGCTCGATCGCGGTGCAGTGTTCCAGGAGTTGACAGAAGCTGTTCCCTCCCCGATCGCCTGACTTAATCCGACTCGGGGGCGATCGCACTTCACCACTCACCCGGCGATCGCCCCATCGGACTAAACCTGTCCCTCAGTCAACCTTACTGCACAAACAACGGCATCACTTCCGCCGCTGTTAACAACCCGTAAATCCCCCGTTGATGCAAGCGCACCCCTGCTTTCAAATACCCAAAGGCAGGACCGCAAACATTCGCCGCCATACTGGTTTCATCCCCGAGGGTAAAGGTATGGGTGGAGATTTTACCCTCAAAGGTGCGACCTGTAATTTGGACATTGGTACTTAGCGGCTTTTGAGGATTGCGGGTATCTACAATCCCGCCCACAGTGACGCGATCGCGCGAACAAATTCCCGCCAATTCCAACATAATATCATCGGCGTGTTCCATGTTTTCCAAGGCCAATTTGCCATCGGTGCGATCGAGCAACGCTTCCACTTCTGCATCGCTCATCGCCATCGCCTGAGCTACGGTATAACCAGGAATATGGGCAATATCTTCGCGAATCGTGGCGCGATAGGCTTCCCAGTTGGCAATCCCGACGCCAAAGGTAATTTTCACGCTGTGGACTTCCGCATAACTTTGGGCGGCTAAAGCAGCAGCAGCCGTTAATAAGCCGGGGGTAGCACCACAGCCTGTCATGTAGGTAATCCCGGCTTTTTGTAAGTCTTCCTGGAGTTCGAGTAACTGTTCAACAGCGCTAGTGCGTTTGAGCGCATCCACTAAGACACCGCGCCATCCGGACTCGATAAATTGTCTTGCCACCGATGCCATAAAGGTATTGGGGAGGTTGGGTAAGGCGAGGAAATACCCATCCACGTCAGCTTGAGAAATTAATTCGGCGATGCTGTCTTGGCTGAGGATGCCACCGGGTTCGAGATAGCCGAGGGACCCCTGTTGATGGTAGGTGCGGATGCAGGCATCAGGATTTAAGCCTTGGGAATTGTAGGCGTATCCTTGTTTATCGGCAGCCGCTACCCAGAGGGTTTCGCGTTTCGGGGCGAGGATCCGGGCGGCAGCTTGTCCTAAGCCGCCAAACCCCAGAACACCGATGCGGAGGGGGGTTTGGGTTGGGGAGTGGGGGGTTTGCAGGTTACTCATGGGGGATTCCTTGAATTAAACAGATTTTTATTATCTAACGGAAGTTGAGCAGCACCACGGTTTCTGGGGTGAGATGCGCCGGGATTTGTAAAGAATTATGAATGACCGGACTGGGGCCAGAGCTATCAAAATTTTTATGGGGGAGCATCAATTGTGTCAATGTTTCCAGACGGTTGGTCCTAGATTAGCAGGGGGTAAAGCGGCCTGACTGTAGCGCAATGGCGGGGATGGAGGCGGGTTGGGAAGGGCGGGGACTCAAGAGGCAGCCCCTCAAGATTTGGTGGCGGGGATCACTTGACGACTCCCTCAAGTTAGGGGAAACTTAGCAAATATTGAGTGATTTACTCTAATCGGTAATAAATTTTGTTAAGGTATGACTCAATATAATTCGATTGGTCACAATAAGTAACAAGGCTGGCCAAGCTGGGCAGTCTAGGATCCCCGAATTGACCCAAAGGCATGACTGGCGGTGCTAGGGATGCCTACGGATGAATTCCAACCACCTACAACGCAAACCAAACCCATGGAAACACTCGAATTTGTCATCTACCCCGATGGTCGAGTGCAGGAAAAAGTCACTGGCATTGTCGGTGCATCCTGTGCAGAAGTCACAGCGGCGATCGAAGCCCAACTGGGACAGGTCCTTGTCCAGGAGAAGACTTCAGAACATTTTGCCCAAGTGGTAGAACTGTCCCAGACTGCAACCGCCCAGGCGAGTTGGAGTGAGTGGTAAATTTTTGTAAATCTGCAATTTAATTGTTTCTGGTCCCTTTAGATTCACAATTGTCAGCACAAGAGAGTCATCACTATGTCACATTTCAGCCAAATTAAGACCCAAATTCGCAATCTGACTTCGTTGCAATCGGCGTTAACGGAGTTGGGAATTGACTGGAAATCCGGGCCGACGGAGGTTCGGGGTTATAAAGGATTAACCCATGACGCCGAAGTGGCGATCGCCCAAGAGAATGGGTATGACATCGGGTTTGCTTGGAACGGCGAAGAATATTCCCTGGTTGCAGATTTGCAATATTGGCAGCAACCTTGGACGGTGAATCGGTTTTTGAATGAAGTTACCCAGCGCTATGCCTATCACACCGTGGTGAATGAAACGGCGAAACAAGGGTTTCAAGTTGCCGAACAGGAAAAAAATCAGGATGGTTCGATCCGGGTTGTCTTGCAACGTTGGGCAAGCTAATGGAGGATTTTTCTGAGTTCTCAACCCCCGAAACTCCGGACCGTTCGGGTCTCGAACCGGAGTTAGGTGGCGCGTTACGGGATGCCCCGGAACGTTCAGGTTTGGAGCCAGAGTTAGGCGGCGCATTGCGACAAAATGGTGTCTATGTGGACGAACCGACTTGCATTGGCTGCAAACATTGCGCTCATGTGGCGCGAAATACCTTCTATATTGAGGAGGATTATGGACGTTCTCGGGTGATTCGTCAGGACGGAGACCCGGAGGATGTGATTCAAGAGGCGATCGACACTTGTCCAGTGGACTGTATTCACTGGGTGGATTACACGGAACTGACACAATTAGAAAAAGAGCGACAGTTTCAGGTGATTCCCCGAGTGGGTTATCCGGTGGAACAGGCGGTTTCCATTGTGGGGACTCGCCGGAAAAAAGAAGTGTCTAAGTCGAAGAAAAAGAAGCCAAATCGTGACTAGAGGGGTGCGCTTGACTCACTTCAAGGAGGCGAAACTTTATTGTTTTGGTTTGTTGAAGGGGTAGGAAGCGGACTGATTTTCCAGAAAGGCTCAAACTGGAGAACGACTGAAGTCGTTACTACGAACTATCTGGAGAACGACTGAAGTTGCAACAACCGGCCGCCAATCGTTCAAACCCCCGCCTAACAGCTCAAGTCGGTTGAAACCGACTGAAAACACCACAGCATAAGACAGCATAAGACTTGCAGTCGTCTTTAGACGACTTTAGCTATGAGGCGGGGGATTGATCCCCCGCCGGTTGTTGCTGTTGGGGCTTTTTTGGGTTTATTTTAAGGGGTTATGTTCAGCGAGGATGCGTTCGACGCGGGCTTCTTCTACTTTTGATGTGAGTTTTTCGGCTTCATGGCGATCGCGCACGGTTTTGGAGAGGCTAAAGGTTGATCCGACGGTGAAGAGAACGCCCATTCCCATGTAGCCTTTGACCCAATTGGTGACGGGTAAGTTAACGATTCCGACTCCAGTAGCGACTAAGGCGATCGCAAAGGAAACCCAAACTTGAATCATCCAGGCAGCCGTGTCTTCTTGGGTAGGTAATTTGTTCATAATAAACACCCTCAATCTCTGATGTTCAGAGTGGTAAACACTCAAGCTTGTTGTGAGCTTGTTTGGCTTTATCCTATTGCTAATCCGGTGGACTCCAAGCAACCCTGTGCCACTTTAAAAACTGGCATTTTTTGGGAGATCGCCGGACTGCCAGAAGAGGGGTATGCCGCCTGGATGCGCTTGATGCTCAAAGGCGATCGCTCCGGTGGTGGTGTCATTATGCCACGCTCCGCCATGCTTGAGAAATTTCTTGACAATTTGGCAATTATCGGGTAATATAGTTCACTGAACTGAAGAGAGAGGATAGCCATTAATAGGCGATCGCCGATGTCAGTTCCCAAGCCTTGATCACCCCCGAAAACCCCAGCGCATCACGGGAGAACTTCAGGGGAAAGACCGTAACCCCTATTCTTCAATGGGGTTTTCTTCCTGGAACATGAAAAGATCTTCTGTTTTCTCCAAGGGTTCCTCCTCGTCAATTAACCCACTGAGGTTTTGCACCACGAAGGGTAGAGAAGCCCCTTTTAAGCCGCGTTTAATGCGATCTGCCGTGTCATCAAACACCACAAACAAGGGATAAATCGTATCCGACCCTTCCCCAATGATGTATTGATACCGTAGAGGCATTAACCACTCATAAGCGTGAGACAACCACATTTGAGTTTGTCGCCAGCGGCGAAGTAAATCGGAAAAATCTTCTTCCGGGCGATGAATAAACACAAAGATTTCCACCCCCATTTTCACCTTCCAATCCGGGTCACACATCAGAATGGCGACATCACAGGGTAAAGAAATCACATCCCCAGAATTGGCCTTCAATCCAGTCACCGAATGGGAAGAAATCGTTTCCCGAATGCGGATATTCGGCAAAGGAATTGGGATAACACTTTCCTGGGGACGGCGCATACTTGGAATCATTTCCAAATAGGTTCGATACTGCCGCAACAGGGCGATCGCACTAGCCCGATTGCTATAGTCAGCGAGTAACTGTTCGTAATGGTATTGTTTAAGAGACATAATTTTTCAAGAGGTTTCA
This sequence comes from Oscillatoria sp., assembly GCA_011390515.1. Classification (GTDB taxonomy): domain Bacteria; phylum Cyanobacteriota; class Cyanobacteriia; order Cyanobacteriales; family Laspinemataceae; genus Laspinema. The sequence continues at coordinate 13,910 of JAABSJ010000029.1, forward strand.
ACTTCTGGATTGACCTAAACTGAGTCGGCATTCCAGTCAATGAGCCGTATCAAGAAACCCAAATCCGATTGAAAGCGGGGGAAATTTGTAATCAACCCCGCTAGTTCTTGGCATTTCGCTCTCAGGAATCGGTTCGCCAATCCAGCTCATCCCTCTCGGTTTATCCGAGTTGGTCAAACACAGCAAACATAGGCAGATACATAGACATCAAAATCGAACCCACCATTGCCGCAATCCCCACCATCATAATCGGTTCCAGGGTACTGGTGAGACCTTTGACTGCTTGTTCCACTTCATCTTCATAAAAATCGGCAACTTTGGACAGCATCTTGTCCAGTTCCCCGGTTTCTTCTCCAATTCGCATCATGGAAAGGGCCATTGCCGGAAAGATGTTTTCCCGCTCAAATGCTTCCGTTAAGCTCCCCCCTTGTTCCACCTCGGCTTTACCATTACTAATGGCATTAGAAATCACCTGATTTCCGGCAGTACGGGCCACAATGTCAAAGGAACTGAGCATAGGAACGCCTGCGCCCGTTAACATGGAAAAGGTGCCACAGAAACGAGCCACCGCAGTAAGTTTAATTAACGGACCAATGACCGGGAGATTCAAGTACATCCGATCGCAGATTAAGCGACCCTGGGGAGTTTTATAAAATGCTTTGTAGGCAGTCACCAAGAGGAAAAGGCAGACAATCAAGGAACCGATTTTAATCGGCGTCCGAGTAAACTCACTGATTCCCAGCATAATTTGAGTAAACATGGGTAACTCTGCACCCAATTCCTCGAAAATGCCAGCAAAGGTCGGCAGCAGAAAGGTGGTCATCGCAAAAAACACGATAATCGCAATGCTTCCCACTGCTTTCGGATAGGCGGAGGCGGATTTGATGTGGTTTTGAATTTTGGCGGATTTTTCTAAAGAAATGGCGAGACGGTTGAGCACCATGTCAAGCACCCCCCCAATTTCTCCGGACTCGACCATTGCACAGTAGAGGTCATCAAAGATATCGGGGAATTTGGACATCGCCTCAGAAAGCGGAACCCCGGTTTCCAGTTCTCCTTTAATCTGCCGCAGGGCCTTTTTTAATTTAGCATTATCTGAGGTTTCCCCCAGCATGGCGATCGCCTTCATTAACGCCACACCGGAGTTAAACATTACGGCTAACTGACGGGAAAAAACGGCTTTGTCTTTCACCGTCATTTTAGCCATTGCCACATTGAGATTTTCTTCCAATGCGGCAAAATCAAAGCCTTTCTTTTTTTCTTCAGTTGTAATAACGTTTGTTGCCATGATTAACCTCCTGTTCGGGATATCTTGAGAGAGTGCAGGGATGGAAAAACTCGAAGCATCAGTAAATTTCTAAAGTAAGGGCTGATTCCATCGTAACAACCGGCGCTCTGGATGGAGGGTTGCCTGGGAAGATCGGAAAGATTGAGGGGGAGGGATTGACGCACTCCCCCCCAATATCCGGCCAACCCAATTAGCGACCAGCCGGTGCATTGGTGAGGGCCGGTGAGGGTCCGATCAACCGTTCCAGTTCATCGGCTTTCACCGCTTTACTCATGGCCGCATCCCAAGAGATCTTGCCATCTTTGTAATGTTTAGCCAGAGCCATTTCCATCGTCTGCATTCCCAAGCGACCCCCGGTTTGGATCATGGAGTAAATCTGCGCCGTCTTACCTTCTTTGATTAAGTTGCCAATAGCAGCATTATTGACAAGAATCTCCTGGGCGCAGACCCGACCTCCGCCCAGCTTGGGAACCAAGTTTTGACTGCAAATCCCGATTAACGAAATCCCCATCTGGGCGCGAATTTGGGATTTAACTTCTGGAGGAAACACATCCAGCATCCGGTCTACGGTCCCTGCTGCCGAGTTGGTGTGCAGAGTCCCGGTGACCAAGTGACCTGTTTCTGCGGCAGACACCGCCAGAGAAATCGTTTCAAAGTCCCGCATTTCCCCCACTAGAATAATATCCGGGTCTTGGCGCAGGGCTCCTTTGAGGGCGTTCGCAAAGCTCTTGGTGTCTTCCCCTTTTTGCCGTTGGTGGAATAAGCTCTTGATATTGGGAAACACATACTCAATCGGGTCTTCCACCGTGAGGATATGTTCGGCGCGGGTGCGGTTCACCAGATCCAGCAATGCGGCCATCGTGGTGGTTTTTCCCGAACCCGTTTGACCCGTGACCAACAATAGCCCCCGAGGGCGCTCAGTCATTTCCCGGATCACCTGGGGAACCCCTAACTTATCCGCATTGGGAATGGTGGAACCCAAGGCCCGCAAACAAGAGGCCCAGCAACCCCGTTCCCGATAAACGTTCACCCGGAACCGGGCCAAGCCTTTGACCCCGTAAGCGCAGTCTAAATCCCAGTTCTGCTCCAACGTTTTGCGTTGTTGGTTATTGAGCATTTGGAAGATGACTTGCTGACAATCTTCCGGGGCGAGACTTTCCCCAAATTGGACCTGAGGAGTTAGTTTCCCGCTGATGCGGAAGAAAATGGGTGCACCGGCTTGGATGTGGATGTCTGAACCCCCTTGTTCAACCAGGGACTCCATAATATCTTCAATGACCAGACCTGCCATAGTCGCGTTTTCTCCGATAATCTCTGTTTAGATTGTATTGAAAGTAAATTGCCGTGGAAAGTTAGGCCGCGATCGCCTTACTCTTGTTGGAAGCGTGGGGTTAAGCAGTACAGACAATCCAGCCACTCTTGCTGCAATCCGGCCCCGCAAGCCTTACAAGTTAGACCCGTCTTGCGTTTGGCTTTGAGTTCTGCTTCCAAACCGGAGTCGGTAAAGGTCACCCGCTCAACCTCTTCAAAGGTGGTACTACCTTCCCGAACCAGATTCAGACTATAGGCGAGTAGGGTCACCATCCCCTCTTCTACAGCGGCTTCCTTAATTCGCTCGGTGGGAGCGCCTTGAGAGATTAACATTTGCAGATTTTCAGTGTTTTTGAGGACTTCATAGACCCCAACCCGGCCTTTATAGCCACCGCCCCCACATTTCTGACATAAAGTCCCGGCGTCTTGGGCAGCTTTGCGCTCTGCTGGGGGAACGGCGTTGGCTTTATAGAAGGTGACATTATTTTCCCCAGAAACGGAGAGTCCAAAGCGACCGAGTTCTTCGGGAGTGGGGGTGTAGGCGATGCGACATTCGCCACAGACCCGCCGCATCAAGCGTTGGGCCAATACCCCAATCAGAGAACCGGCGACCATGAAGGGTTCAACCCCCATTTCATCTAACCGGGCGATCGCCCCTGCTGCGTCGTTGGTATGCAGGGTGGTTAACACTAAGTGACCCGTCAAGGCCGCTTCAATAGCCGTTTTCGCCGTTTCTTTATCCCGGGTTTCACCCACCAGAATGATGTCCGGGTCTTGCCGCATGAACGCCCGCAACAAGTTGGTAAAGTCCAATCCTTTGGCCCGAATCACCTGACATTGGGTAATCCCCGGCAAGGCATATTCAATCGGGTCTTCTGCGGTGGAAATATTCACCGCTGGGTCGTTTCGTTCCGCTAACACCGAATACAGGGAGGTGGATTTCCCCGAACCCGTGGGTCCCGTCACCAAAATCAGGCCAAACGGACGACTGGCCATTTCCCGGACTAGGGCCAAACTCTCCGGATTGGAAATTAACTTATCTAACCCCAACTGGGTGGAGGAGTTGTCCAAAATCCGTAAGCAGAGTTTTTCGCCATACCGCGACGGCAGACAGTTTACCCGGAAGTCCACGGTACGTCCCTGGAAGATGCGTCGAATCCGTCCATCCTGGGCATTCCGACGTTCGGCAATATCCATGTCGGAAATAATTTTGAACCGAGAGGTCAAGGCATTTGTAATTTTACTGGGTAACCGGGCAAACTCTTGGAGTACCCCGTCTTTGCGCATCCGCACTCGGAGAAACTCTTCCTGGGGTTCGACGTGGATATCGGAGACGCCATCGGAGAGAGCTTTGGCTAAGATTTTATTAACGGTGTTAATAATGGGTGCGTCGTTGGCCCCTCGCAACGCCGCATCCAGGTTCATGTCTTCATCTTCGTCTGGGGCGTCAATCAGGGATTCCTCATCGCCTCCTTTGAAGAGGTCATCGTTGAGGCTTAAATCAAGTTTATTCGCTTGTTCGGCTTTGGCCTGTTGTTCTTTGGCCTTTTCGTCAGAATATTGATTGAGTAAGCTGTTATAGTCTTCGGGTGTAATTACCAGTCGGCGTAGTCTCAGTCCCTGGGGTCTGAGGATGCGGCCCAAGTCGTCCAGGGCTTCTAAGTTATCTGGATCGACCATTGCTACGGACACTGACGGGGAGTCGCCCTCGTTGCGGGAGATGGGCAGGATGCGATGGCGACGGCAACTTTCTAGGGGAAGCAAGGTCTCTAGGAGTGGACCGAGTTGTTCCGGTGACAGTTCGGTGATTTCGGGATCCAATGCTTCCACGCCGTAGATAATTTTCAGTTCAAAAAGCTGTTGTTTTTTGAACTGCCTGAGCAACTCTGGAGGCAGTTGCTTTCCGGTAATCGCTTCGAGGACCTCGGTGAGAGGCTTGCCGGATTTCCGACTTTCGATGTGGGCGCGTTGAACTTGTTCGCGATCGGCATAGCCCGCTTGAATCAGCTTATTGCCGAAGGGAGAAAACGCATTCTGGACAACTAGAGCACGCCGTTGTGATGCGAAGTTTGTCATGGCTGGTTGATTTTAATATGCTTACTGAGATTATTCCCCAAACTTAAGCCGGTTAAGCACTGTTTGCTGCAAGGGGTTGGCTGGCGCTTAGGTGGTTCCTGAAGATCCTCAGAACTGAGGACGGGTGGGGCGTCAGACCGTGAGGGTTGCTCTTGAGTGCGATCGCCGCTGTTGGTTTAGTTGAATATTTACTTGATTTATCTTTAATGATAGCTTTTTCCACCCCAAAAGCATCAACTTTTGCGCTATATATTCTCTATCCTGCTGTTCATCCCTCACCTGAAAGGCGATCGCCCGGAAGGTACTCCATCCGCCTTTATCCCTAAAGCCCTCTAAACTCAACGGGCGATCGCCGATCCCTATCGGTTACCAGCCAGCCAATTCTCTTCACTGGAGGGCAATCTGATCAGCCATTTCCGAGAAAGATAAACAGGCATAGTGCCTTGGCCTTGTCCTGAGCAGTATTCAAGTTGGTTTTAATGATTTGGAATTCTCTGAAGTGATCGGTTTCCCAACTCTGTTCAAACTCTCCAAGCTGATATTTTCTGAAAATCTTCGCCAAACATCTTGGCAGTTTCAGCCCATTTATTATAGGTTGTTTCAGCCAACACCAACCCTATTTTATCCACCTCAACCCAGCTTATTAGTCGGTTTTGATTAAATACATCCGTTCTAAACTTAACACCAAAATCACACTGCCGAGTTGGACGAACCAGGGGGCTAAAGCCAATCCCCAAATCAACAAAATTCCAGCACTTCCTCCCGCTAAAATTGTGTAAATGTCCTCAGAGGTCTTATGCAATAACCAGAGCGCGGTAACGGCCAATAATAAGGGTAGTAGATACATGGGGAATATCTCCTCAATCTTCATCGATGGAGCAGGGTGCAGAAGGGATGGGTTCAAACTTGAATCCACGATGACCCTATCATCTTTCCCAGGCCGGTCCCGTATTGTAAATCACATTCAGCCCATCTCGCTCTATTTTTATTTCAATATAGGGTTTGAAATGTCATCGGGTTCTCGAACACAGAAGAAGCAGAACCTCTATCCCGGGATTCCCCGACACCAATTGGACAAAAGAGTTAGAAAAGAATCAGACTATTTCGAGGTGGCAATAGAGGGGAAGTTAGCTGGCTTTTGTGGGTGGGGGAGAAACATGGCGAGTCCAATAGAGAATGAAGAAAACGAGGGAGAGTTGAATTGGCCAAGGGGCAATCACTAGATCGCAGCCAAGCCCCAGCATACCGACTGCGATCGCCAGAATTCGGGGAATTTCTTCCGAGGTATTCATATAACAAAACCAGGCCGTTAAACTGGTGATCAGAGCCATCCAGAACATTCCGAGCATTTTGAGTCCCTCCTACAGGTCAAAGGATTAAAAGGTGACATCCATCAATCCTTTTGATGTTCTAGCTCTAATCTAACCACTGATTCAAAATAAACCCGTGATGATCACAGGTCCAACCCTAAGATAATCATCACCGGACTAGGAGATCCAAATCAACCCCAGAGGCGATCGCGATCGCCTCCCTCCCCTCCCCGTCCGCCAGTTTGTAGTAACAACTTCAGTCGTCCCCTCCCCATCCGCCAGTTCGTAGTAACGACTTGCTGTCGTTCTTCTCCGATGTTCGTAGTAGACCTCTTGCAAAATTCCGGATTAATCCCCCCAACCCCCCTTAAAAAGGGGGGCTTAAGAGATTTATGCAAGAGGTCTAGTAACGACTTTAGTCGTTCTTCTCCAAGTTCGTAGTAACGACTTCAGTCGTTCTTCTCCCAGTTCGTAGTAACGACTTCAGTCGTTCTTCTCCAAGTTCGTAGTAACGACTTCAGTCGTTCTTCTCCAAGTTCGTAGTAACGACTTCAGTCGTTCTTCTCCAAGTTCGTAGTAACGACTTCAGTCGTTCTTCTCCAAGTTCGTAGTAACGACTTCAGTCGTTCCCCCCTTGGTTAAAGACGCCCCAATCGGTTCAACCAGCAACGTAATATTATGCCGTCCCACCACAGAAACCACTTCACCGGGACCTAGGGTAACATGATGTGGACAGAAGGCAGGCCACCAAGAATTTTGAAACCGGACCCGTCCCCCCAAATAGGGAACAATGGTTTCATCCACGATCGCCCATTTGTTAAACTCTTCGGCGACCATTTCTGGTGCAATCTCAACCCCTTGAGCACTCCTGCTGTTGCGGAGGGGAAAAAACAGTTTACCGAACAGCCATTGGAACCCATAGAACCTCATTAGATGCCATCCTCCCATTAACGATTCCGATCGCGGTAGGGCCTTCAATATCAGCCCGGGTGACTCCTGGGGGGCGATCGCCACTCCACCTCAAGGGGCGATCGCCCTCTAAGGGAACTCCAAAAAATAAAATCTCCAAAACGTTCGTAGTGACTGCTCAACGGAATAGCCCCGTCAATGTAGGGGCGCAATGCTTGCGCCCTGGGGCGCAAGCATTTACTCCGACACCTACCTTCCTTCCAGTGCAACGTTTGGAGGATTTATATTTTGCAATCCTCTAACAGCTTTATTAGGATGAATGGCTCAAAAATATGCAGAGTCGTCCCCTCGGCAACGGATCAGTCTTCCCTTTCATACCAAATCCGGTTGGTAAAAGTCGGTTTTCCCTTTTAGCCCGCGCAGGCGGGCTTCGTCCGTATAGCCCCACCCTTCAGGGTGCGGGTTTTTACAGACCTTTGACAACCGGATTCCGTATCAGAACCCTTCAAGGGAGTTTCCTCATCCAATCGCTGCCAATCCGCCATCAATCCGGTGCAGAAACCGAATTTTTCAAGGGGAATGTGGCGATGTGGGGGATTTTTGCATAATTGGCGATGGACTACCCTAGTAAATCTTTAGAACCCAGAAACGACGGATTTCCGTGAGCTCACGATTCGCGAACCGAGAACGAGAATGTTAAATCCATCGAACCCCAACCCGATTCCCACGCCACCCCGGCGTTCCCCGGCCCTGAAGCAATTTTGTACCTATCTGCGGTTAAATCACCAAGGGGGGCGCTGGTTGCTGGAATGGACCACTGAACCGCGTTTACGGCGCAATATTCAGTTATATACAGCCCAAGACCCGACCTTTGCCCAGTTGTGCGATCGCCGGGACGATGGAACCGGATTAGAACAGTTCTGGATCGCCCTGGCCCTCGATTCCCTCCCGTCCCAAGGGTGGGAACCCCCCGATCGCCAGCAATTGGCCTTCCAGCATTTAGCCAGTTATTATGAACCGATTTGCCACCAAGCGGCCCGGACCATCGCCCATGAGCATTCTCAAATCTTATGGGAAGATGCATTGACCATCGCCCGACTCTGGCTGCAAAAACCGGATAAATTAGCCGATATTTTAAGAAAATATCAACCCAATGGACCCGCCCGATTTTCCACCTATTTACAATCGGTTTTAATCCGAAACATTAAATCGGAAACCGATGTGGGTCGTTACTCTTCCTGGCGGTTACTCTGTAAAGCCCCGGACTATGAAATTGCCCAGGCTTTAGAATCCGTTGCCCTCGGAACCACTCGAATTTCCCAACTGTTATTAGCCCGGAAATTATTTAAAAAAATTTATATGGCCCAGCGGATTAATGGCGGAGGCCGAAAACTCGGGGAAATTTGGCCCGCCCCCCAATCGGAAGATTTTGCCGAAACCGCTAAGTTTTATAATGCCCGCAGACTGTCACCTTCTGCATTGCCTGAAGTGGCTGCCAATCCGCCCAGCAATCCGGAACAGATTGAATCTTGGATGCACTGTTGTCTGAAGGCTTTAAAACATAAAAGAGTCCGGGAAAATCAGATTGATTCAATTGATGAGCTTGAGGAAAAACAGGGGCTAGAAATACCCGACCCCGCAACTGAATCGGCAGAGGCTATCCTAGAGGAAAGGTCTGAAGCAGAGGTTTCGGATGCTCTCGGGAGTCGGCTCAAACGCATCCATGAGTTATTTGAAACGGAACTGAAAGGATGTCGCAGTATTCTGGAAGTTCAACTAGGGGGTCGCCCGGTATTAATTGATAAAGACCGGATTCTGTTATTGAGATATGGCATCGGACTGACTCAGACTCAAATTGGGGAGTTGCGGGGGATTCATCAATCGAGTGTGAACCGCAAACTGAAGAGTTATAGAACCGGTCTTTTGACGGCTTTAACTCAATTGAGTCAGCCCAAAGAAGGGGTGATTAAATCAGTCCAATTCTGGTTAGAGAAAAATTTTTCAGCCCCGAATCGGGCGGATTTGATTGCCCAAGCGTTAGGAGAAGGCATCAAGACTCTGAAGAACGCTGAGGACCGCGAACTCTTGTCCTTACGCTATGGGCAGAATCTGACAGTCCCACAAATTGGCGATCGCCTCGGAATGACGGCGGTTGAGGTGGAATCTCGCCTGAGTCACCTGGAAACTCAGTTGCATAATTTTCTGTTGACTACCCTAGAGAAATGGATAGATGAGTATGTAGACAAATGGCTCTATGGGTTTTACAAAACCGCCTTAGAACAAATCCTCAATCAGGGCTTTAATTTACTTTCTCCCGATATCCAGAAAAATTTGAAACTTTACTACAACCATCGAGTCTCTCGGGAACCGATGACTCAGGGAGTAGGACTGGATGAAGAAAGGGTGCATTACTTATTTTGGGAAGGAATCTGTCAACTTGAAACTTACTTGATTCAACATCTGTCACAACGACTGAATGTGCTTCTCGTAGGACGAGTTGAACGCCAGAGAATCGCCCAATTGCTTGCGGAATGGTTGACAAATTTACCAAAATCGGATTCAGGAGAACAAGCAAATGAACTTTAAAAATCAGGTATGGACTCAGCATTCAAGTCAAAAAAATCCGGCAGGAATGCGCTTTAAAATTGCTCCAGATGACCAAGAACAGGCTTGGAAGATGGCCGATCGCCACTCCAATACCCTCACTCGCTATCAAGCCTATCTCAATTGGTTAACCCTCAAAACTCTCTTACCCTGGTTTGAAGACTGGGCGAAGGAGGAAGGATTAACCACTCCTTGTCTAACCCCGAACCCCGACCAAATGATTCAGAGTTTAGAATTGGTCAATGGGACGGCTATTGAACTAGATATCACCCGATTTATCCTGATTCCTCTGGATGAAATTGAGTCGGACTGTTTGGAGGTTCCCCAGGAGTGGGTAGACCATCCCAATTGGGTGGGGGATTATTATCTGCCGGTTATTGTCAGTTTGGATGGAGATGAGGAGGACTGTTGGATAGAAATTCCTGGATTTGTCACCCATAAACAGGTGAAACAACAAGGAAATTATGATGCCAATTCTCGGATTTATCGCCTGGAAATGACGGATTTAATTCCGGAGTTAACGGTGATGGAAATTACCCGGGGACTCCAGATGCGAGACCCGATTTCCCCTTTAGAACCCCTCTCGGAAGGGGAGGCGAAACAGTGGGTGGAAATTTTGGGCAATCCCTCGATTTATTCCCCGAGACTGCATGAGGACATTCCATTTGCAACCTGGGCCGCTTTGTTGGATAATCAGGACTGGCGGCAACAGCTCTGCGATCGCCGGATGGGGAAAGTCCCGGACGTGAGTTCACATCACCCTTTACAGGAGTTGAGACAATGGTTACATCCGGTAACCGAGGAAGGACTGGCAGCGATTTCCGGGGTCTGGCAACAGTTTGAGGCATTGTTTGTCCCCCCGACTCCGATCGCAGTGCGCGGATCAAGTGAGACCACTCAGGCGATCGCCCCAGTGATTCGGTTGTTGCAACCCCATGAATTAGAACAAACTCGTCGTCATGCCGCAGGAGTGCTCGGGGAACTGGGATTTGGCAACCCCGATGCGATCAAAGCTTTAACTCAATTGTTGCATACCGCCCGGGAAGAAGAAACCCGTTGGCAAGCGGCACTCAGTTTAGGTAAAATTAGTCCCGGACATCCTCAAGCGGGGATCAAAAAAGCCCGATACCTCGATTCTGGACTCTATTTACAAGGTCATTCTCTTGCTCTAATTGTCGCTATTATGCCCAAAAATAACGACAAATTGGGGATATTTCTGCAAGTCCAACCGACTTCCTCGGGAAAGTTACCCCCCCATTTAAAATTAAGCGTTCTGTCTGCATCAGGAGAAACGATCCGAGAAGCTGAATCGAGAAGCGATCGCAGTGATCAAGGACAAGACAACTTGATTCAATTGCGGTTTAGTCCGCCTCCCGGTACTCACTTTCGAGTCAGGGTATCCCTAAAAGAATCTAGCATTACGGAGGATTTTATCGCCTAAATCAGGCCAAGTCCAGTTTATCCAACAGGGAGCAATGATCGATGGGAATTACGCTTGTTTTAAAACTGGTCTCCAGTGAGGTGAATCCAGGATTTACCGTTTGGTTACAAGTTAGAAATGATTGGGAAGGGGTATGCTTGCTCGAACGAGTGGGTCATTTACCGGCAGATCATCAGTTAGAAGACCTCTATCACCATTGGCAGACCCGTTTTAGAAGTTTAATTCATCAAGGCAGAAATGCCCCAGATTCCGGGTGGGAATTTGATGATATCCCCAGCAATCAGTCCCGTGATTCTGATTTTGATGCTTGCCGAAACTATATCCGGCTGTTAGAAGAGAATATGGACCGATGGTTAGAGTCCTGCACCGATCCAGGATGGCAACAGATCCAGCGAAAAATTACCTTTTATTTAGGCAAACATTCCGATGACGTTCGCCTGGTGATTCAATCGGATTCTCAACTCTGGAAACTGCCCTGGTTGGCCTGGAATTTATTAGAATTGGACTCCCTGACTCCAGAGAAGCAGGAGCTCGGAATTGGGTTTAGTCCTGTTGAGTACCAAAAGCTGGAGGCGCTGAACCGGGGGGAAAGACCGGGGAATTCGGTGCGAATTTTGGCAGTGTTTGGCAGTGGAGAAAATCTGGATTTAGAACCGGACCGGATGGCCCTAAAGCAACTGGCCGATGCGGAAGTCGAAACCTTGAATGAACCTTCGGGGAGGGAATTAATTGAGAAAATCCGGGATGCGCAGGGATGGGATATTTTGTGTTTTTCCGGTCATAGTCAAACCCAAGGAAGGGATGGAATTCTTTATATTAATCAGACCCAAAGTTTAGAACTTCGGCAATTTCAAGAGGCATTAAAATTGGCGATTAGTCGGGGATTGAAACTGGCAATTTTCAACTCTTGTGATGGATTGGGATTAGCTCAAAAGCTGGCGAAATTGAACTTGCCGGTGGCGATTGTGATGAAAGAACCTGTTCCGGATACAGTCGCTCAATGTTTTTTCCAGGGGTTTTTGAGGGAATATGCTGCCGGTGTGCCATTATATACGGCAGTGAGGCGATCGCAAACCCAGTTAGAATCCTTTCACGAATTTCCCGGTTGTAGCAGCTTACCGATTATCTGTCAGAATCCGGCAGAAGTGCCCCCGACTTGGGCGGAGTTATCCCAACGGCAACCCATTGTCTCCCCGCCAGAAGTTTCACCCGAAATATCCCCTATTCCCAGGAAGAAATCGCCGACTCGAATCTGGCAAAAACTGGGTCGCATATTAGCGGCAAGTTTTGCGATCGCCCTGTTCGTCCTGAGCGCTCAATGGCATGGCAAACTCCAAACCTGGGAATTATCTGTTTTTGACCATTTAATGCGCCTTCTTCCCTTAGAACAAAGGGATGACCGACTCTTAATTGTCGGGGCGGATACCCGTGATATTAATCAGTATGGCAATCCTTTACCCGATGCTATTTTAGCAGAAGTCATCGCCAAAATCAATCAGTATCATCCAGCAGCGATCGGGCTTAATATTACTCGTGAGGAACCGATAGAAAATGCTAATTATCCCGGGGGACATCAAGCACTGCTCACCCAACTCAACTCGGATCAACATCCGGTAGTTTCTGTTTGCTATTTTGGCAATGATTTAGATAAAAGCACCAAACCTTTACCCGGTCTCCTCGATTCCAAACACCAGGTCGGGTTTATCGACGTCTATGGGGATAACCAAATTACGAATACCCAAGAATTCCGGCGCTATCTTTTATCAAAAAGGGATAATCCGGTTCCCCAAGCAAACCATTGTGAGACTGAATATTCTTTGGCCATTCAATTATTTGAACGCTACTTAAAAGCCGCTCATTCCTCCGTTCCTATCGACACCCCTGATGAAAATTGGAAATTTGGCTCTCTCTTAATTCCCGCCCTGGACAATCGCACAGTAGGATATCAGAACTTGAAAGGATATGGTCAAGGCAGTCAAATTTTGATTCGCTATCGCCATACGCTCAATCCCAATCAGATGGCTCCCCAAATTAGATTCCAAGATGTCCTAGAAGAAACCCGTTTCTTTAAACCCGATAAAATCTCAGGCAAGGTCGTATTAATCGGCGTCACTGACCCCATCGCCGAGAAATTATTCTTAACCCCTTATGGGCAAGTGAACCAGTTAAGTATTCACGCTCATGTCGTCAGTCAGCTAATCAGTGCATTTGAGGATACTGTAGCGGGAACCAATCAGCGACCTTTAATTTGGTGGTGGCCTCAATGGGTGAATATGCTATGGATATTAGGATGGTCATTCCTAGGCGGATTCCTCCTGTGGTTGTTTCCTCACCCCATCCACCAATGGATGGCAATGAGTGGTGCAATTCTGGGTTTATATGGAATATGTTGGTTGCTCTTAATTCAAGGGGGTTGGATTCCTTTGGTTCCGGCCCTACTCACCCTGGTTGCTCAGACTTTGATTTGGACGTTTTTGACCCTTTCTAAAATCAAGTCGTTTGAGTAAGTTTTGATAACTTTATCCGGTCTGTTAATCATGATAAAACTGCTAATTTACTTGTGCATTCCCTTGATGGTTTCCCTAGTCAGTCTCGGCAATGGAACCGCTGCCAACAGCACTGAACTCTGGCAAAAACCCCTGTCCCAACTGCCCGATCCACCGGATAGGGGAACACCGGAAGGAAATTCCGAACCCGCTACAACTCGGCCCGAATCCGTTTGTCCTCCGACGGATAAACCCCTAACGGCGATTAATCATGGCAGGGGTAGTGATCATACCCTTGCTGAATATCCCACCTGGTTTTTTTACAGTCCCTATACTCGGGAAACCGTGGGTTCCCTGGAATTTTTTCTCTATGATGAAATGGAACGCCGGACGATTTATCGCACCTCGATTCCTCTGGGTGAAACTCCTGGTATTCTCCAGATTAAACTTCCAGAACAGCCCAATTATGCCTTAGAGGTCAATCAAACCTATCGCTGGTATTTGACTGCCTATTGTTCAGAAAATCGCGATGAGGGTCCCGATGTAGAACTGGACGGTTGGATTTATCGCCGACCGATGACGGAGGAGTTGGCCGTTCAGTTAGAAAATACCACGATTTTGCCTTATTTGACCTATATGAAGGAAGGAATTTGGTATGATGCGGTCCGGGATATTGGGCAGATTTATGCGTCTAATCCCCAAAATCAGACGTTTCAAAATGGTTGGGAAACCCTGTTACAGATGCTCGGGCGTGAGCATTTAATTCAAGCCCCTTTTCTGCGGTGAGCAGAAAGCCCCGCACCCTAAAGGGTGGGGCTATACGAACGAAGCCCGCCTGCGCGGGCTGGGGAGAAAGCCCGCACCCTAAAGGGTGGGGCTATACGAACGAAGCCCGCCTGCGCGGGCTGGGGAGAAAGCCCGCACCCTAAAGGGTGGGGCTACAGGAACGAAGCCCGCCTGCGCGGGCTAAGAAAGCCCGCACCCTAAAGGGTGGGGCTACAGGAACGAAGCCCGCCTGCGCGGGCTGGGGAGAAAGCCCGCACCCTTTAGGAATACGGTGGCGAATGGCAGTTTCCATATCTTCAAAGGTTTTGGGGGAACCTTGATATTTCAAACATCCGGCAACTTCATTTAAGGTTGTGGGAATAAAAGTGGAATTATGCTGAATTAAAATCTATTAGTTTATAGTAGCTAAAAATAAACCTTAATTGTTAAACTAAACTCATATGTTTCCTTCTTCGCTTGTTCCAATTGAGGCTGTAGATCCCCATAGATTGGTATTTTTAGGTCAGAGATAACTTTTAGAGTTTTTCTAGACTCCTCACTAAGACTTAAGGTTAATTCCCGACTCTTAATTGGATTACTTCCCTTTCTTTGATCTATAAGCGACTTCATTGCTATATCATTTAGCAGATTATATTGACGAAGATGCAAATCGGCTGCCTCTAAATCTGGTGGTCCACCATCAAAGCTACTTTTAATTCTGATATTGTTACGCATTTCCTCAAAGGTTTTGTTTTTTCCTTCAATATTTCCTTTAGCATACAGGCTATCGACAGATCCCCTGAACAATTGTTTACCCTTTGAAGTTTTTACCTCAATTTGTTCCACCGTAACTTCCCGCGCACCTAGTAAACCACATAAAGTAGTGAAATGGAAGTATTTTGCTAAGGCAAAAGTTGAAGATGCTTTATCAAGGGATGCATAATCTGAAGGATCATAAGGGTTTTGAATGAGTAAGCTACCTGCTTCTAACAGCCCACTACTTTCTAGTTTATTAGCTAATGAATCTTCTACTTTATCTGTAAGAACCAAAAGGTGAACTTGCTCATTGAGAAGAAGGTCATTGCCTTGAGGGGTGTACTCTAATCTAGTTAATTCATCAGGGTAAATAACTAAAATAGCTCTTCTTTTTCTGGGTGGAATGGTATCGAGATTCATCTGTTTAGACTCTTGCTTGGAATAATTCCGTTCGTCCTGTCCTTGATTTATATTGTCCTGTTTTTTCTGCGAGGTCTGTTGATTAAAAAAGTCTGAAGTGACATCACCAATAAATTGTTTAAAGCGATTAATCCCGCCATCTGTAAAAGACTTAGTTGAATCTCTTTGGTTTGGAGCAGCCAGCCTATTAACAACGGAGCGAAAAAGACGGTGACTAGACTGATAGTTTGCTGTTGCACCTCGACCTTCTTTTTTTTTTCTTCCAAAATTTCAGTAAACCATCCTTGTATCGCTGTTACTGCATCTTTACTCAAAGTACGATTGAGTTTATCAGAAACAATCTCACTAATTTTTGTACAACTACTCTCGATCCATTCGTTAGAGAGTTCTTCCGGCAATTCCCCATAAATTACAATAGGGGCAGAACGATTGGCCTGGTCTTTTTCAGTGGGTAAAGCTTCTACAACAAATTTAGGATCACTAAAACGAACTGTAATCTCTGAGGTAGCTGAAGGTAACTTTGTTTTTCTCCCTCGAACTTCATAGATTTCCGAAATAACTTGTTGCCGACGCAGTTGATCAGATAATTCTTCAGAATCTTCCCAAATTAAGTCCGGAGCTTTATTATCAAGGCTTTGCGCCCAGAAAAATAAATTTTTCATTTCTCCACCTGCTTAAAAATTCTTGTAATCAAAACGTCTGCATCACCTTCTGTTGCTAAACTGCCAAGAGCAACTTTAACTGTAGCCGCCCCACCAGCAAGTTGAGTCATCGTCTTAACTACTGGTAATGCCCTAAATCGATCAATATAATTTCCCATTTGGTCAGCACCAAGACTCTTAAATTCAGGATCAGAACTCCAATGGTTTCCAACGATAAAGAATTGCTTTCTTCTTTTAGACTCTTTGATCCACCCTTGGATTTGCTTCAAATCCTCCTCACAACGCTTCTCTGTAGCTCGATCACGCTTCAACAACTTATCTGTTCGGACAATATAGAAAATTAAATCAGATGCATCAAACAAATTCTTCCATGCCCCATATGCAGCTATATCTCCTGAAACGTCGTCAGTTTTTCTGAGATGAATGTCTAAGTCCCCAAGTTTAACTCTTGTTCTTTCTACCTCTTCTTTGTCGAGAGTTTGTTTATACCTTTCAATCAAAATCCCTTTCTCTAGATACTTTAAAAGAGTTGTTTTACCAACTGCTCTTGCACCTAAAACGGCAATTTTTTTTCCTTTCAAGAAGTAAATAATGTCCTCATACTTGCAAAGGCTCGCAGTTCCTACTACTGAAAAGGCTATGATTATCGGAATAACAAAAGGTAATGGCATAAACGCTTAGATAATTTCGGAGATTCTACCTGGATTGTACCCTTGCCTATACGATGACTAACGCAGTAGCCACAACCTATAAAGTCCTTCACCGCCTGAAACAAAAATCTATAAAAATTTTTGAGTGGGTCAGTTTTAGATATTCCTTGAAATGAGTCGTTCCCATAGATCACCTTTTTGTACTGTCTTTACCAGGGCCTAAAGCTGTCTAACGGTGTACTAGACCGCACCTACATTATAACTTCTTCTGAGGCGGTGTTGTCAAGCAGTTGCAGTCTAGGTGCGGGCTTTCTCTTAGCCCGCGCAGGCGGGCTTTGTCCGTATAGCCCCACCCTTTAGGGTGCGGGCTTTCTCTTAGCCCGCGCAGGCGGGCTTTGTCCGTATAGCCCCACCCTTTAGGGTGCGGGGCATAGGGGTTTCTCTAATTTACCGCCAATTTCCGACTAAAATATAGGGAGCCCAGGACCGGGGATTGCGATAATTTGGGAGTTTTAACAGCGCTTTTTGAGCGCGATGGAGTGCCTCTGCTTTGGTGACGCCGGACTGCATTAATTCCGTATAAAACTGTTCCATGAGTTGAATGGTGGAGTCATCACGAACGCGCCAGAGTGTTGCTAAGGTGCTGGTGGTCCCGGCGCGGAGGGCTAAACCTGCTAATCCCAAGGTGGCGCGGTTGTCGCCATCGGCGGTTTCACAGGCACTTAATACCAGTAATTCCAGGGAAGTCTCGCCATTGCGATCGCGCAGTAATCGTTCCAAATCATTAGGTCCAATTAATTCCCCTGTAGCACTATTGTCCCCATAAACTAAAATATAAGTTTCCTCGGGATTTGAGCTGAATTTCCCATGAGTTGCCATGTGAACAATCGAAAAGGGCTGAATTGTTAACGCCCGTTGTAATCGATTGGGGGTGAACTGACCATTTAATAAAATTTGCGTGTCAACCAGATTGCGAATGTTTTCCAGTTCGTTGCGCACATTCAGAGGGGCAAAGTTTCTCTCTCCCACGGTTAACCCATCGGTGACACCAGTTGCCAAGACTTGGCGTTGCTGGGAAGATTTTTCTAGGTCAAAAATTTGCAGGTTCGGTAAGAGGGCCAATGCATAGTTTTTTTCAATTAAATATTGCTGGTTGGCGGTATCGTACAAGACGGCAAGGGGAATATTTCTGAGTTCGCCATCGAGGACAAATACCAGGGTTTTTACATCAGGATTGCTGTCTAAGGCGGATGCTATGGGGGCGATTAATCCTTGATACAAAGGGCCTGAGTATCGGATTAACTCTTCTAAGGGAGAAGGTTTGACCAGCTTTTCGCGCAGTGTCTTAATATTTTTTCGCACTTCTTCCCGAGAAAGGGCGGTGGTATGGCGGGATAAGGGTTGATGGGGTAATTTGAACAGAACTTCGATGCGATCGGGTAAGAGAATTGGATAAATCAGGGCGGAATCTCGGGTGATGTCATTGAGCGATCGCGCAAGTTGCTCCGATGCATCCTCTCCCTGAATATATGGATTCGTGAGATTACATTGCAGGAAGTTTTCCAGTTCCGCGAGTTGCAGTGCATCAATCAGTTGAATCGCCTGTTGCAGATTACTGGGATTTTCATCGGCAGTTTGTAACAGCAAATCCACGAATCCCCGATACATCGGTTCGACATTATCCCGAAAGGAAAACTGCACATCGGCATTCACCGTTAACAAATCATTTCTGAGCAAATCCAGGGTGGTTACCGCATCACTGTAGTTGGCGATCGCCCCTCGCAAATCCCCAATTTCCGCCCGCAATCGTCCCAGTTGCCACTGCCACTGATATCTTAACTCGGCAGCATTCCGTTCCGTTGCTAATGCTAATGCCTTCTCGGTGAAGGTATTTGCTTCTTCCCAACTGGCAGATGGGCGGTTTTTCGCCCCTTGTGCTAAGTCTTGATATTCATAGAATTGACCCAATAACCCCAAGGCAGCAGATTGTAAGCGCACATCTCCCAAGGTTTCCGCTTCGGTGAGGGCCGTTTGTAAAAGAGTCTCTATTTCTTCTCGGGAAACCGGGATATTTTCTACGGATTCACCCTGAATTAATTGACTGCACTGCATCACACTACAGGCCAGGTTGAGTCGGGCATCAATTCGGGTTTGACTTAAGGGAATATCCGCCAGTTGTGCTTGAATTGTCTCAAATAATTGGCGAATTTCTCGGTCTGTGGTGTTGGCATCTCTTGACTCTAGTAGTAATCTGAGTTGATTCACCTGCGCTAAAAGTTTTACCCGGGGAAAAGGAGTAGTAACGAGGGCTTTTTGATAAGAAAAAATTGCCTGTTCTCGATAGCGTTTAGCTGCCGGTAATTCTCCATAATCTTGTTTTTGTTCGGTGAAAGCAGATTGGGTATTGGCTAAATAAAAGAGACTCAAACTTTGTTGGGCATTAGAATTGACTTGACCCGCTAAAGCTAAACTTTGTGTGAGCAGTTTCTCGGACTGTTCTAATTGCCCGATCGCCCGTAACACATTCCCCAAACTACGCAAAGCAGTCCCCTGAATTTCTATGCTGCTTTCTCTTTCAAAACTGGCCAAAACTTGGGATAAATTAGCGGCAGCATCCAACTGATCGCAGGTAATATGTTCGGCCCCCACCACTTGCAGCAAAGTCTGGCACGATCGCCGATAATATCCCATCTGTTCTAACGCTTGGGATTGATTCAGCAACGCCCCCCGTTCTCCCAGTTTATCTCCCAATTTCCCATAGGTGACTGCCGCTTGTTCCCAGCTTTGAAATGCTGCTTCTGCTTGAGCTAAATTTAGGTGTAAATGACCCTGGACATTCAAGGCAACCGCTTGGGCCATTGTGTCTCTGGGAAGGGCTGTTAATACCTCCAAACTGCGGGTACTAGCCGTTTGTGCCGCGTCCCATTCTCCTAATTTTTGGTAGGTTAAAGATAGGGAACTTAGGGCTAAAGATTGGTTGACAATATCCCCCAATTGTGAATACTGTTCTGCCGCTTGTTGGAAGGCAGTCACTGCTTCAGAATAGCGCCCTTGTTCATACCAATTTCGCCCCTGTTCTAGGAGGGATATATTATTGGAAATTGTTTCAGATTTAAAGAGACCTAACCCCCCAACCCCCTTCCCTCTTAGGGAAGGGGGAGCCGGAAAGCCCCTCCCCTTGTAGGGGAGGGGTTTGGGGAGAGGTCCCTCTTGAGCCAGACCTAACCCCCCAACCCCCTTCCCTGCAAGGGAAGGGGGAGCATCAAAGCCCCTCCCCTCGTAGGGGAGGGGTTTGGGGAGAGGTCCCACGATTTGGGACGGAATAGCAGAGGAAACTGCTATTTTCCACAGGGAAAAGCTCAGGGTTAAGATAAACCCCAAAAGTCCTAATAAGACCAGGCGAAATCCTCGGTTTAAAAAGGATTCCAACGCACGGAAAAATACAGCCCGTTTTCTTGCCATGTTCTATCTCTTGAATCAATGTTAACTAACGGAATGCCCCAATCTAATCGCGCTTGCAAGGCATCGGAGACTTGCAATTGTAACCCTAATCCGGTAGAAATTAAAGTATTCTGGTCCGGATTGGGGCGATTGTCACTGTCCCAATTCCACCCGACTCCTAAATCGGCAAAAGGAATGATTTGTAAGCGGGTTTGCCATTGGGGAAGTTGGAGGATGGGATATTGAAATTCCAAGGAAGCAAATGCGCCATTATCCACCAGTAAGGCATCTTGTCGATAGCCCCGGACGCTGTTAAATCCCCCAATGCTATACTGTTCTATGGGAAGTAGAGAACTGGTGGACAATTGTAAGTCACCGCGTAGAATAAATAAGGGATTCATTCCTTGTCCGGGGCGCGGTTCTCCGATGCGCCGGACCCACTGTCCTTGTCCTCGCCAGGAGAAGAATTGACTATCGGGGCCGTTGTCATTTTGGGTGGCATCAAATGCAGTTAATCCTAAGCTAAATTCTGACCGGGCGGCGAAGATTTGGCGGGAGTCTTGTCGTAAGGCATCTTGAAAGAATCGTAAGGCAGAAACGCGGGTTTCGCCCTTTTCATTGGCCCCAGGAGAGAGGGGGAATTTGACCCCTAATAAGGAGGTTTCACTTTCCCTTCGGGAGGCGGTTAATCCGAGGGCGAATTCTGTCCGGATTAAATCCGTGGCGTTGATGAGAGATGCTTCAGGATTGGTTGGAGTAATTCGTTGAATTAAAGGGTGACGATAGCTGAGTTCGTAGGTGCGAGAATTCGCTTCAATATCAACTCTATCAAAGGGGGGTTCAATGATTTCACTATCCCCTGTGCTATAGCGAAAACTGAGGGTATTATTGTTAGCAGTCAACGGGACCGCATAGCTAACGTCGATCGCCTGACTGCCATCGGTATTGGCATAATTCAAGCTGGCAATGTCACCGAGTCCTAACAAATTGTATTGGGTGAGTTGCGCTTGGCGACGCAGACTGCCGACGGAGGGCGATCGCCCGTTATCGATTGTGAATTGGGGGGTCAAAAATCTCGCACTTTCCACTCGGACTGAGAGTAAACTGGTATCCGGTGCAATGCCGGTGGCAAGTTCTGCTGTCAGGGTTTCCAGTCGCGGGTCAAATTGCAGCAGGTAGAGGGATTCTAAGAGGGTTTCGGGATTGACGAGATCTCCGGGTTGTAATCCCAGGCGACTGCGAATATAGGACCGATAGGAATCGTTAAGTCGATTACTCCCGGTGATTTGGATGTCTTCCAGGCGGTTTTCTACCACTTGGATGGCAACGACGCCATTGCGGACGATTTGAGGCGGAATGAAGGCCCCAGACCCGATATACCCCTGTTGCTGATACCAGGTGGAAATTGCTGTTGCTGCTTCTTGGAGTTCGGCAAAGGTGAGGGTGCGATCGCGATAAGTGTCGGTGAGGGTTGCCAGTTGTTCTGGGGGAATGGCGGTACTATTTTGGACTTCAAACTTTTCAACGGTGAGGGTTTCAGGGTTTGTGCTATTTTCTGCTAAGGTTTTGGGCTGTTGTGCGGTGAGACAGCCGGCCAAGAGAGGTGAGACGGAGGCGATCGCCGGTTCCGATCCAATCAGTTCGACTTCCCCGCGATCGCCGATCCGGATTCCCGTTGCGGCAATTCTGGGGATTACCTGGGGTGGGATTTGATTCTGAATCCTTTCCCCGAGAGAGTTTCCGGGTGCATCACCTTCCAGGAATCGCCAATCTTCCCAGGTGTTACTCGGTGTGAGAGTATCCGTGGGACTGGGGGGAATGCCACCTTTGCCGGTTTCCAAAAACTGGCTATTTTCGACAATTCGACAAGGGTCGCGATCGATGAGTGCTGCTACATCTACAATGTTATTGTCTAATTCCACCACACCGCGACTGGGGTCGATGTCGGGAGTTGTGAGGTCAACTTGTCCGCTTAAGGCGGGATCCGTGCGAGAAATGGCGGTAATATCGCTGGTATTGGGAAGGTCCAAACTGGGGTCAAATTGCGTTAAATCGCCATCGAAGAGGGTGTCTAATTCGGATCGGTTTCGGGTCGTCAATCCAAACAGTGCTTGTGCATCAATGGCGATCGCACCCCCACTCCCCTCAAAGGCATTGGCAGAAATATTGCTATTTTCCAAGGCAGCAATAATCTCCGTATTGATATTAATATTTCCCCCATTTCCCGGCAAGTTAGCAGTCCCAGCAGTCGTAGAAATTTGACTGCCTTCGCGCATCAAAATGGTATCCGCTTGCAGTTGCAAATTTCCTCCTTCTCCCGAGGCCGTTTCCGCAGAAAACCGGCCCGCATTGAGGGTAAATTCAGAACTTGTTACCTGCAAATTTCCGGCAGAACCCCCACCAAAACGGGCATCAACAGCAATCTTTGCCCCTTCAGAAATATTTACTTGTTCAGCAGCAATATTCAACGTTCCGGCATTACCCGGTCCCGTGGTTGTCACAGTGACCCGACTGGGTAATAACCCATCAGCATCTTGGGTGGGTAACGGTTGAATCGGAGGAAAATTGGACTTTCCAGAAATATCTAATTCGGAGGTTTCCAGGGTAACTGAACCGCCTTGTCCGTCGGTGAAAGTATCCGCAGAAATTGCTCCCCCTTCTCCCAGCAGAATCCGATTGGCAAAGACAACGATATTCCCCGCATTTCCCCCTGTATTAAAGTTTAAAATCGGTTCGGGCGAGTCGGGAGTAAACTCTACAAAAGGTTGGGATTGACTAAATAAACCACTGGAAAATCCGGTGGAATCTGTGCCAATAATTTCTAGGGTTTCGGCAACGTTGACCGTTAATCTTCCTCCCTGTCCAAATGCTTGGGTACTAACGGAAATTTGCCCTCCTTCTTGTAGGGTGATGTTTCCGGCATTAATTATCACATTGCCGCCTGGAACTTCCCCTTGAGTAACCGCAGTAATTTCCGCGCGATCGCCGATGAGTAACCGTCCCGTGGACACATTAACATTTCCCGCTTGTCCAGTGGAAATGGGTGCAACAAAAGTGGCAATTCGAGTGGGTGCAAACTCACCGCGTGGGTTCGTTGCACCGCCGGTCATTTCTAATAATCCGGTATTGTTAATTGTCACTGTTCCGGAATTGCCAAACGCTAAAGTGGCCGCCGAAATTGTGGCCCCATCTCTGAGGATGAGGCGATCGCTATTAATCGTGATATCCCCGGCAGTTCCCGTGGCAGGAATGGGGTTAATTCGTCTGAATTCCACTCCACTCAACAAGCTACTCGGACCCACCGGAGAAAATCCCCTAATTTCAATTTCACGGGCGGTAATGGCTAAATTTCCGCCTCTTCCGGCACTATAGGTACTGGTTAAAATTTGTGCGCCATCGGTGAGGGTCAAACGATTGGTTTCCAGGGTTAAGTTACCGGCATTTCCCTCCCCTTCAGTTTGATTAAAAATACCCGCAGCAAAGGCATTTGGCGGAGAATCCGGGGGCGTTGGAAAGAGGAGAAATCCCCTCATTTCGATTTCGTTCGCTTGAATTTTGACATCTTGTCCCGATGCAGAACCATAGGTACTACTTGTGATGCCAGAATTTTCTACAAGCAGGCGATCGCCTCGGACTTGAATCCCACCGCCACCTCCACGAGAGTTAGGAAATCCAGGAGGCAAACTACTCGCATCCACCACAGAATTATTCACCAGTTGAATAGAACCGGGTTGAATGACTGCCTGATAATCTAAGGAAAATCCGGTATTATTTGGGACTAAATTAACCGAACCCTCAACCACACCCCCGAGTTCAATCTGGCCTTCAAAGGCAGCGAGATTGCCATTATTTAAAACAACCTCTCCCCCCACCAATCCTAAACTCTGTCCCGGGGAAACGGCTAATCCTAACGGTGCTCCGATACTATTGCTGGGAAATTGTTCCGGACTCGCCTGGGACTGATTAACAATTCGCCCTGTATTATTAGCAAATTGCAGTTCGGTGGGAATGCTAATCGTTAATAACGGGGAAGTTGCCGCAATATCTGTACTAAATAGACTGCCATCAGCAAATGCAATGGCATTAGCAGTGGTGGCCAAAAATGAACCGCCAATTTGCAGTTGGGCGTTCGGTCCAAAAATAATTCCATTAGAATTGATTAAAAATAAATTAGCGGGACCATTGGTTTGCAGAATTCCATCAATATTAGAAGGATTACTCCCGGTGATGCGGGAAAAGATATTTTCTAGGGTTAAATTATGATTAAAAAATGCAGTTTCCCCCGTGAGCACGGAAAACTGGTCAAAACTATGAAATAAATTGTTACCTCGGACCGTTCCTCCTTCAATAATTAGGGTATTTCCCTCGGTGAACACCGTGGTGGGTTGAGGAAGGGTCGCATCCGGGACGATTTGAGCGATTGCAGAAGGGGCGATCGCCAGGTATCCCCCCACCAGACTGCTCAAAATCCAGCATCCGGTCAAAACATTCGGTTTCATGCACCATGAACTTAGAGAGACCGATACTGATTATAGGGCAGGTTGGTTATCAAATTGCGATCGGCTCTCCACAATTGATCTATAAAAATTAGCGCCCCTTCTCCCAGCCCGAGATTCAATCAACCCGAATGTCAAGGCTGGATATGATACCATAGTAAAGGGCTAAAATAAATTTAGGTTGGTCCTAGTTGTCCCGTCATTAAAAAACAGCTAAAACTAGAAATTTGGAGGAATATCTGATGCGGTTTAAGTATCCAACTCAGCAAAGTGACCCCCCACTTTCTCCCCGAGAAACCCTACCGACGATGTATGATTTACCGAGTGAAAACCCGGAGGAACCTGGATTGCCAGACGAATTTCACGACCTACAACCGGAACTATTGCGCCAGACGTTTTGTTCGCCGAAATATGACAGCAGTCGGACTTTTAGCGCCAGCGACATGAACCTTTATTATGATGTTCATCACCAGAATTGGTATAAACGACCGGATTGGTTTGGGGTCGTGGGAGTTCCGAGACTCTATGACGGAACCGACTTGCGCCTGAGTTATGTAATCTGGCAAGAAGGAATTGCACCAAAGGTAGTCGTGGAATTACTCTCACCGGGAACCGAAGACGAAGATTTGGGGAAAACCACGCGCCAATCGGATAAACCTCCAACGAAATGGGAAGTTTACGAACAGATTTTGCAGGTTCCCTATTATGTTGTTTTTGATCGCTACTGTGATCATTTAAGAGGGTTTCGGTTAGTGGGGGGGGTTTATGAAGAAATTACCCTCAAAACACCCCAAATTTGGATCAGTGATTTAGAGTTGGGGTTGGGATTATGGAAAGGAAGTTATAGCGGGATTGATCGCCTTTGGTTAAGGTGGTGTGATCTGGATGGAAATTGGATTCCCACCCCCCCTGAACGGGAATTGGTCGCGCAACAACAGTTACAAAAGGAACGTGAACGCGCCGATCGCCTGGAACAACTACTGCGATCGCGTGGCATTGACCCGGATAGTTTAATAGAAGGGTAGAGTGAATACTCTCTCAACAGATGCAAAAGACGACGGAGTTTGTCACTAAGAACAAGAGAGATGATTGGACGGGTTCTCAATTGTTCGTAGTAACAACTTCAGTCGTTTCTTAAGTTCGTAGTAACGACTTCAGTCGTTTCTTAAGTTCGTAGTAACGACTTCAGTCGTTTCTTAAGTTCG
>JAABSJ010000292.1 GCA_011390515.1 Oscillatoria sp.
GGCCTCAGAATGATTACCCACGCTGAGACCCTCATCAAAAGACACATCAAAGTCAAAGGGGCCAAATCCCCTTATGATGGAGATTGGACTTATTGGACCAAGCGCATGAGCAACGGCTATGGAGGAATTCCAACCAAAGTAACGACACTCATGAAACGTCAAAAAGGTAGATGCACACACTGTGGACAGTATTTCACAAGTGAAGACCTGTTGGAGATAGACCATATCCAACCCAAGGCAAAAGGGGGGAAAGATTATTACTCCAACCTCCAATTATTGCATCGCCATTGTCACGATGTTAAAACCCGCCTCGACGGGTCTAACAGCACCCTAGACAAGGGATAGTAAGCCAGGAGCCGTGTGAGGTGAAAGTCTCATGCACGGTTCTGAATGGGAGGGGATGGAGGCGACTCCATTCTCGACCCCTAATCCAACTGGTGGCGTGAAACCAATGGAGAGCTTGGTCGTAGTAATATTCACCCAGTCCCACTGCATTCAGATAACTGGTGATGGCTGGGGACCGATTGCATAACAGGATACCCCAAACGATAATCACGAACCATTCAAAGGCGGCCTCACGGCTGAATGCGGGCCTATTACTTTGGAGTATTTCCTCAATTCGTTTTTTTGGGTGCATAATGGTAACACTGGTTAAGCGTAGAACACTTACCAGTATGACTTATGGACTGGTTTTATGCCGGTCCATTTTTTTTGAGGCCCCACAAGCGACCCCCGAGGGGCTATACAGAACTTTTCACTGTCCAGTACATAAAAGATTTGTAAAATTGTAATGAATTCGGGATAAGTGTGGGATTTGATTTGGGAGCGATCGCCTCAAACCCACCCCAATTAATTCGGACTTGCCACCGTTCTCACCGTCAGCACTTGCGGTGGGGTCGCATCGGGAGGATAGAGAAAATCCACCTCAACCAAACGCCGATCGCCCGGTGGTAGAGTCAGGGTCAACAACGGTTCTCCCTGTTGTCCCCGTCGCTGTACCAAATGCAGATAGCGCGTCTGAGTGACGCCTTTTTCATCGGGATAGCGCACTCGGATCGTCCCGCGAAAGAACACTTGCCGATCGCGCGGATTGAAGAATAACAGTGCATCCATATCCTCATCTTCCTTCAACGGTGACGAAAACTCTAACCTCACCGTCTGCGCTCGATCGCTAGAATTGTACAATGGCAAGCTCAAATTGTATTCTATCCCATAATTAGCATGAGCGAAATAGGCCGTATCGGGATATCGTGCCAGCATTGGCGCACTTTGTATCTGCCCCGTTCCCAAAGTAATGCGATGTACCGTACTCAACGCATAGGCAAACGCTTGACCCAGAGGCGGAATTGTGAGAGTTTCCGAATTCGGGTCATCAGTGAGATGCGATCGCCACTGCGACCCCTGCGCCACCCCCGCCACGCGCCCGAACACCACATCGATATTGCTCGGATCCAGAGAAGTCGGCGGCGTATCTCGCGGCCCTGCAAACCCACCATTTTCTAACAATCGCTGCCATTCTACTAAAGTAGGTGCGCGTTCTTTGCCATCATCCGTCAAGGGCGATCGCATCGCTAAATTTGCCAAATAGACATAACCACTACTCGACAACCGCATCATCGTCGATCGCGCATTAGAAGAAGGCACCACCGTTCCCACCGGAATCGGCGCATTCATTAACATCACCGTCCCCCCCGGAGGAATCTCCCATTTCTGCGGAAACATTTCCTGTCTGTTTCCCCGCAAAACCGCATTCATTACGCGACTTCCCGGCCCAGAATACACCTTTCCTTCCGCATCTTCTACCCTATCCGGTAACTCGATAAATAAAGCATCGGGACTGGTTAAATAACTCCCGGCTTGCAACACTTCAATCGTCACGGTTTCTGCGGTGGGATTGTACGCCATCAACCCTTGATAAAAGGTGCGAGTTTCTTCCGGCAATCGCGCTCTGGCAATATGATGGGAAAACACATCAAATCGTCCTTGGAACGCAAAATTTAAGTGTGCATCCGGTACTTGTTTTCCCTCTGGTGGAAAAGTAGACAGCAAAATTCCCGGTGTCAGTACCACCTCTGGACTATTGCTATTAAAAACCGGCACTCGATCCAGTTCTCCCGGTAAAGGGCGCACCTCTTGAATATCCTGCACTTCTTTGGGCGGTAAAGCATCGATCGCCGGGATAACGTCAAAACTAGGAATCTGTTCCGGTTCTGGCAACACTTGCGATGGAGGCATCGCAGGCGCAGGAGTGGGTACGGCAGTGGTTTGGGCGATAGGAAAGATTAGGAAGAATGGCAGCATGAGTGGTGGTCAAGAGAGGATAATGAGATGCGATCGCGATTCTATCATTTTTTCGCCCTTTTACCCGAACATCGGGACGACATCGGTATAAGGATTGCTAGTGGATAGGGGTTAGATAAATTTATAGTTGACATCATTCAATGGAGACATTAAGATAGCAAAGCGTAACCGGAGAGTTGACTTGCAAAGGGGTGTTTTAATCGGGGTTAAGGAGAGCATCGGCCAATCCAATCAGAGTTGATTTACAATGCGATAAACGGAGGTTTTTTGGAAAAATGTTGCCATTTGTTTTTCTTAGCCAGACCAAAACAGTGACGACGGATTGGAAAGGGACAGGTTCCCAATGGGCGATCGCCGCAATGGTTGCGGTGGGGGTGAGTGGGACGGCTGCGATCGGACCGACAATCGCTCAAGTTCCCAGCAGCGTTACCCGCACTTACTGTCAGAATAATGGCGGTTCCAGCAGCGAAAATCCTAACGGCATCTGCATTTTTCCCAGTGGAAACTATTACGACGGCCAACTCACCAATGGTGTCAGACAGGGAAATGGTACTTTTCTGTTTGCTGATGGTAGCGAATGTTCGGGAACGTTTCGCAACAATTTACTCAACGGTAGAGGCACCTGCAATTTTATTAACGGCAA
Organism: Oscillatoria sp.; assembly: GCA_011390515.1. GTDB lineage: Bacteria > Cyanobacteriota > Cyanobacteriia > Cyanobacteriales > Laspinemataceae > Laspinema. The sequence continues at coordinate 2,945 of JAABSJ010000292.1, forward strand.
CCGCTACGAAGGGGAATTTCAAAATAGCATCATTCAAGGCAGTGGGGTTTATACCTTTGCCGATGGCACCCAATGTTCCGGTACGTTTGAAAACGGACAATTGAACGGGAAAGGGGTTTGTACCTTTGCCAATGGCAATCGCTACGAAGGCGAGTTTAGAAATCATGTCAGACAGGGAACTGGGGTGTATGCGTTTGCCGATGGCACGCGCTGCCAAGGGGAGTTTCGCAATGGACAATTAAACGGTAAAGGAAGTTGTAGTTTTGGCAATGGGAACCGCTACGAAGGGGAATTTAGAAATAACCTGCGCCAGGGAAATGGGGTTTACGTTATGGGTGATGGGACCCGGTGCGAAGGACAATGGGGCGAGGGAAAATTGAATGGGAGAGGGGTCTGTACGTTTGCCAATGGCAATCGGTATGAAGGGGAGTTTAGAAATCACGTTCGACATGGCAAAGGGGTGTTTATTTTTGCCAATGGGACGCGGGTGGAAGGGGTATGGCAGGATGGAGAGTTTCAGGCGAATAATGCGCCGTCGGGGGGGTAAGAGCCACAGATTTCACAGATTTTCACGGAAGAATTGTGGAGACGCGATTGAGGGCGTCTCCGACGTTGGTGTGGGAAAAGCGATCGCCTGTGGGAAAAGCGATCGCCTCCCTATTGCGTGATATGTAGGTTACAGCCACTGTAATACAAGCAGACAATTGGTGTAATGCTTCTTTTTCCGCTTTGAAAGCTTCAATTATTTTAGTCAGGGCTATTTCATTCTAATGTAAGACTTGATAGAATAACAGAGTAATCTCACTCTCGGAGTCAGGTCAAGATGTCCCAGATCGCCATCGTTGAAGCATTTGCGGAGCTAGAGGATTGCCGTCGTCAAGCCGGAAGGCGGCATCAACAAAGCCTATGTCTAGCCTTATTTACCCTTAGCGTTGCTGCGGGAAATCGTGGGTTTCTAGCGATTGGAGATTGGTTAAAGTCCTACCATGATGAGCTGGTGGAATTGTTCAAACCTGAGAAAAACCGCTTACCCTCCTATAGTACAATTCGACGAACGTTACTACGAATTAGTGTAAAAAAATATTCGGACTGCCTATCCCGTTTTTTTGGAATTGAGCCGATAGAGAGTGAAACCATTGCAGTCGATGGCAAAGTTTTACGAGGGTCTTATGAGGCCATCAGTGACAACCCTGATGTAGATTCTCATCCAGCAATTATGTTAGTAAGTGCTTACATCGTAGAACGAGGGTTAATTCTCGAACCCTATCAAGTTGATTCCAAAACCAACGAAATCACGGCCTTACCCGAGTTTATCAAAAACCTGGCTCTCAAGGGGGTGGTATTTGCTTTTGATGCAATCAGTACCCAAAAAAAACTGCTGAAATCATCATAGAAAGTGGAAATGACTACATCGGTGCGCTCAAAGGGAACCAATCGGGTCTGCTTGAAGCAGTCCAAGAAAATTTTGAAGCAATTCAGACTCATGAATCGAACAATGTTGGACATGGGCGAGTTGAGAAACGCCCGGTTAGCATTAGTAATAAGCTAAATAATATTCCTGAATTTCCTGGATTAAAAACCCTGATTCGGATTATTTCATATCGCGAAGTTCATCGAGCCAACATTATTGAAAGTAGTGTAGAAACTCGTTTTTATGTTTCTTCTTTGATTGCAAATGCTGAAGAATTTGACAAGCGAATTCGAGGTTATTGGGGAGTAGAAAACAAGGTCCATTATGTACGTGATGTAACTCAAGGTGAAGATGCTTCTCGCATCAGGACAAACCCTTTAGTTCAAATTTGGGCAGTCCCTCGAAACTTTGCACTTAATATATACCGCGATTATGGATTTAATAATATGGCTCAAGCCCAACGTCGCGCGGGATTATTTGGCCTTAAACTAATCAAGGAGTTGTTCAGAATGAAATAGCCCTGGAGTTTCTATAACTCGCTTAGGTTTTTCTGGTCCCCAAATCATTTGCTGAATTCGCTCTACTGTATCTGGAGAAAAGAACGATTCCCCCGGTTTTTCACAAACTCGGGCGGGGACATTTTCAATCATAAAAAATTTGCCATTCACTTCTAAAGTGTAAGTTACCCTTTTTTCTATCATCGATAAAATCCCTCAATTCATCTCTCCGTGAAAATCTGGGTAATCCGTAGTTCTCCTCTCCCCAAATCAAAAGAGGGTGGGCAACTGCCCACCCTCCTATTATCTCCTAGCTACCCCCAATCCGGGCAACATCTCGGGCATTCTGTTCAAACGCTGCATCCAAGGCATCATCGCCGCTTAAACCGGACGCTAATGCACTTTCCAGCGCTTGCAACACCCGCTTGTAATCCCGTGGCATTACCTTGACAAACTTGGGTACCATATCCTCCCAGTTTGCCAACACTTCTGCCGCTTTGGGACTGTTGGTATAATCCGCGTGTTTCTGGATCATCTCCCGGACGATCGCAATTTCACTCGGTTCTTCCAACTTCTCCATATCCGCCATCTGCGTATTACACCGGGTGGCGAAATCTCCCGATTCATCCAGGATGTAGGCAACTCCGCCACTCATCCCTGCTGCAAAGTTCCGTCCGGCAGGTCCAATCACCACGACTTTACCGCCAGTCATATACTCA
>JAABSJ010000293.1 GCA_011390515.1 Oscillatoria sp.
ACCAGTCCTTTGACTTGGCAGAATTAGACTGTAGCAGCGATCGCCTGGATAGCTTGGCGGCAGATTCCTCCAGTAATATTGAAGTTGAACTGAGATTGGCAGCAGACCCCACAACTGCTGCCGATCACCTGAAAAAATTAGCAGACACCGACGATCGCCGGATTCTCGAAACGATCGCGGGTAACCCCAATGCACCCACGGAACTGTTGCTGCAATTAGGGGCAGAATTTCCCGAACAACTGCTGAATAATCCCATCTTTCCGTTGTTATGTTTAGAAGAACTCCATCAAGTTGATAAAATTCCCCTGAAGACTCTGTGCAGTTTGCTGAAACATCCGAATGTTCCGGAACTTTTTTTTGAATGGGGGGTGAAGACTCAAAATTGGGAGGCGATTTGCTGCTTGGGGATGAATCCTCAAACCCCAAAAGCGATTTTAGAGCGGTTGGTTCAGACAACAAGGAATCCAGAGTTTCAGCAATTGGCAAAACTCCATGTGAATTGGGAGGGGGAGATTTCTGAGGGATGGGAGGCGATCGCCGATCAGGAGATGGAGAGGTTTTTCACCAGTTATGATGGCGGAGATTTCCAGGAGTTTAAACGACTCTATGAGATCGCCAAAATCGGACCGGACTCTTTGCCGGATTGTGTGATTCAGCAACAGGCGATCGCCGCTGCGCCGGAAACCCCCAGACGCCTTCTGGAAAGCCTCTCTTCTTCTGAGCATTTTGAAGTTCGTCTAGCAGTGGCGGCCAATCCCATGACACCGAGTGAGATTCTGACGAAATTAGCTCAGGAAGAGAATGAATGGATTCATCGGGCGATCGCAGAAAATCCCAATACCCCCTCGGCAGTTTTAACTCAATTCGCCAGGGACTCTCAGCAGTCAGTGGCAGTCCTTGAGGCCATCACCAGGCATCCCGAAACTCCCCTAACCATTTTACAACACCTGGTTTCCTCTAAGTATCCAAGCGTTACTCAAGGGGCGATCGAGAATTTATACTGGGAGAGTAACTTAGATCCCAAATGGAAAACGCTCTATCACAATCGGTTGGCCTCAAGTTCTCCGGACTTGCCCTCTCATCTGTGGCAAAAGCTCGAAAACATGGTAGTCAATCCGGATCACGAAATCCGGAGCAAGCTAGCCGCCCATCCGAAAACTCCTCCTCAGATATTATATAAACTCGCTCACGACCCAGATATAGAAGTCCGGCTAACGGTGGTTAATAATCCTCAAATCCCGGCGACCATCTTAGGGGAATTAATCTGCCACGAATGCGGTGAACTTCCCCCGACTCATTCTGAGTTACAGTGTAGCAGTTTTTTTGAAGAGATTTTAAAATTTTCCTCGTCAGATAGGTGGATTGAGAGCGAAATTGCTGGAAACCCCAACACACCCAGGAGACTGTTAAGGAAATTAGCAAACAATTCTTACCCAAGCATCCGTGAAGAAGTAGCGGCCAATCCTTACACCCCGCCCGATTGTTTACTGAAATTAGCCCAGGATAAATATGAGTCGGTGCGACGAAAAGCGTATCACAATCCTCATGTTCCCTTAAAAGCATTAGAGTTATCTTTGCAGAAAATTAGAGCCGGTCAGAATTCAAACCAGTGGTATAAACGGTATGATCGGAGTTTATGCCAGGAGGATTTAAATAAGTTTTTCGCGATCGCCCCTCCATATCTCAAGCGATTCCCAGAGGACATATCCCTTGTGTTAGTAGAGTCTTGCTTGAACCCAACAGCTTCGCTGAACTTACGTTTGTTGGCCCTGTGCTATCCCGGAATCAGCGCGACAGCTTTAGTTAACTTTTCTTCCTCAGCCTATTGGATTGAGCGCTATTGTATCGCACAGCATCCCAATACGCCCATTCCCAACTTGGAACGGTTAGCTCAAGATGGTAACCGGATTGTTCGCGCTGCCGCCAAAGCTAGATTACAAGGTCATCCCGGATAAGACTTGCATCCTTGGGTTATGAGGTAGAAATAAACATTGTTCAGGAGAGTTAAGGTATCCCTAGGTCTGATTTAATAGAAATAACCACTCATCGCGATGATGCCAGCCATGTCACAGGGTAATAGATCACAAAACATCCCGCTTAAGACCAATTGCCTTTCCGACTCTGAGTTAGAAGAACGGGAAATAATGCTCAAGATTGCTGCCAATCCGCAAACCCCTATCGATTTGTTGCAGCAACTGGCATACAGTAGAGATCGCCTGATTAGAAAAACCCTAGTCGGCAATCCCAACACACCCCGGGATATTTTATTTAAATTAGGCGCGGAATTTCCCGACTCTCTGATTAACAATCCAGTTTGGGACCTCTTATTTTTAGAAGATCCGACGGCGATCGGGGATGTACCCCTGATTGTCCAACAGTATCTTTTATTGCAAGATGATGTCCCCTATTATTTGATGGAATCCATTGCCCAGGGGGGGAATCGCTCTCTCTATTTAGGATTGACTCGTCATCCTAAAACTCCCCTCTCCATTTTACAAAAAATTGTGAATTCTTCTCATACTTGCGTCCAAGAAGCAGCCAGACTTCATATTAACTGGACAGAACCCCTTAACCAGTCTGTGCAAGAGATAGTTATTGAAACCCTAAAACAGCGAATTAGCACAGCATCAACGAGAACTACCCTGATTCACCTTGCAAAAAGCGGCTTAATTTTTGACTTTCTCAGTCTGTATCTCAATGAAAATTATAGATATTTTGAGGAAAGAATTGATGCAAAATTATGGATTAACGCATTAAAAAACCTACAAACCCAGCCAAGAGATGGTGAACTAACCTTCAACCCGAAACAAGCCCCTACCCTAGAGGAACTATTAACGGAATTATCCGAAGACCGCCACCCAGAGATTTGCCAAGCTTTTTCTGTCAATTCAAACTGTGTACCATCATCTTTTCAGTCACTATTTGAGGAAGACCTGGAAGATGATCATCAAAATGACTTAGATGAAATAGAGTTTGAATTCCAAGATTTTAGCCCTGAAGTAGAGGCAATTCTCGATAAAATTATTAAATTTTGTAATTTTCTTATTTACAATTTCGCAGAGTGGGGAAGACTGTTATATCGACTGGTTCGCCACAGATTATACCTGGCCCAAAAAATTGCTAAACAGCCTAATAGTTCAGCTTCTTTGTTAGAACACTTAGCCATGAGTGACGATGTTTTAGTACAACGGAATGTAGCACAACATCCAAATACTCCAAAATCGGCCTTAAAATTGTTAGCCTTATTTCCCGATGTTGAGGTGCGTTGTCTTGTGGCAAAACATCCCAATACCAGACCCTTTGAACGGTTGATTTTAGCGATCGATGAGGCAGTCAAGGTTCGTCGGGAAATTGCGAAACATCCCAAGAGTCCGGTGATAGCATTAGAGTTATTAGCAATGGACCCAGATGTTTGGACGCGGGTAGAAGTCGCTCAACATCCGAATACACCCGTTACCTGCTTAGAACATCTTGCCCTAGATGCAAATTTTTATGTTAAAACCACGGCAATCTCCAATCCAAATACTCCGATTGATTTGTTGGTAAATTTAATTTCATCTAAAACTTTTCAGGTAAAATTCTGTAGTACAATACCCTCTCTTTTTTTTAGGTTATTCTCAGGAAAATTAATAGAAACTCCGGAGTACCGCTTTCGCAAAGGGCTTGTCAGAAATGATTACTTCCCGAATTTTAGTCCTCCACGAGATATTGATGGAACAAACATTGGACTGGTTAAGAGTGCAATCAATAATCCGAACATTTCAGTAGGGGTGTTAAAAGAACTATTGTGTAACTGCAATTTGTATGCCGAATCGGGTAACAATTATCGAGTAGTTGCATCTCATTACCTCAAACATAAACCTAAAAGTTTACCCTTCGTGTTGAAAAAATTAGTAGAATATTCCACAGATTACTTTGAACGCTTGGTGGCGCTATTACATCCCCAAGTTACGCCTTCTGCACTGGCGCAAAACCTCTGGTCTTTAGATTGGCTAGAACGGTATTGTATTGCACAACATCCCAACACGCCACTCTATACCTTAAAAGAATTGGCAAAGGATGGGAATCGAGTCGTCCGTGTGGTTGCTCAGGAAAACCTCAAGCAGCGTCAATCCTCAGCATCAACGGCATCGGATTAATCCAACGGGAGATCAGTGAGTTGTAGAGGCGATCGCACCCTTCCTGACTCAAATGAACCGTTGACTTAATTGCCTCCCTCAGTTATGCTCATTTTCTCAATCTTAACCTCTCCTAACCCTTGCCATGACTCCAACGCAACTCCAAAACTATTTGAATCGGTTAATCAAGCATAAATTACCCATTAGCACCATGATTTGGGGACCTCCGGGTATCGGAAAATCCAGCATCGTCGAACAAGTTTCCCGTCGTCATAAACTAGATTTTGTAGACGTGCGGTTATCCCAATTAGCGCCGACGGATTTGCGGGGGTTGCCTGTGGCTGAAAATGGCGTTTCTAAATGGTATCCCCCAGAATTTCTCCCTCAAAAAGGCCAAGGAATTCTCTTCTTAGATGAACTCAATATGGCTCCTCCAGCGATGCAGGGAATGGCTCAACAATTAATCCTCGATCGCCGGGTGGGTTCTTATGAAGTGCCCCCGGGTTGGTATATTTGGGCGGCAGGAAACCGCAAAGAAGATCGGGCCGCTGTTTTTGATATGCCTTCTCCCTTAGCTAACCGATTTTTACATCTGGAAGTTCAGCCAGATTTTGACAGTTTTAAAACCTATGCAATGGCGAAAAGAATTCACGAACAAATTATCGCATTCCTCTCGTTTCGGACTCCCTTGTTACATCAACCGAACTATCAACAACCCGCTTGGCCTTCTCCCCGGTCTTGGGAAATGGCAAGTAAGCTCCATAAAGCCGGATTGGAGATTGATCCAGCGGTGGGTTATGATACTACCGCAGAGTTTAAGGCGTTTCTAAATTTATATCATAATTTACCGGATTTCAATCAGATTTTTCGGGGAGAAGGGAATCTGATTCCTTTCCCCAATGAACCTTCGGTGCGCTATGCCTTAAGTGTGGGGTTGGCGATCCGTGCCAATGATGATGTTGAAGGATATAATGCTTTTCTCTGGTTGTCAGAAGTAGCCAGCACTGAGTGGGTTCAATTATTTGCATTGGATTTATTCCGACAAATGCGAAGTAAAGGGAAAATGGGTGTGCTGGCGCAGTTGGTGCAAAAGGATGAGAAACTGCAAAGGTTTCTTAAAGAGTTTCAAGGGTTGTTGGCGGGGTGAGTTTGTTGGGGGATAACGACTGAAGTCGTTACTACGAACACCGGAGGGATAACGACTGAAGTCGTTACTACGAACACCGGAGGGATAACGACTGAAGTCGTTACTACGAACACCGGAGGGATAACGACTGAAGTCGTTACTACGAACACCGGAGGGATAACGACTGAAGTCGTTACTACGAACACCGGAGGGATAACGACTGAAGTCGTTACTACGAACACCGGAGGGATAACGACTGAAGTCGTTACTACG
>JAABSJ010000294.1 GCA_011390515.1 Oscillatoria sp.
GGTCATTAAATTGCTCTTATGGACAGGCGATCGCTCTCGCGCGGCTACAGAAAATAACGATTTGGGGTCATTAAATTTATCACCTTGACAGGGCTAGGGCTTTTGACCGCAGGGTCATCAGGGTCTGGAGTCCTTGACTATCCGGAAGTGAGAGGTCTAACAGGATAACTTGGACGGGTTGGCGCTCAAGTTCAAAAAGGGCCTCTGTTAATCGCATCACATGAGTCACGTTCCAAGTCTGACTCTCCAGGCTCAATTCTAAAATGTCCTGGAACAATTCCGCGTCCCCGAAATTATCCTCAACTAATAGGATATGGATCAATTCTCGATTCATAGTGGTTCTCCATTAAATTGCGTAAATTGTGTACACTCGCTCGCGGGGCTTACCTGCGATCGCGTCTAGGCCGGAATAATCCTGGAAATAGGGCATCTCCATCCATTCGGAACCCTGATAGGGTGAGACTCAGTTAGCGGTTCGGCAGTGCGGATTTTAGAACCCGGAAGGAGTCAAGAGCGATCATCACAGATATCAGTCGGAGGGGAATCATGTTTGAACGACGAGGAAAGGGTCATTTTAATATCTCTGGGAAAGGGGCTCACTGTCGTTCGGTTTTCCCGACTCTTTTTCCTGAACCCAGATTAATTTGTCCAAGGGTTCGTCTGGTTTCTGTCTGGTGAACCGGGGACCTTTCCCCCAGAATTTAAACCCGGGGATTTTTCTCTTTCTGTTTTGATTCCAGTCATTAAAATAATTTTGGTTTAAAATTATATCATCGCACGATTAAACTTGCAAGTATTTTTTATAAAAATTCGGGGGAAACAGCCCAGGCGGGTAGAATGATCCCCTTTGTAGCAACGGCAGATTTCGGTCATTGATATCGCGTCAGGTTCGGGGTTTAAACCCAATCTATGAACCTGCTGTTGTTGACTCGGTATCCGGTTGGCGATCGCCCCCCGGGTTCGACTCTCCCTCGGGTGGGATCCGCCATCCTGGAGCAAGAGTCAGACTGGGTTAAAGGTTGCGGATAGAAATCACTCCTCAATCGGGCTAGAATTAGCCAGAGTAAAGTAGAAAATTGCCCCGCGATCGGGTTCAGACTCAACCCATATATGACCCCGATGGCGCTCGACAATGCGCTTACAAATGGCTAATCCAATTCCCGTCCCGGAATATTCCTGCCTGGTATGCAACCGTTGGAAAATTTGAAAGATGCGATCGCCATGTTTGGGGTCGATGCCAATGCCATTATCCCGCACAGAAAATAACCATTCTCCTTCCCGATAATCGGCCTCAATCTGCACCTCGGGAGGTGGCAATCCCCGATATTTAATCGCGTTAGCAATCAGGTTTTGAAATAACTGGAGTAATTGAGTTTTATCCCCGAAAACCTGGGGTAAATTCTGCCAATTGATCCGGGCCTCACTTTGACGAATGGCGAGTTTTAAATTAGCAATAGCCTGGTTCATAATCTCATGACAATCCACGAACTCGAAGGATTTGCCGTGGGTTCCCACCCGGGAATACTGCAAGAGATCATGAATCAGTTGCTGCATTCGAGTTGCGCCATCCAGAATATAAGCAATATATTTATCCGCTTGAGCATCGAGTTTTTCCGGGTAGCGCAGGGCTAATAATTGAGTATAACTAGCAACCATGCGGAGGGGTTCCTGTAAATCGTGAGAGGCAATATAGGCAAACTGCTCTAAATCCGCATTAGAACGGGCTAAATCAGCGGTATGTTGGGCAAGTTCTTTTTCAATGCGCTGGCGATCGCTGATATCCCGGGAAGCTGCCTGAATTTTGACCACCTCTCCCGTCTCTTGATGACAGACAGCCTGAGCGTTCGTCTCAAACCAAATATAATGTCCGTCTTGATGACGAACCCGGTAAACGAACTGGAAAGGACTCAACACTTCTAAAACCGACCGATGGGAATTTTCCACCTCGGGGATATCATCGGGATGTATCCATTCATAAGCCGAATGCCCGATTAATTCAGAGGAGTGATACCCTAGCAGGGTGAAGCAGGAAGGGGAAACATATTGATATACTCCCTCGGGACTCTGAATACAAATCATATCTGTGGCATTTTCAGCCAATAATCGATAGCGAGTTTCGCTCTCTCTTAGCTGGACCTCGGCGCGAATGCGATCGGCAATTTCCCGTTCCAACTGTTGATTCGTGTTTTGCAGTTCTGCCGTGCGCCACTCAACTAACTCCTCTAATTGTTGACGATATTCCACCAATTCTGCCTCTGCTCGCTTGCGAAGACTAATATCCAAACCCATCCCGAGAACTTGTTTGGCAGCCCCTTCCTGCGTGCGCGAAAAGATCGTATCTCGACTCACCAACCAGTGCCATTCTCCCTGAAAATCCCGCATCCGATATTCGGTTTCAATAATCTCCCCATCCTGAGCAGAGATTAATTTTAGCTGGTTTTCCACCACCCTAGGCCAATCCTCCGGATGAATCGAATTCGGCAAAAAATCCGGTCCCATCTTTTCAATTTCTTCGGGAAGGTAACCCAGAATTTCGTTGAGATGTTGGTTGGAATAGATATTCCGATTTTCCACCAAGTCGTAAACATATAAAATCGTGGGAGTCGCATCCGCAATTTGTTGAATCAACCGCTGATTTTCCCACAGGGCATTTTCCACTAACCGTTGCTCTGTGATATCTTGGTTGACAACCATTGCCCCAACCATCACCCCGGCTTGATTTCTTAACGGCATCGTCGAGTTGAGAATTGTCTTCCGCTTCCTGTTAAAATCTTCAATGTCAATTTCTTCATTCAAGATACTTTGTCCCGTTCGCAAGGTTCGGGATAACGCCCAGTCTTCGCTCGAAAGTGGCTCTTTTGTATCCGGCCACCATCCTTTATATTCATGATAGCGTTCCCTGCCCACATATCGAGCACCGCCCCAAATTTTTTGAATCGCCGGATTTCCTTGAAGAATGGTCCCATTGGCATCCGTAATCCCTACCCCAATCGGCAAGGTATCCAAGACATTTTGGAGTCGTTCTTGTCTCTCCTGGAGGGCGCGTTGAGTGCGGAGGCGATCGCTATCATCCTGAATTGTCCCCAACAGATACAGTGGATTCCCCTGACTATCCTCCAGGACCGAGATGCATAGATGCACCCACAAAATCTCCCCATTCTTGCGAATCAACCGTTTCTCTGTTTGATAGCTGGAAATTTCCGGGCGCTCATCCATTTGTAGGAGAAATTCTCCGTCGTTTTCCCAGTCTTCGGGGTGAGTAATCTCCCCAAACGTCAGGGTCGCCAGTTCTGACTCAGAATAACCCAACAGCGTACAAAAGGTGGGATTAACTTGCAGAAAACCTTGCCGCTCCCAACTGATTAAAACCATCCCAATCGGTGCTTTTTCAAAAATAGTTTTGTATAATTCGGCACCGTTTTGAGAGGCTGCTGCGGTCTCTTGCAGAGTCTGAGCATGGGTTAATTCCTCTTGCCTCTGTTGTAAAGCCAACTCCAATGCTTCACAACGATGCTGTGCCAATGCAAGCTGTTCTTGTAGGGATTGACTGAGGCGATCGCCCGCCTGAAAATCCATCGGTTCCCGATTCTGATTCGCCATAAAAACCCCCTTTTGCCCAATCTCCCCGGTTAAATTTTAACATTCCCGGTTGACAGGGGTTCCCGTAGGCGAGACCATCATGAAGAGGGTTATTTCGGGAGAGGGGATGAATATTACGGGTTTCTAGGGAACACAGACAAGGGACCTAAGTCAGACTCGCTTGCCGGGGTAAAATCCGGTTGGGCTGTTCAGCGATCGCACTCATTAACGACACTAGACTCAGAGGACTCTATGCCACTTCATGTAGTTGGGAGCATCATTTGGAATAATACCGTATTTCATCAGTTAGTTTTATTGGTATTTCTCGCCGCTGTTTTCGTAGAGATTTATCAAACCGTGCGATATCGCCATGAAACTCAAGTTGTCACCACCGCTTTAAATTTTTTAAGAACCTGGCAACGGGATAAACATCGCCTGCCTAATCCCCAGATTTTAACCTGGCTATCCGACCACATTTTACTGAATCCTTATCAAGAACCAATTCAACAAAACGGTTACTGTATTTTACAACATTATCCCCAAATTTTACATATTTCTCCTCGAAGTTCCCTGCAATTTGTACCCAGTTTATGTACAGCCATCGGAATTTTAGGAACATTTTATGGCATTCAGGCGGGGTTACAAGGGGTGAGTTTTGGGGTTACCCAGTCGTCGGATTTGTTAGCGGCGATTCAAACCCTGTTAATGGGGATGAGAACCGCCTTTTCGAGTTCTTTGCTGGGGTTAGGGTTAGGGAGTGTATTTACCGTGGTGTTGTTTGGGACTAATGGACTGCGCCAATCCTGGCGCAGTCGCCTCCGCCTCCAAATTGATCGCCTATTTATCCTAGAACCCAATCCTAGCGCCCTCAAGATAGCAGAAACACCCCAAACAGGGACTGAGGGAGAACCGATTGCTACGCAACTCACCCCCATCTTGGAGAAGATTTCCACCGCATTAGAGGCGATCGCCGCCAAAGAGAGTCCGCAACCCACAACAGCGGAAAATTCAGCGGTGATCCAGCAACTTTCCCAAACCCTAACCACCCTATCCCAGGACTTTAATCGGTTGCTTGGGGTGATAGAAACCCAACACCGAGAAACTGGCGATCGCCTGGAGAAAATGAGCCACCAACTTCAAGAAACCTTGCAAACTAACCTCCAACAAACCCTCCGCGATCGGGCGCAACTAGAACAGCAAATGCTCGAACAACTCCACGAGCGAACCTTAGAACTTTTAACTCAAGCGAGTACCAGTTTTCAACAACAATCCCACACCTTAGAAACTGTCGGAACAGAAGCCTCTAGTCTGATTCAAACCGCTAAAACAGAGCTAGTCGGAGGATTGCAGGAAATGAATGAAACCCTGTTAACGGCGAATCAAACTATGGAAAATTATTTAGAACAATGCACAGAAACCTATCAAAGCCAATTGCAAGATTTGTTTTCTCAAACCGTTCAAATCATGGAGTCTCAACGCCGCGCCTTTCGCCAGAGTACCGCTGATGCCGCTGATACCTTTGATGGGTTGCGAGAGGCATTAGAGGCTGCTTTGGACCATCGGGTTAAACTTGAACAAATGTTGTTGGAAGAGTGGCGAAATGGGTTAGGAAAATGATGAACCAGCGCCATCCCTAAGGGGATTGCAAAAAATAAATCATCCAAACGTTCAACGTCCCCCCTTCAGGGGTTTCTTTACGATGACTCAATCAAAGAGTCACTACGAGCGGTTTGTAGTAACCCCTGAAGGGGTAGCCCTGTCAAGGTGTATTGATTTGTAGGGGCTTCGATGCCTTGCGCCCCTACAAGAAACAATGATTTATTAGGGGTCGAGAATGGAGTCACCTCCATCCCCTCCCATTCAGAACCGGACATGAGACTTTCACCTCATCCGGCTCCTAGTTTAGACGCCCAT
>JAABSJ010000295.1 GCA_011390515.1 Oscillatoria sp.
GCTTGGTACGCCGTAGAAGCTTTGGCTTTTTTGCCTGCCAGACTATTCAAGCGAGCGATTTCTAATTTAAACTCAGGGTCAGAAATCGCTTCTAGGCCCGCATTTAAATGGGTCACAATGTCAAAGATTTTAGACTCTAACTCCTCAGACCCCGTGTGACTGAGCATTAATTGGCCAATCCGGAGGTGAGTATTGGACCGTTCCGAGTCCGGAATTAACGAGTAGGCCGCCTGTTGAACGCGGTCATGTAAGAACTTATATTCTATCCTAAAATCGCTATCTTGTAAAGAGGCCGCAGTTTCTTCACTACTTTCCGGTAAAAAGCTATAATTCTTGCTGGAAAAAATGAATCCTTCGCGCACAGCAGGCCACAAATCCCGGGCGACTGCAATCTGGGACTGTTCCCGGACCACTGCCAAAGTCTTCAAATCAAAACTATTCCCAATACAAGCGGCGATCTTCAAACTTTCCTGAACCTTATGGGCAAGTTTTTGAATCTTCTGGGTCATTAATTCAACTACATTATCCGTCATCCCCACCGCTTGAATTTGCTCCATCTCCCAGGACCATGCACCCCGGCCTTCCCCTTGGTCAAACTCAAAGGTTAACAGATTGCTATCATAAAGCGACTTGAGTAACTGGTTGATAAAAAATGGATTGCCTTGAGTCTTTTGAGCAATTAACTCCGCCAGGGGTTGACTGGTCGTCACTGAGCAATGCAGGGTATCGGCAATCAATTGATTAATATCTTCTAACTGCAGCGGTTGCAGTTCAATCCGATTAATCACCGCACCTTGTTCCTGCATCTGTTCGATCGCCGAGATTAATGGATGAGCCGCATCCACTTCATTATCTCGATAGGCCCCAATCATCAGTAAAGCCTGACTTTCTGAAGCCGTCGCTAATCGTTGAATCAGTTTCAACGAAGCCAAATCCACCCACTGCAAATCATCCAAAAAGAGCACCAGGGGATGTTCTTTTTGGGCAAAAACTGCTATAAACTTTTGAAACAGTAAATTAAAGCGGTTTTGGGTTTCCGTGGGCGGCAGGTCCGGAACCGCAGGTTGTTCCCCAATCAGTAACTCTAATTCGGGAATTACATCAGTAATTACCTGTCCTTCGGTTCCTAATGCTTCGATAATCCGCTGTTGCCAACGCGCCAAGCGTTCCGGGGTTTCCGTTAAAATTTGGCGAATCAAATTTTGGAAGGCTTGAATCAGGGATTGATAGGGAATATCTCGGTTGAATTGGTCAAATTTTCCTGAGATAAAATAGCCCCGTTGTTGGGCGATCGGTTTGTGAATTTCTTGAACAATTACCGACTTACCAATCCCCGAAAATCCTGACACTAACATCAGTTCAATTCCCGTTCCAGGGGTTTCTGGCGTTTCTGGACTTTGGGCTGTTCCGCTGACTCGGGCAAACGCTGCCATTAACGCCGCAATTTCCGCTTCTCTGCCGTACAGTTTCTGGGAGATTTGGAATTTGTCGGAGGTATCCTGTTCCCCCGGAGTAAACCACTCAATCTGACCCGTTTCTTGCCATTGAGTCCAGCATTTTTCTAAATCGTAGCTTAACCCATAGGCACTTTGATATCGCTCTTCCGCCGTTTTGGAGAGCAATTTCATCACCATTGCACTCACCACCGGAGGAATATCGGGTTTAACTTGATGGGGGGGAATCGGCTGTTTGGCAATGTGAGAATGAACCATCTCCACCGGGTCCGTCGTGGGAAACGGAAGCGCTCCAGTGAGCATTTGATAAAATGTAGCACCCAGAGAATAGAAGTCCGTGCGGTAGTCAATGGAGCGATTCATCCGCCCGGTTTGTTCTGGGGACATATAAGCTAGAGTCCCTTCCAGTAAATTCGGATTACTCAAGGTTTGCTGGGAGCGTTCCAGACGAGTAGAAATGCCAAAATCGATTAGGGTCACTCGGAAGGGAGCAAGCTGAACCACAATATTTTGTGGCTTAATATCTAAATGAATAATGGATTTTTGGTGGAGTTCTCCCAAACTTTTTGTAACGGAAATCGCTATTTTAAAAAAAGTTTCTAAATCTAGGTTTTGCGTGGACAGTAGTTGTTGTACTGACCAAGGACCCGCATCTTCCATTGTTAACACCAGCCCTCGACCCCAGATTTCCAGGCTTAACGGCTTAACAATTCCTGGGATATCTAACGGATAGACAATTTCATATTGATGGCGGAATTTTGCAATTTCTGTAGGAGAGGGATATTCGGTTTTTAAGAATTTGAGAATTTCTGTCTGTATTTGGCCTTCCTTGCGGCCTCGACAAACAATCGTATGATTACTTTCGTGAAGTTCTTCTAAGATTTCATAACCTGTAAAAGAGAGCATAGTTTTTCCTGGTCAAGTTAGTTTTTCGGGTTTTGCAATGAAAGAGAATATCTCTGATATCTACAACTAGAATAACAGGTTTTCACCAGAGACAACGAGCCGCGAGCGCCTCCTCTCTGACTCGGTTTGGGAATTCCTCGGGGTAGCGTGTTTCGATTACTCCCATTCTAGACAGGAGAGGGTCCTATCCCTACGGGAAAAGTTCGACCCCAGAGAGTTGTTATCAAAACTTAACACTTCAACTAGCGCGATCGCCCTCTCAACTCGCATAGAATAATAGGCACCACTGAACTCAGCGATCGCGAGAGTTCCTTACAACTCGGATCCAAGTTACAATTGAGCTAAACCCATGTCAAGTCAGGGACAGAATCTACAACTTTACCAAGAGTACCCACCCCGAGGGGAATCCGCAGCTATTGAGGCGATCGAGCAAATTACCCGCGCTATGATCACTCAAACCTACCCCGAAGGAAACCGACCCGCCAAACGAGACCAACACACCAAAGATCATGGGTGCCTCCGAGGTGAGTTTACCGTGGAGCCAAACCTGCCCGAAGAAGCCCGGTTTGGGGTTTTCAAGGAACCCCGAACCTATCCAGTGTGGATTCGGTTCTCCAACGGCTTTCAGAGTAGCCAGCCGGATTACAAACCGGATGTCCGAGGGATCGCCATCAAATTGATGGGAGTAGAAGGCGAAAAGGTCTTGCCTGAAGAGAAATTTGAAAAAACCCAAGACTTTTTGTTAATTAACTACCCCGTCTTTTTTATTCGCAATGCCATAGATTACATTGACTTTTTTCAAAACCGGGCAGGGAATAAAATGCTCAGGTTTTTCTTTCCTGGCTTAAATCCGTCCCAGTGGCGCTTACATGAATTTATTGTCGCATTATTGAGTGTTAAAAATCAGGTTCCGAATTTACTGTCGGTTCAATATTGGAGCAATTTACCCTACAAATTGGGACCGAGAGCCATTCGCTTTACCCTGATCCCCACTTCCCCTCCGTTGAAAACCTTTCCCAATTTTAATGTAGAGAACTATCTGCGGGAAGGGCTAATCGAGTATTTGCAAGAAAGAGAAGCGCGGTTTGATTTTTTAATTCAGTTTCAAACCGACCCCTATAAAATGCCCATTGAAGATGGCACCATCGATTGGGATGAGCGGCGATCGCCTTTTCAAAAAGTCGCCACCCTCACCATTAAGCGTCAAACCTTCAACTCTCCCGCACAACAAGAGTTTTGCGAAAATTTGTCCTTTAGTCCTTGGCACTGCCTCCCGGAACACCAACCCCTCGGGGGAATCAACCGAGTCCGGCGACAAGTCTACCAAGCCATCTCTAAACTCAGGCACGAAATGAACCAAGCTCCCCGCCGTGAACCCACCGGAAACGAGGTGTTTTAGGCCAATATTAGGGCAGCAATTGTCAGCACAAATAGGCTGTGTCAACCCAGATTTACACAGCGAATCATTGATTTTTATCTGGTCATAGAAAATCGATGAAGCACTTCTACATCCATCAAATTTGGGGATATAGAAGTCCTTGCGTGCCGACGTCTTCCACAACTGATTTAGGATGGCTATGGAGTCTGGATTTTATCTAAATAATATCGCCGTTTACTTGAATAAAAAATAAGCAATATATCCAAAAATATCGCCTATTTTTATCAAAAACTCAAAATCTTTGTAAACCCTAAATCTGCGGGTTTAGTTAACAGTTAAACCCCTGTTATCTGCCCAGTTTAAACCCTCAAGCCGAGTTCAATTATGGCAGTCAATTCAGTCAACCCCATCAAAACCAACAATGGCAAATAGCATGAATGCATTTGAATTCGAGATTACCATCCAGAGCAAATCCGGGGAAAATAGCTGGCCAATTGTCGTCCGATGCAAGCAACCCGATGGACTCACCAACCACGCCCAAGAAACCCTGAAATTCACTCAGGAAGATTTCAACCTTCTCACCCAATACCAGGAAAACCAGAAAGAATACGGCACCCTCCTCGGCAAAGCCCTGTTTCAAGGCAGCGTCGGCCAAACCTTTACCCGAGCCTTCTCCAAAAACGGTCCCGACTGCCTGTTAAGACTCCTCCTCGCCATAGAAGCGGGGGAAAACGATCCCATCAAAACCCTCCATTGGGAACGACTCTGTGCCCCAATTGAAGCCGATGGCAGTTGGCAAGTGTTAGTCCGAGACCAGCGGGTCCCCTTTTCCCTCTACATCCCCACCATCGTCGATCGCCGTTTCCCCCCCATCGGCAGAAGAGACCTACGCTGCCTGATTTTAGTCGCCAGTCCTTCTAATTTAGGCAAATATCAACTCGCCCCCTTTGATGTAGAAGGCGTCCTATCTGGGGTCAAAACTGCCCTCGGAGACATCCCTTACGACATCCTCGCCAACAATATTGAAGGCGCACTCGGTCCCCCGACCCTGCAAGAGTTGTCCAAACAACTCACCCATGCCGAAAAACCCTACACCCTACTCCACTTCGTCTGTCACGGCAAGTTCCTCCCGAGTGGGGAAACCGTGCTGTATTGGGCCACCGCACAGGACGAAGTGTTACCCGTTCCCGGAGAAGAACTACTCACGGAACTGAAAAACATTGGCAATCATCAGCGGAGTTTACCTCACTTTACCTTCCTATGCAGTTGTGAAACTGCCGACCCCCGGGCGGAAGGCGCATTAGGCGGACTCGCACAACGCCTGGTGCGACAATTGGGGATGCCTGCGGTGGTGGCCATGACGCGGAAAGTTAGTGTAGAAACTGCCTTAGTTTTAGGACAGAACTTTTACCAACGACTGCGGGAGTCCGGAGAGGTAGACTTAGCGCTACAGGAGGCAACCGCAGGACTGGGGAAACGCCATGATATTACTGTTCCGGCTTTGTTTAGCCGGTTGGGAGGGCGTCCGTTATTTAGCGATCGCCTGGATAACCGGGACCTCACCGATGAAGAAATCGACTATGGGATTGAGAAACTCAAACTGCTATTGTCAGAGCGATCGCCTAATGCTGTGGTCCTCAAGCGCCGGTTTGACAAGCAAGTGAAGATTCTGAAAAATACCCGGGGTGCAGAATCGCGTAACGCCAAAGAAGAGAGAACTCAGGCGT
>JAABSJ010000296.1 GCA_011390515.1 Oscillatoria sp.
CTCCAAACGTTCAACTGAAAGGAAGGTATGTGTAGGGGCGCAATGCTTGCGCCCTGTTTTGGGCGCAAGCATTGCGCCCCTACATTGACGGGGCTACTCTGTTGATCTACGAACGAACGTTTTGGAGATTTTATTTTTTGGAGTTCCCTTAGAGGCGATCGCGCCTGTAGGGAACCCCAAGTGCCAACCTCTTTCTTCGGGAGGTGCTTCAGCGCCTCCCGAGGACCCTTTACCCACCCATTCCTCGTGACATGGCTTTGCCACATCACGAGAACCCCACCCTAACCCTCCCCTTGGCAAGGGGAGGGGACCGGAGATTAAGTTTCCCTAAAGAAACCGGCAATTTTATAGGGGAAAAGCTATGATGGCATACAACCTTTTTTATGGTGAGGATTCCGAATTATGGATAAGTCCATTATTCAGTTAGTTGACGAGCTACCTACTGATAACATTACGGTAAAAGTGTTAAAGGCATTGGATTATTTGATGCCCGGTCAGTGGGATAATTTAGTTGGTTTTGACCAGAGTATCCGAGCCATTACCGGAGAAAGTGACCCCCAGGTTATACAGAAGATTCGCGATCGGGCTGTGGCTTTGTATCACGACCCGACGCAAGGCTATCAAACCGCCATCAAACTCTATCAGACGATTGACCGCGCTGATGCAGCCTTAGCAACTGCGGCTTTAGCTAACAAGGTGGGAGAAAAAATCAGTTTTCTGTCATTTTTAAATAAAATGACGCCGAAAGCAGATACGACACAAAGCCTTGATTTATTGCTGAAAGTTGTCGTAGAACTGATTGCCTACTGTAAACTGAATGGGTTACCGAATCCTAATCCTCAACAATTTGCTGCTGCGTTGGCGAATAACTATCAAGATGCGGCGTTGATGCGGATGATGGCGTTGGTTTGCATTGATGGACTGTTGCCTCTTGGCCCCAATTTTCTGGGTAAAATTCACGAAGTGATGACTGGAACGGAGGGGAATCTCATCACGGGAAATCCGGTATTTGTAGCGGTGAATAATTTTATTCCCGGAAATAGCCCTTCAGATAAAGTTGGTTTTATTAATCAGGGGTTTGCGGCGGTAGAAGGGTGGATGAATAACCTGGTGGCTAAAACGGGGGTGACGCCGCAATCGATTGTGCAGAGTTTGGGTAAATTCATCCAAATTGCCGATGATAATTTAGACTTTGTAGCCGCATTTTTAGACCAAGCTACGAATTATTATGAACATACCGGGATTCAAACTGTAGCCCGAAAATTGATTTTGGATGCTCAGGGTTCTGTGAATTTAGGGGCATTCCCCGCAACGGGAACAACCTCAACACCCTCTGGGTATGCGGTGGGTCAAACGGTAGAAGTTTGGGATGAAGAGGAGGAGGATTGGTATGAGGCGACGATTCTCAAAGTTAAGGATGATGAATACTTTGTGCATTATGTGGGGTATGGTTCCTCGGATGATGATTGGGTAGAGGAAGAAGATGTGCGCGATCGCAATTATTCGCCCTCGGATGACTATGATTATGCGATCGGTCAAAAGGTGAAAGTGTGGGATAAGGATGAGAAGGAATGGTGCAGCGCTATCATCGAGAAAGTTAAACGCAAAAAATGTTTCGTGCATTATCTGGATGATGATTCATCGGATGATGAATGGGTGAATAATGATGACATCAGTTAAAAGATGGCAGGGAGAACTTGGGTAGAAAGACTCAATCCCCTGGAAAGTCAATTTCCCATAACATCTAGCGTCAAGGGGGGTTGAGCAAGTATCACCCACCTTGTTTTTATCAGGACTTACTTCATCTTTCAAATCAAACCCTCAATGTAGAGGCAATTCGCTTTCTCGCCTCTACATTGAGGGATAACTGGGGTTGTGAGTGCGGGGTTGAGAGTGAGGAAGGACCTGTTTATCTCGTTTCAGCCTTCTCTCTTGACGGATGTCATGGTCTCTGGGATAATTAGAGGCGATCGCAACCTGGGACAGTCAGGGGCGATCGCGCTCACGACTTACCGAATCTGGATTCGATCAACTTGAGGCTTGAGCGCGACTCTTCTCTCCACCTAGAGGGAATCGTCTATTGGAATTATCCTGATCCCCCAAAACAACAGAAAAAAGGTGAATTTTATGGTACAATCTTCTGCGGATAAAAAATTACCTTTATTAAATAAAATACCTGACCCTCTCAAAACCTTAATCAACAAAATCAGGGAGGAGCATTACCCAGAGCTTTATGAACCCCAGGCCGATGGAACCGCCTCCCTAGATGACGCATTAACCGACATTTTAGACCTTTTTCAAAACAGCGGGAAGACCTTGTGTCACCTTCGATATGTCTGGTTAGCCTTGATTTTGGCGTTAGTCGTCGAGCCAACAGTAAAATCCTATCAGCCTCAAAATAATTTCACCCAATCAACCCTAGAATTGCTAGAACGTTGGATATTTTCCCAAATTGACTCAGACCTATCCTCGAAAAAGTTACATCTTGAATTACAACAAGAAATTGACAATTTGGAGGCGATTGTTGCAGAACCGATTGAGCCGGTCCAAAATGCAGATATAGCCAATTTACAAATCATTTCTGAATCCAGGGATGTTTTTAAAAATGCCATCCGGGTGCTAGATCGGGAGCAAGCGAAAGAAGCAACCTTAGCAATTTTACAAGATTGTCTCGAAGGATATGCAATTTTCCCGGGTTCTTCGGGACGACGAGATTTATTTGACTGGTGGTTATTAGAGGTGGTTCCAGCCAGTTGGTATTTATTATCTCCCCGGGCGCTTTATGTCGGAGAATGGTTGGAAAATAAAGAAGAATTCCAGATAGAGCGAATCAAAAAACTTCAAGAAATCAGCATTAAAGTGAGGTCTATTTTTACCAAAAATTCTAGTACATAGAATTTGGAAAATAGAGGGAGTGAAAATCAGGAGTATCTCAATTTGGCAAAGAGACCTAACCCCCCAGCCCCCTTCCCACCCCTCCCCGGCCCTCCCCTAAGAGGAGAGGGAGGTATAAGGAATAAATGTCTTTGCACCGAAGGGGGAGCAAGAGTTGTAAATTCCCCTTTTAGGTAAAATTGAGATGCTCCCGTGAAAATCAGGATTGTTTAGGCGATCGCCCGTTCCCAACCCAAGAGCGATCGCGTAAACAATCCTGAACTCGCCACTACCTCACAACTGGGTTACCACCTCAACACCATCCAAACCTCCAGGCGATCGCCATGTCTCACCGACTCGCTGATTCGCCAATCAGGGTAAATGCTCCCCACTGTTTTACATTCGGATACTGTTGCATCGTTGCCAGCATCGCTTGTCGCAAAGCTACCGCCCGATCGCCAGTTTGGGGGAGCACCCGATAAAACTCCTGCATCAATTGTGCGCTCGCCCGATCGTCAGTTTGCCATAATGAGACGATCACACTTTCAGCACCGGCACCGATGACGGCGCGAGATAATCCAATAATGCCATCGCCGGTAATGCTTCCCCCGCCTGTATTGCAAGCACTCAACACCACCAAACCCGCATTCAACTCCAACCCGATAATTTCTTCAGAAGTGAGCAATCCGTCATCGCGATCGCTCGGTGCCAAGGCGATCGCCCCCAACAAACCCGACTCACTAAAATCATCCAGAAACCCGTGGGTTGCCAGATGGACAATGCCAGCAGAACCCATTCGTTCTACCACCACCGTCTCCGTTGCCTCACTTCCGATTAACGGTTGAGTATTCAGCATCGCCGCAATGGCAGTCGCTTCTTGTTCTGCCGCAGGTAAATTACCCAATCCCACTGCTGGTTCTCCCGGGTTTCTGGCAAAAATCGGCATCACCGGATTACCCACGACTAAAGCGCCTGCGGTTTCCCTGGGGCGATCGCGTTTGGCTTTTCGAGCAATTTGCAACACTTGAATCCCGGGGGATGTGAGAATAGTATGTTTTTCGATTAAGTAGCGATCGTTCTCATCAATCAGCGCCGGAAACGGTACAAAAAATAACTCATTATGGGGAATAAATATCACCTTTTCTTCGGGAGTTTCGGGAAGTAAATCTGCAATGGGTGCTATCAATAATTCGTGCAGTTTCTTGAAGTGTTCCGGGTAAATTTTCCTCTCAGAAATGCTGGGCGGTGTTTCTGTGATAAAAGAACGACTGCCTCGCACCAATGCGGTTAATAGCGTTTCCGAGGATGCGTCGGTTTCCTCACTGACCAAAAACGGGACTAAATTATCACGAAATTCTTCTAACTGGCTTAAATCTACTTCCCGAAACGTGATTTCACCTGTGGGTTTTACCACCCAAATGAACAAAACGGAATTTTTAGCAGCATTATCCCCCACAATGGAATATTGAACCAACGTCGCATTTTGCTCTGCTGCGACTTGCTGAATGTCTTGAATGGTGGGGGGAGGAATTTGGCGATCGCTAAATTCTTGCACCGCTTCTGGAGACAACCGTTTGGCCATTAATTCCACAAAAGCCCGAGCGCGACCTCTTTCCGCCACGGTTAATGCTTTCTCGGCTTGATTTTGGGCAATTAAGGCTTTTTGCAGCACTCCATAAGTATGCCGATATTTATCGAAAATAGAGATTTTATTGATATCGCTCAATCCCGGACGTAAGGATTCTAAAACATCAATACCTGCATATAATGTTTCCGTCGCTTCAGGAAGTTTCCCGGCTTCAAATAAGGCGACGCCTTTATTATTGAGAGTGACAGCCATTCCCGCTCGATTGCCCATATTTTCCCGAATTTCTAAGGCGCGCTCATAGAAATATAAGGCTTGAGTATAGTCCCCCATCCGTCGATGAACTGAACCCAAATTATTGAATACTTGTCCGATAGAATCTAACTCGCCTAGCTCCATCATCACCGCCAATCCTTGCTGATAGGCTGGGATTGCTTGAGAATAATCGGCTAATTTTTCATAAATTGCACCGATATTAATCCAAGTTTGACCGATTCCGAGGTTGTCTTCGACTTCGGTTGCGATCGCCAAACTTTGTTGATAAAATTCCAGGGATTTGGAAAATTCACCTAGAGCATCATAAGCCGATCCAATATTGGCTAAAGCGATACCCATTTCAAACCGATTTCCAAGTTCTTCAAATAAGGACAGAGCGTTTTCAAATGAACCCAGGGCCTTTTTCGGTTGTCCTAACTTTCCGTAAAGTTCTCCCATATTATTGAAAATAATCGCTTCCCCGTATGGTTGCTGATACTCTTGGACGATAGCCAAAGCTTGCTGATAGTAATCGAGGGCTTGGGGATAGTCGCCTAAAGATTGATAAACGGCCCCGAAATTGACTAAAGTTTGTCCGATTCCCGAGGGATCATTAATCTGTTGACGCAGGGTGAAGGCTTGGTTTAGAAATTCCAACGCTTGGGGATAGTCACCACTAATGCGATAAATGACCGCAATATCATTTAAAATCACCCCTTCCAGGTGGCGATCGCCAGCTTGCAGCGCCAGT
>JAABSJ010000297.1 GCA_011390515.1 Oscillatoria sp.
GTCCTTAACCGTCAGAGCCATGAAACGACGTCTCGCGGCTCCTTTCAATTGCTTTGCTGTCTCAATTAATAAATTTTTCACCGAATCCGTTAATTCCATTTGCGTTCTCCTCAGTCACCGGGTTAATGCTTATTTTATCACGGCGTTGCAGAATTTATTTTCTGGAAATCCCTGAACCAATATTGTTCTTTGACAGTAAAGGCGACTGCGGATGAAACGGGAAAGCGGAAAGCCTACTCTGTAATCTTTGATTCAGGGTTGGGTACGTCACTCAGCGATATTGGAATGCTCAGAGAAGATGGATATCATTTAAACCTGTAGAACCAGCCCAATTAGCCAAGGGTTTAGCTCAGTTGGCCTCAAATCTATGAACCCAAAGTTTCATGCCGCCCCTATGCAGAGTTTCACTTCAGAGTTAAGATCAGGGGATGAACAAATTGGGGCGGAAAGGAAGCGGACCCCCTGTCAAGTGGGACCCCGCAATCTCAGGGTTAGAGCTTGACTGCCAATCCGATACAAGGACGCAAGGCAATGGCAAAGATTTTGATTGTTGATGACTCTACCCTTTCGCGGGGAATACTGCGTCGCATCCTCCAGACCGAAAGCCACTCGATTATTGAGGCCAAAAATGGATTGATGGGCATTGAGAGTTACTATATAGAGAAACCCGATCTCGTCTTACTGGATATCGCAATGCCCGATATGCAGGGAACCGAAGTGCTGGAAAAATTACTCGCCTTCGACGATCGCGCCCGGATCGTGATGGCGACTGCTGACTTGCAAGAACTCACCCGCGCTTCCGTGATGGCCGCCGGAGCACTGGGTTATCTGACTAAACCCTATAATCCAGAGGCGGTTCTAGAGACCGTGAATCAGGTCCTCCAAGGAATCCCAGGAGGGGTAGGATGAATCTGACAGAAACCCAAAAGGATGCCTTAAGCGAACTGCTCAATATGGGTTTCGCTCGCACGGCGTCGGCCCTCTCGGAACTGACGGGTCATCGGGTGTTATTAGAGGTTCCCCAGGTTTCCATTCACCCGATTGAAGAACTGAGCGCCAAACTGGGTACTTTTGTCAAGGGTGAAATTGCCACAGTTCAGCAAATTTTTACCGGACGGGTTTCGGGCAATGCCCTGTTATTGTTGAACTATGATGGGGCGGTGCAACTGACGGAATTGGTCACTCCCGAACCCAATTTGCACCGCGATCGCCTCGATGCCTCGGCAGCAGAAGTGCTCACGGAAATTGGCAATATTTTACTCAACGCCTGTCTGAGCGTTTTTGGAAATTTGTTACAAATGCAAATTTCTTTTTCCGTTCCTCGGTTACATTTAGAAGCCTTAGATGGGTTACTGCATTCTTTGAGCATTGGTAAGGCGGAAATGCGGTATGCAATGGTGGTTTATACCGGGTTTCGGATGAAGGAAAATTCAATTCATGGGTATTTAGTCATGATATTGAGTGTGGTCTCTTTAGAAAAATTACTCGAAGAGATTGATCACTGGGCCAGGGACGAGATAGCGCCACCTAACCTTTCCATCTCTTCATAATGGAATCATCATATTTAGCTAAAAAAAAGGGCTTAGTAAAATGAATAGGATCACCGACACTTTTAACTATAATCAGGATCTCCTTCATTGGGTCAACGACTTAGCAGACCGAGGGATATTTACGACCGATGCCGAGTTGAATATCCAAAGTTGGAATCATTGGCTGGAAGTTTATAGTGGGTTGAAGGGGAATCGGGTGGTGGGGCGCAATTTACTAGAAATTTATCCCGAATTAAAGCATCGACGATTAGAGCGGTTTTTTCACCAAGCTCTAGCGGGACAAGTGGCGATTCTGTCTCAGCGCTTACATGGATTTTTGTTACCCATGCTCCCGGGGGATGTTTATAAGAGCGTGCCTTATATGTTGCAAAGTGCTAAAATTGCTCCGATTGTGCAAGCGTCCCGGGTAATTGGCACGATCGCCACCATTGAAGATGTCACAGAACGGGTCCTGCGGGAGGCGGAACTCCAACATCAAATTCAGGAATTAAAACGCACTGAATCCGCGCTGATGGCGACTCAAAGTCAACTTCAATATTTGTTGTCCTCTAGTCCGGCAGTGATTTATACTTGTCCCCCTGACCGTCCTTACTGCCCGAATTTTGTCAGTGAGAATATTATCGAACGTCTGGGATATCGACCGGAAGAATTTTTAGAGTTTCCCAGGTTTTGGCGCGATCGCATTCATCCAGAGGATGTACCGGACCTCTGCTCCAGCATCAACGACTTGTATCAGAGGGGTCATGCCCTCAGGGAGTATCGGGTCCGGCACTCCGACGGCAGCTATCGATGGGTGCGGGATGAAATGAAGCTGATCGGCAAGGGGGAGCAGCAGGTTGCCGAAATTGTCGGGGCGTTATATGATATCACCGAGCGCAAACGCGCCGAAGAACAAGTGCGCCAGCAGGCAGCCCTTCTGGATGTTGCCACCGATGCGATTTGGGTCAAGGACCTGGAGCAAAATATTCTGTTTTGGAATAAAGGCGCGGAAAAATTATACGGATGGACTCGCCAGGAAGCAACGGCCCAAAGCAGTAGCCGCCTGTTTGAGGTGAAAAGTGCCGAAGAACTCAACTACATTGAGCAAACCATCCTCACAACTGGCGAATGGCATGGAGAGTTAGAGCAAGTCACCAAAGCGGGTAAATCCATTACCGTTGCCAGTCGCCAAACCCTGGTGCGAGACGATCGCGATCGCCCCTGTTCCATCCTCTCCGTCAATACAGATATTACCGAAAAAAAACAGCTAGAAGCCCAGTTTTTGCGAGCGCAACGCTTGGAAAGTATCGGCACCTTAGCTAGTGGCATTGCCCATGATTTGAACAACATTCTCACCCCCATTTTGGGGGCGGTGCAACTGCTGCAAATGTTTCCATTAAACGCCCAACAAATGCGCTTAGTTTCCATGCTGGAAATTAATACCCTACGCGGCGCGGACCTGCTCAAACAAGTGCTTTCCTTTGCCAAAGGCTTAGATGGCGATCGCACCCTGATCCAAGTCAAACACCTCATCGATGAAACCACCGCCATCGCCCGAGAAACCTTTCCCAAATCTATTGAAATTTCCACGGCGATCGACCCCCAACTCTGGTTAATTTCCGGGGACCCGACTCACCTGCATCAAATCCTGATGAATCTGTGCGTCAACGCTCGTGATGCCATGCCCAACGGCGGAATTTTATCCATTCAATCTGAAAATATCACCCTCACCGAAGCCGATTTAACCCTAGACCCCGAGGCTCATGTTGGCTCTTATATTAAACTCACCATTCGAGATACCGGAACCGGCATCCCTCCGGAAATTTTAGACCGATTATTTGAACCCTTTTTTACCACCAAAGGTTCAGGAAAAGGCACGGGATTAGGATTACCCACAGTTCGAGGCATTGTCAAAAATCATAGCGGGTTTTTATTGGTTTCCAGTCAAGTTGGCAAAGGGACCGCCTTCACCGTGTACCTCCCTGCGATTCAGGGCACTGAAGCTCTAACGTCGGAACCGACAGAACTTCCTTTCGGAACAGGTGAGTTAATTTTAGTCGTCGATGATGAAGTCGCCATCTGCGAAATTGCTCAAGCCCTTCTGCAAAAATTTGGCTATCATGTATTAACCGCCAATGATGGCATGGAGGCCATTTCCCTCTACAGTCAAAGGTCCTCAGAAATTGCCGTTGTGATTCTGGATATGATGATGCCATTCATGGATGGAAGCCTCACGTTAAAAGCCCTTCAAAAAATTAATCCCTCGGTTAAAGTTATTGCCGTAAGCGGACTGTTGAGCAATTTCCCCTTAGCTGAATCCGGAGAGAATAGTTCCATCACTTGTTTATCAAAACCCTATAAAACCCGCGATTTATTATGCTTAATCCGGAAACAGATTGAGCAATAATCTCAAATCGGGGTATCAAAACCGGATTCAATCTCAGAGAGGAATCCGGTTTTGATACCCTCTTGGTTCTTAACTTAAGCGTTCAACTTGGTTAACATTTGCGCCACTTGTGCACCAATATTTTCCACCCCTTCTTGCTGTTGGGGGTCTTTTAACGTTCCCGATTCCGTAAACGCTTCCATCGCTTGGGGAATGGCTTTTTGATCCGGTAAAACAATCATACTAATATTCGCCAACATTTCTCGGAGTTGCGCCAAACCCCGTAATCCCCCTAAACCACCAGGAGAGGTACTCATAATTCCCACCACTTTGCCGGAAAAAGCAGCCAGCAGGGGTTCACCGGGATCACGACGAGATACCCAGTCGATCGCATTTTTGAGCAGGGGAGTAATGGTGCTATTATACTCCGGAGACGCAATCAACAAGCCTTGGTGAGCAAAGAAAAGCGATTTTAACTCTTGCGCCGCCTTGGGCATTCCCTCTGCTGCTTCTAAGTCTTGGTCAAACAGCGGCATGGGAAAATCTCGCAGGTCAATATAAGTGACCTCTGCACCGGCTTTTCTAGCGCCAGTGACCGCAATTTGGACCAGTTTTTTGTTAAATGACCCTTCACGAGCACTGCCTGCAAAGGCGAGAATTTTTGGGGGATTTGACATGGTTACTCCTCTGGTTTTAAGTTCAAAAACGAATGATTCAAACGGGACTTAGCCCAGAGGTTATCATAGCCCATTTGTGGGGTAACTTTGCCTGGGATTGAATGATGATGCCGGATCCGGTGGCCGAAATTCACCCTGAATCTGCACCCGCTGAAAGTTATCCCCAGGGATACTTACTCCTGGGGCGATTCTCATGGCAGTGCGGGGTTGCTCTTGGGGTGGCTGAAACTCCACTTCAGTTCCATTCACCCATACCTGCTGCACCGTCATCCCATGAATCTGCAACTGCACTGATGAATAGGGAAACGGATAGTCTCCCTGAGATTCCCAGGCGATCGCCAACCCATCCGGGGTTCGTTCCAGGTGAATCTGATCCAGACGCGATTCCCCATATCCATCTCCCGCATCGCTATACAGGAATCCGGTACTGTTCCCCTCCGTCGGTGGATAGAGATGCAAGGTTAAATGTCCTCCTTGTTCCATCGGTAAAACCGTCCCCGACTTGACAAACAGGGGAATTTCCTCTAAAGGAACTTCTAGGCTTAAGCGTTGCGACCCCTCAATCAGGGTATCATCGGTGAACTTATACCACTGGCCCCGGGGAAACAAGACCCGTCGCGATCGCGCCTTGTCCTTGACAATCGGATAAACTAACAGCGCATCTCCCAGGAAAAAGGCATCATCCACCCCCCATAAGTCAGGATTTTCCGGTTCTGACCAAAATAACGGACGCACTGGAGGATATCCCTGCTCAGTAGCTTCCCAAGCTAAAGTATAAAGATAGGGAATCAGTTGGTAGCGCAG
>JAABSJ010000298.1 GCA_011390515.1 Oscillatoria sp.
CAGTCGGACTCTTAGTTCGTAGTAACGACTTCAGTCGGACTCTTAGTTCGTAGTAACGACTTCAGTCGGACTCTTAGTTCGTAGTAACGACTTCAGTCGGACTCTTAGTTCGTAGTAACGACTTCAGTCGTTCCACCAGGGAAGTTCGGCAAAATCTTAGCGATGCCTTCCCTACTTTGATGAATCAACCGGGGAACGAAAGAGAACAAGGGAACGGTTTAAAGGAGAAATAACGTTTCCCGGGGAGCGTCGTTACGGAAGACAAACTTACAACTTTGACCCACATCAAAATTAATGTTGACAATGGTTGCGGTTCGCCCTTTAGTTAGGAGAGCTTGTGTATCAACGGCTGCGATCGTCCCCATGCCTAAGCGACGATGTAAAACTTGCAGATTGTTGTTTACGTTCAGGCGAGATAAGGGTTTTCCTAACTTCATCCCACTCGCGCCAGGGCGAATCTTCAGGTTGTCCGGTTTCTGAAGGGAAATGGCCGCTAAATGCTTGCCTAGCTCAATCAGAAATGGAGCATCTTGAATTTGCGATCGCCAAGTTTCAGGAATTGCTTCTAATCCAAAAGCTGCACCCCCCAATCCACCCACAAAAGCGGCGATCGAATCCGTATCGCTACCTATCATATTAGCGGCTGTGATAATATTTTCCTGGGTAGTTTCGGGATGGCGGGCAAACAGATAAATGCCAGCGATCGCCGTACCGAGTCCAGACCCTTTAGTATTGCGGTCAAAGCAGCCTAATTTTTCCAGTACGCTTTTGGGTGATTCATCCTTATGTAATGCTGACCAGACTAAACGCAACTGCTCAACAGTCTCTTGTTTATTGTTAGCAAAAACCGTATTAAAAGATTCTCCCCTCCCCTTATTCCATTCACTTATCCATGTTTTCAACTCAGGGATTTGTGGAATCTCTAAGGATTTTACCCAATTGCCTAATGTTTCAATTAACTCCTCTCCAACAAGAGGTGCTGAACCCTCTAAAACCAGATGCAATGCATATCCGTAGAGAATAGCACCAATAATCCCTCGGGGATGTCCGTGGCTAATAATTGAATTTCGCCAGATATCAGCCTCAGCTTGCGTCCAACGTCCAACATTAGCCAAGACATGAGGGGAAATTCGCATAGCGGCACCATTAGCACCGCCATCCCGATAATCTATCGTTTCTTGTTTCATTTTCCGGCTGAAAAAGTTATTATTCCAATCAGCCGATTTGCGCTGGATTTTCTCTGCGGCTTCTTTGACGGTCCCACCGGCACCACGAGCGTACTCCAGCCACATCGGATACTCCAAGGTGCAAAAAGTCCGATAGTCAAAAGAGCCATTGGGGGAAATACAAGCGGCAGTGCAGATCGTTAATTGGGTGTCATCCGAGTAGTCGCCAGGGGCAATATAATCTTCATAACCTTGAAATCGTCCACCAACTCGCTTACTCCATGCCTGATATTCAGTGATGCGATCGACTCCCATTTTGCGTTGGAGGTCATCGGGCGATCGGATAAACTCAGTCATCCACCCCATTGCATCACCCGCTGCCGCAGCAAGTAGCGATCCAGCAGTACGATTAGATAATAAGTCAATATTCCATGTTTGATTTTTTTCTTGCATAAAAAATAACTGTATTTAAAAGCTAAATTTATGGCTACTTAAAAAGACCATTCCAAACCTTAATTATACCCTTCCAACCTGCATCACGAACTTTTTGCTCGTTACCTGTATCTTCATTCACCCAGACCAATAAAACATCATCCAATGAGATACTTTCATGGACTTGTACTTCTGCTTGAATGTAGGTAGGTCGGTAAATTGCTAGTCCTTCTCTTGCTCTTTTATGTTCTTCCCCTACCACAGGTTCGTACATACTTTTAAGTCCTGCGAAACCTTTTTTTATGTAAGCCCCCCGTCCTGAAGCTGCGTTAATGGGGCAAAATAACGTTCCTTCTTTCCATAGGTAATCTGGTTTAATACCTAACAATACCCAGCCTTGTGTGGAGTGTCTTTGTTTAGCGTAATAGAAATACTTATCGTTATAACTGTTAATGCTACAACTTATGTGATTTGGCTTTCCATCCAATCTTACTGGATCTATTTGAACGTATTCACTATTTTGAAAGCGTAGTTCGTCATTTGAGAGTACACCCCCCTCTCTACAAATACCTTGCAAGTTTTCAAGCGTAGTAAAATGACATAAACACGAAATTTTACGTCCAGCAACAAATGCACGAATTTGTTCTGCTTCAACCGCATCGTTACGACATACAGCCGGTGGAATTTTACCGTGGTATTTCCGAAGTAACGGTGCTGCTTGAACCCAGTCTGGAAGGTGAGAAATTAACGATTTCCGTTCTGAGTCTGAAAGTGAAGAATGAGAAATTATTTTTTCTATACTAGATAAAGTATTAACCAACGATCCAGATAAAATTTTTATTTTTTCTTGAGGTGGTAAATATTTTACAATCTTTTCGTTGTTTTTAGCTGAATATGGGATTTTCTTAAGAAGTTTAAGTAAATCGTCATAAGATTTGTTTGCATCCTCAGATTTATTTTGATTTGAGTATCCTAATCCACCCTCGAAAATATCGTTATCATTTGATTTAGATTTTTTTTGAGGGTATTGCTCCAAAATCTTGACAATTCCATTGAGCGCGTTTTCATAGGATTCTGGTTTTTGAAGCTGCGAGACAAAAAAATCAACTTTTTCATCATCCGATAAAAAATAAAAAATATTGGGATACTGTTTCGCCTTCAATGGTATTTTGGCAATCACTGATCCTCGCTTATTGTCAGAGCAACTTTGGAGCAACTCAGCAATTTGCTCGATTGCACTCTCATATTCTTCAGAATTGTTAAGTTTATTAATCCAAAATTCTAGTTTTTCATCATGTGATAAAACAGCCAAAATATTGGGATGTTGTTTAGCTGTTCCCGGAATTATTGACAGAAATGAAGAACGTTTAGTATCAGCACAAGATTGGAGTAAATCAGCAATGTGCCCGATTGCACCCTCAAATTTTTCAGTATTATTAAGGTGTTTAATCCAAAATTCTAGTTTTTTATCCTCGGACAAAAAAGTTATAATTTTATCATTTTCTTTAAGTTTTTCAGGGATTTTTGAAACCAAACATCTATTTTCAGCAACTGAACATTCAGCTAGAATATTAGCTATTGAATTAACAACGGTTTCATATTGACAATTTTTAAGAGAACAGCCTAATACTGCTAATAACACATCAATGCTATCACTTCTAACACAATTGTCGATAATTTCTACATCGGTTTCGGTACTTAATAGTTTGACATTTAAAGCCTCATCCCTATATTTATTTTTGTAACCTCCAGATGTTTTTCTGATGCCAAAAACAACAACATTTCTTCTTTTTATATTTTTGCTCCCCGAAGTTCCCTTCTTAATATAGACACAAACTTCTGCTGTACCATTTTCACGCCTCTCAAACAATTCCAATAATTCTGAGTCGTTTGTCAGAATTATTGCACTACCAAAACATTTCTTTCTGTTCCACGAATCTATTACTCCCACTTGTCTAGATGGGCGCAAGTTCTTAGCCTCATTCCCTTGAATCTCAAAAGTGATAAGCTGACCTCGCTTCAGTTCTTCTGACGAATGAATTTCACTTTGATGAATAGTAAAACACTCCCCGTCTTCACATTCTAATATTTTGTAATAATTGTTCCCGTCATTTTCTTGTGTTCTTTTCCACTCTTTAAATAGGGCAATTTTAGTCATTTCAAAAATACAGACATTTAATTGAAGTTCAAATTTAAGATTATTGATTACCGAGAGAATTCTTCCAAATCATCAGGTAATACCTGCA
Source organism: Oscillatoria sp. (assembly GCA_011390515.1). GTDB lineage: Bacteria > Cyanobacteriota > Cyanobacteriia > Cyanobacteriales > Laspinemataceae > Laspinema. The sequence continues at coordinate 3,845 of JAABSJ010000298.1, forward strand.
CCGTCTCTCCTGTTGGTTCATAATCCTGGTTTAATAGCTCATAAGTATTACAGGCTTTAATTTTTGAGGAGGTTGCCCTCATACTCCAGCCTGATTGAATCACAAATTTTCCAGTAGACTTGACTTTATAGATTGTCTTTCGATAACCCATATTTTGCATCCATATTATTTTTAAAATTCAGAGCAAAACTTAAATGCACCCTACCTACTATCGCCCGCTAAAGATAAAGACGACCTTGCATAAACGTCAATTCTGGAAACCCCGATGAGTTGCATCTGATAAAACTTCTTCCATCCAAGCATTGATGCTCTTACCAGCTTTTGTCGCAGCTAGAAAAATTTGACGGTGCTGTTCTGGGGTGGTGCGAAAAGGCAGCTTACCGGAGAAAGGCTTCTCTGGCGTTTCCCCTAATTCTTCACAAAATTCTAAATAATCATCAACAGAATCATGAAAAGCCTGACGTGCTTCTTCTACGGTTTTACCTTGAAAAGTAATCACGTCCTTGATGTCTAAAACGCGACCAAAAAGGATGTCTTTTTCTGGATCGATTTCAATTTTAGCAGTGTAGCCTTTGTAAGTTAACATATTTGGCTCAGTGGTGGAACGACGAAATGGTAAAACAACACTTGTTGGAGACTTTGTAAAATTGTGTGGCATGATGCGGTGATGGGGTGACTAGATGGGTGGTAAATCTTTTAAAAATTTGGGGTTGGGGCAACTGGTGATGTTGCCCCTTTCTGAACATCTTACTAACGGTTACTCAGACACAGATATAGAGGCAACTCTACCTTTTTCTAAGAATTCTCGGACACTTTTAACTGCGCTTTTGCACATTTCCTTTTCAGGATGTGGTTCGTGAAAAACGGCTTTGATACCGTTTAATGCAACTCCCACCCGAGACCCTCTCCCTTGACGGACAATCGCGCCTAGCGCTACGAACAGGCTTTCAACATCTGTCCAGACAATATCTGACCGAACGGGATGTACATAGATTGCCTTTAGCGTTCGACGCTGTTTGCTATTTAATCCACTTGCCAGTTGAAGTCCCTCAGATTGAGATGCCTTTACACGAAGTGTCTGCATTATTACCCCAGCTTGACGCCATTGTTCAATGATATCAGTAAATGATATCGCTGTCAATGGACAGTTTATTCTAGAGGCAGGCGAGTGGCGATCGCTAGGGTTCCCGGACTGCACGGCTACACTTCTTAGACTTAGCAACTCCAGAGTTCATGACGGGAAAATTCAAACCCTGGGTATTTTTGCGATATCTTAAAACAGCAGATTCTTCGTCTGAAGCCAAGGGGAGTGCGTGAAATATTTTTTTCTAACAGAAGGCTGGACCGTTGGTCGCGTTTGGGGTGTGGAAGGACTGTGGAATGCAGTCGCCTGGAGACGCGAACCTGAAATCGAGAAAATACATTTTTGCATTGTGGAGAATAATGACGAAAAATTATGGCTC
>JAABSJ010000299.1 GCA_011390515.1 Oscillatoria sp.
GCCTGCGGGGTTTTTTAGATGATTTATGTTGTGCAATCTTGAGCCTGCGAAGGCAGGCTTTGTCCGTGTAGCCCCAGGCTTCAGCCTGCGGGGTTTTTTAGATGATTTATGTTGTGCAATCTTGAGCCTGCGAAGGCAGGCTTTGTCCGTGTAGCCCCAGGCTTCAGCCTGCGGGGTTTTTTTAGATGATTTATGTTGTGCAATCTTGAGCCTGCGAAGGCAGGCTTTGTCCGTGTAGCCCCAGGCTTTAGCCTGCGGGTTTTTTATAGACAGGAGTCGATGCAGTAATTGCCACCCATCAGCATATAATTTGGATTGGCACTTCCCCCCGATATCTGAGTCTTAATGCTCAGTTCTCTAACAGATACCTCCGGGTCAAGAGACACATTTGAGGGCATCCCTCCTATTCCTTTAGGTAACTTCATAAAACTTTACCAAGTAATGTAAGCCTTTCGGAATAGGGATTTCAAGCCCTTGGATAGAAGCAAGTACACCCCTAAACTCCTCCCTTAGAAAGAAAATACTTATTCCCGACCAACTTAGGGGAGTTTTAGAGTATGATTGATTTTGGAAACCCTTAAATGACTTATTACAGTAAAGAAACGAGCATGGTCAACTCAGTGCAGGCACCAACCAAATCCACCACCAGTCTCGACCTGGATGAACTCAACCAACGATTTGAGTCATCCCATCCCCAAGAGATTCTGGCCTGGTGCGTCAATAATTTTCCCACAGGGCTTGTGCAAAGCACGGCATTTGGAGCCACCGGCATGGTCGTTATGGACCTCCTCTACCGTGAACTGAAATCCAATCCCCCGGTGCCTGTTCTGTTTCTCGACACCTTGCACCACTTTGCCGAAACTCTGGAATTGGTAGAACGCTCTAAGCAACACTACAACTTAGATTTGCATATCTACAAAAACCCAGAAGCCAGCGATCGCCACGAGTTCGCCCAACGTTACGGTACCGCCTTGTGGCACAGCAATGTGGAACAATTCCACCATCTCACGAAAGTGGAACCGTTAAAACGGGGCTTGGAAGAACTCAATGTCGTAGCTTGGATCACCGGACGCCGCCGGGACCAATCCAGCTCTCGCGCTCAAATGCCCATCTTTGAACGGGATAACGAAGGACGCATCAAAGTCAATCCCCTAGCAAACTGGACCCGCAAAGAAACCTGGGCCTACATCATGCAGCATGGTGTCCCTTACAATGCCCTCCACGATCAAGGGTATGGCAGCATTGGTGATGAACCCCTGACAACTCCCGTGGGTGCAGGGGAACATGAACGCGCTGGACGCTGGCGGGGTTCGGCTAAAAGCGAATGCGGCATTCATATCTAAGGGGAAGTTAGGGATTTCCATAAATAAAGTGGGGCATTAAAAGTTTTGCAGAATTATTCAAGCCCCCCTGAAACTAAACATTCATTCCTCCGGCCCCCCCTTCTTAAGGGGGGCGGGGGGGGGATCCAAGGGGGGTTGGGGGGATCTCTCCTAGAAGATTTGATTTTTTGGAGTTCCCTTAATAGTCCTAGGTCTTTTGTCCTCCGGTTTGAAGCAAGGCGACTGCGCCAGTCTGTGCAACGTTGAAGAAACAACGCACAATAGACAAAGGAAATGAATAGTCCTAGGTCTTTTGTCCTCGGTTTTGAAGCAAGGCATCTCGCCTGTGTTTATCCAAACCAAAATAAACAAAGGACAAAGGACAAAGGACAAAGGACAAAGGACTAACAACACCCCATGATTAAAATTCTGCATCTTTCAGATATCCATATCGGCAGTGGGTTTTCCCACGGGCGAGTTAATCCAGCCACGGGCTTGAATACGCGATTAGAAGATTTTGTCAGCACCTTGAGTCGCTGCATCGATCGCGCCATTGCAGAACCCGTGGATTTAGTTTTGTTTGGCGGGGATGCCTTTCCCGATGCCACCCCACCTCCCTTTGTCCAAGAAGCGTTTGCGCGTCAATTTCATCGGTTAGTCGAGGCAAATATCCCCACAGTTTTGCTGGTTGGCAACCATGATCAACATTCCCAAGGACAAGGGGGAGCCAGTTTATCCATTTATCGCACCTTGGGAGTCCCGGGGTTTATTGTCGGCGATCGCCTCACCACTCATCGCATAGAAACTGCCAAGGGTCCGGTGCAGATTATTACGTTGCCTTGGATTACTCGTTCGACTTTAATGACGCGATCGCAAACCGACGGGATGTCCTTCTCCGATGTGAATCAGTTATTAATTGACCGTTTGCGGGTCGTCCTAGAAGGGGAAGTCCGCAAACTGGACGAAACCGTGCCCACGGTCCTGCTGGCGCATTTGATGGCCGATCGCGCCGAATTAGGGGCGGAACGGTTTCTGGCAGTCGGCAAGGGTTTTACGATTCCCATTTCCCTGTTAATTCGCCCCGAGTTTGATTATGTAGCATTGGGTCATGTTCACCGCCACCAGAACCTGAATCCGACAAATAATCCGCCGGTGATTTATCCGGGGAGTATTGAACGGGTGGATTTCAGTGAGCAGAAGGAAGATAAAGGCTATGTGATGGTGGAGTTAGAACGGGGACAGGCGAAGTGGGAATTTTGTCCGTTGGTTGTGCGAGCGTTTAAGACGATTAAGGTGGATGTATCGGAGGCGGAGAATCCCCAAGAGCAGATTTTAAAGGCGATCGGTAAACAGGAGATTGAGGATGCGGTGGTGAGGCTGATTTATCAATTGCGATCGCACCAAATTGATTTAATTGATAACACCGTTATTCATGCAGCCTTAAGCGCCGCACATAACTACACCATCCAAGCCGAACTCGTCAGCCAACTCGCCAGACCCCGAGTTCCCGAACTGAATGCTGGCGCTGGAATTGACCCGTTAAGTGCCTTACAAACCTATTTAGACAATCGCGAAGGATTAGAGGATATCAAAACCGACTTGCTAGAAGCAGCCGAGGGTTTATTGGCCGGAGATGAACAGATGTGGCAGTTTTCCTCAACAGGTGAAGATGGAGAACAGAGGGAGGCGGATAATCCCTCAGTGCAACTGAAATTGCTGTAAATAGATCTGAAAAATTCACCCATCTGATAAATTAGCATTCCCCAATCCCAGCCATTATAATTGCGTCACTGGGATAATTGAAAATTATCTCTCATTAAGCCGGAGGAGCAAGTGGAAGGAAAAAGGTTTATTCATCGCCTAAAACTGCAAAATTTTCTATCTTATGGAAATGAGGCAGATTCTATAGACTTACAGCCTTTAAATGTATTGATTGGTCGAAACGCATCCGGCAAATCCAATTTAATAGAAGCCCTAGAAATCTTAAAGGCAACCCCCACGGATTTAATGGCTCCAATTCGTAAAGGGGGAGGCATTAGCGATTTTCTGTGGAAAGGGGGTAAAGAATCTCCGAATGCCCTAATTGATGCCACCTTGGAACCGACAGAAGGCTTAATTCCTTTACACTATCAGCTTAGTTTTACCGTATCCGGTCAAAGACTGGAATTGGTTGATGAAGCCATTGAAAATGAACAGCCTGAACCCGGGGAAGAAGAACCTGATTTTTTCTATCGCTACCAAGGGGGTCATCCAGTGATCGCGATTCCCACGGAAATTGAGGGACAAAAAAAACGGTCTTTGCGGCGAGAAACCCTGAGTGCAGACCAATCGGTTTTATCTCAAAGAAAAGATCCAGAGCAATATCCCCAGTTAACTTATCTCAGCAATCAATTTACTAAAATTGGCTTGTATCGCGATTGGCAACTGGGACGAAATTCACCGATTAGGTTGCCGCAAAAAACTGATTTACCGGAATCTCCCTTGCTTCCCGATGGGAGTAATCTGGGATTAGTTTTGAATAATTTACAACACAAGCTCGGAAGTCGAATCCTAATTGAAACCTTGAAAAAGTTTTATGAAGAAGCTGAGGAGTTGAGTATCAAAATTTATGGCGGGACGGTGCAAATTTTTATCCGAGAGGAAGGGTTAATTGAGCCAATCCCTGCGACTCGTCTTTCCGATGGCACCCTTCGGTTTTTATTCTTAATGGCGTTACTCCTTGACCCTACACCGGGACCCGTTATCTGTATTGAAGAACCAGAAATTGGCTTACATCCAGATATTTTACCGATGATTGCGGAGATGTTGGTGGAGGCGTCGGCGCGAACTCAACTGATTGTTACCACTCATTCCGATGCTTTAATTTCGGCACTTCCTCCTGAGTCGGTTCTAGTTTGCGATCGCAGCGATCGTGGCAGCGAGTTACGTCGTTTGGATCCAGACCGACTGAAAAAATGGCTGGACAATTACACCCTGGGAGATTTATGGCGAATGGGTGAACTTGGAGGCAATCGATGGTAACAGAAATTAGACTTTATATTGAAGGCGGGGGAAATACTAAAAATACCAAAGCATTGCTCAGAAATGGATTTAGCCAGTTCTTCCAAGGTTTTATCAAAAAAGCACGCGATCGCAAAATTCGCTGGAATATTACCGTCTGTGGCTCTCGCAATGATACCTACCGCGATTTTACAAATGCTTTGATAGACTATCCTGATGCCTGTAACATCTTATTAGTTGACTCCGAGGGTCCGGTAACTCAAACCCCTTGGCAACATTTGAAATCAATGGATAACTGGGATTCCCAGGGAGTGAGCGATCGTCAGTGCCATCTCATGGTTCAAGCAATGGAAGCATGGTTTATTGCCGATATTGAGGCATTAAGTAAATTTTATGGACAGAAATTTCAAGCTAATTCCTTGCCGAAATCTACTAATATCGAAAAAATTCCCAAGGATAACTTGGAACCTAGTTTAAAGGCTGCAACCCGCCACACTCAAAAAGGTGAATATAAAAAAATAGAGCATGGGTGCAAACTGTTGGCACTCATAGACATTCAAAAAGTTTGTCAGGCTTCAAAGCATTGCCAGACTCTTTTCGAGGAAATTGATAAACTTCTATAGAGATTACCCGGTTGATTTATTTCAAGTCGTTTGAAAGATATTTTGCACCATTGTTTTATTAGAATTTGCCGCCACTTGATCCAGTTGCAGCACTTCCCCCGCATCCAAACTCCAACCCAGAGCACCGAGATTTTGCTGTGCCTGTTCCACACTTTTTGCCCCGGGAATGGGAATCATCCCTTTGCAGATGCACCAATTGATGGCAACCTGGGACATGGTTTTATTGCGGTCCGAGGCAATTGCTCTCAAACAGTCTAACAAAGGCTGAATTTTGGGTAAAATATTCCGAAACAGGAATCCACGAATCCCTGGAGGGAAGGG
>JAABSJ010000300.1 GCA_011390515.1 Oscillatoria sp.
ATACCAAATCCGGTTGTTAAAAGTCGGTTTTCGCTTTTAGCCCGCGCAGGCGGGCTTCGTCCGTATAGCCCCGGGCTTCAGCCTGCGGGTTTTTACAGACCTTTGAATTTTATCCCAGATTGACACAATCCCGCATCAATTCCATATTCCTCTAAATCCTCTGGGGTTAAACAGTAAAGGTCCATTTCCTGTAACCCCGAATAAATCTGGTCTAGTAACGGCCAAACCCTCACCGATTTATCCCGTGAGGCAGTAATGACGCTTTGTCCATCGGGGGAAAAATAGGCAGAATTCACCCCTTCCGTATGTCCCGTTAAGGTGTAAATTAGCTTACCCTTTTTATCCCAGATTTTAGCCGTTTTATCCTGACAAGCGGTGACTAAATAATCTCCGGTTTCAGAAAAATCACAGCTAGAAACATTGTCCGCATGACCTTTAATATTGACCAATATTTTTCCCTCTAAATCCCACAATTTCGCGGTTTGGTCTGCGGATGAAGTGAGGAGAGTTTGGCTATCTGGGGCAAATTTGACGCAGTTGACCGCTTGATGATGTCCAGACAAGACTTTCATTAACTGCCCGGTTTCAAAATTCCAAAGCCTGACGGTTTTATCATGAGACCCGGTGGCAATATATTGGTTATCCCGAGACATATCAATGCCATTGACGGGTTGCTGATGGGATTTGGTTGGGTCAGATTCGTTTAAATTTTTGACGAAATTTCCATCTCGGTCCCAGACTTTTGCTTGACCGCCAAAATCGCAGGTGATAATATAGTTTCCATCATGGGAATAGCGGGCATTGGTCGCGCCGCACCAGCCATCAGAGGTACAATTTCGCTGATGTTCCCCGGTCCAGGCTTTGATAATTTGACCTGTTTCAATCTCCCAAATCCGAATGGTATAGTCGGTTCCGGTGGTGACGAATCGTTTGCCATCGGGAGAAATATCCAGGGAATAAATTCGTTGGTTGCCATAATAATCGGGACCGAATCCGATATAAGTTTTCAGGAGTTGATGAGTTTGGGCATCCCAAAGTTTGACCGTCATATCATAACTGGCGGTTAAAATTTTACGGCCATCGGGGGTAAATTTGGCTGAAATTACATTCTGTTCATGGCAGAATGAGGGACTGTTGATGGGGGATTGGATGTTCCAAATTTTAGCAGTGCGATCGACTGAAGCCGTCAGCAAGGATTGACCATCGGGAGAAAATTGCACGGAATTAATCCCGGATTCATGACCTGCAAAATTTAGGAGCAAATTCCCCTGTAAATCCCACAGTTTTGCCCGACTATCCGCGGACCCGGTGACAATAAACTGACCATCGGGGGAAAAGGCAACGGACTGAATCGAGTCTTGGTGAGTGAGCACTTGCCGTTTATTTCCTTGTCGGTCCCAAATAATCGCCGTTTGGTCACTGGAGGCGGTGACAAATAAATTGCCATCGGGGGAAAACACCACTTGATTGACATCCCCTCGATGGTCTTCTAAAACTTTGAGTAGATTGCCTTGAATATCCCAGATTTTGGCCGTAAAATCCTTGGAAGTGGTGACTAACCCTTGACTATCGGGAGAAAAGGCGGCACTGGTAATCCCGCATTCCCACCCATGCTGTTTTTTGGAGGTGGCTGTATCCCTGCCGAGGGTGGCGATCGCCTGACCCTGTTTGTCATACAGTCGGGCGCTACTATCACTCCATAACCCACAGGTCACAAAGTATTCCCCATTGGGCGAAAAGCTCACCGACCCCACTACATCCCGATGGTCCGTGAGTTTTTTGCACAGATTGCCATTCCCATCCCAAATAATCGCGCTGTAGTCGGAAGAGACAGTCACAATGGTTTGGTCATCCGGGGAAAATGCTACATAATTGACATTGGTCCAAGGCTGATTGGGCGCTTTTGTGTGACCAATCAGGTCTTTAATATAATTTCCCTCACTATCCCACAGTTTCACCCTGCGCTCATCCCCAACGGTAATAATTTTAGACCCATCATGGGAAAAAGCAGCACTGCGGATGGGACTCCCTTGGTCCAGTTCCTTCAGCAATTGGCCCCGACTATCCCACAGTTTGGCGGTGTTATCCTCTTGGGGAACGGTCAAAATTTTACTCCCATCCGGGGCATAAATCGCCCGACTCACAGGCGCATTTTGTTGCAGATTGGCCCGATACAAACCGGCGCGTTTGGCAATCATGGTATAATAGGCCTCACTCAGGGCTTGAGAAACCTGGGGGAGATTATGGGCGCAGTCGAGACTATAAGCAGTCTGGGCCATTCGCAAGGCTTTTGTGAGGTCGTTGTTGAGTAAATCCTGGACCACGAAGACTAGGTTACGCGCTTCTTTTTCCTGGATCTGGCGATCGCGCCAGTAAATGCAAGCATCTAAATAATCTTGCTCAATTTGGTTCAACGGCAACAACGAGCGATCGCGCAGTTGTTCCGCATCCTCCAACCGTCCCCCGCGATGCAGCAGATAACTATCATCGGTGATGGATTGACCATGCCGTTCCCAATCTAAGGCCGCTTGACGGATACTCTCCCGCAGTTGCAGATATACTCGGTCTTCATCTAACCAATTATTCAACCTCGGCCAGTAGCGGATTAACGCTTCGTGAGCAACTTCCACCTGTTCTTTCTGAGTCGCAGGATTCACCGTTGTCACCACCAATCGCGCCTCTTCCCCGGCCAACCGTTGTACCAGTTTTTTCGTATCCCGGAAGGTTGCTCCTGCGGGCACTAATTCCTCCAAAGTCACGCGCCGTCGAGTATCCAAGCGTTTCTCTCCCGCTACTGCACTGTCATCTAAGCGGGTTAAGCGCACAAAAATATTCCGAACCTGAGTTTGTTCCATTGGGGATAAACTGTGATATACTCTGTCCGCAGTTTGGGCGATCGCCTGACTCACTCCTCCGAGTTCTCGGTATTCCTCACAGCGCAACCACCGCCCCTGTCGCCGTTTCCACAGTTCCAGTAACAAATGTTGCAACAGTGGCATCGCCCCCGGTTCTCCCCGGACCTCATCCAGAATGGAATTGCTCAAGTCTGCTTCAAAGCGCAATCCCACTTTTTCTGCCTGCATCTCCATCGATCGCCGCAACTCTGTGAGATCCATCGGTCCGATCAGTTCTTGTCGTTGCTGCATCCGTTCTTTGAGTTGGGGATACGGCGCAACCTCCCCCCAAAAGTCCGCCCGCATAGTAACTACCACCGGCTGTTTTTGAGTCAGGGACAGGAGTCGGTCAATAAATTCCAGGCGATCGTCGTTGTTACTGCACAGGGTGAACAATTCCTCAAATTGGTCTACCACCAACACAAACGGCTGATTCTGCACTTTAGATAAAGTCGTCTCCAGTTGTACCATAGGCTCGGTACTGGGGGTCATATAGGCCATTTGTAGTCCATTCTGCTGCCTCTGAAGTGAGGGAATCAGTCCCGCTAGAACTACCGAGGATTTCCCACTTCCAGAAGGACCTAACACCGCCAGAAAGTTGTCTTCGGCTAATTTATGTTGCAACTTTTGGATCAGCAATTCTCGACCAAAGAAAAATTCGCAGTCTTCCGGGCGAAAGGCATTCAATCCGCGAAATGGACAGCGTGAGTCATAGAGAGGGGGAGTTTTGCCCAATGCTAAGGCATTAAAACTCAGTTCTACTGCGCGATCGCAGAGGGTGTTAATCTCACTTAACCCTTGATTTCGTTCCTGACGCCCTTGGAGGTTCAACACCGCCGCCTCGGCCCCGAGAGTCCGCTCTAGGAGGGCTTTTTGGGCCTGGAATTGGGAAATCAGGACCGGCGATCGCTCCTGCAATAGGGTCTGTAAACGGTTCAAACCATACTCAATTTCTGCACTGGTGAGGTCTCGGTCCAGGTTATCACTAAACAGAGGGCGTCCCCCCAACCGGCTAAATAGGGCCGGAACTGTGATATCATCCCGTTCTGCTAGTCCGGCAGTGGCCTCACATAAGGCCAAATCCACCTGTCCCGACTGTCGCAATTGTTGGTAAAAACTGCCGGTGAGGGCCAAGGCGGTTTTTACCGTAACCGGGTCACTCATGGCGATCGCCGCAGGCATCCCCAACTCCCGGACCAATCGCTGTCCTAATCCCCCTAATCCCGCTTCCGCATCGGGACTGGCGGTTTCGCAGCTACAAAGAAAGGTAAAGTGAGGCAATCCTTTGGGTCCATTTAAGTCCGCTAACCGTTGCAGCAAGCGGGTTGCTGTCACGGGTTCCACTTGATTCTGAGCATTGGCCCAAAACAGCACGGTTTCACCCTCGGCGATCGCCTTGCCATGACAGACAAAATGGAGGAGACTATAGCGCGTTTCTCGCTTCGTGAGTTGCTCGCACAAGGTATCTAAAGTTGGCAATCCCACGGCCCCCGGGAGATGGGCCAAAACATCGCAGGGTATCTCTCCCAACGCTTGTCTCACCCCATCTACCGCATTCTGCACATCAAAAGGCGCTAATCGAAATCGGTCTAAGGAGTCGGGACTGGCAACGAGGACTAATGCCCGCAAATCCCGATTTCCGATAGGGGGAAAGCGTCGTTCGGTAATCGCGGGGATGTATAAAGATAACAAGACGCGCTGATTCGTCGCCAACAGTCGCCAAGTATCGTCAATGGGGGCGCAGAGTCTTTCCCAGCGCAGGGTTCGGACTTCTAACTCTGGTGCTTCGATAAAGAGTAAGACCCGCAAGGGTTCTTCACTTTCGTATAAGGCCCCCACAAAGGCATCCCGGATTTCATCTTGAAAGAGTGCGGCCCCTAATGTGCGACCATAGTCTCGGGGCCGTTTTTGCAAGCGGACCAGTTCCTGGAGGGTCTCGGGAGTCAGTTGCAGCAACCCTTCCGATCGCTGGGGTAACAGTTCATGCGATCGGCTATATTTGACCACAATCGGCCAGCGATCATCATTTTTGCGTTGGATCGTCATCTCAAAAACATTCATCTTTTCAACTCAGGTACAGGACTAGAAACGTTTCTTCACCCCAGGTAGAGGACCAGAAACCGGGTTTCTTGCCCAAATTTGTGACAAGAAAGCAGTAACTTGTTTGAGAAACCCGGTTTCTTCACCCCAAGTCAAAGATTAGAAACCGGGTTTCTTGCCCAAATTTATGATAAGGGGATTGCAAAATATAAATCATCCAACCGTTCAACTGAAAGGAAGGTATGTGTAGGGGCGCAATGCTTGCGCCC
>JAABSJ010000301.1 GCA_011390515.1 Oscillatoria sp.
GTTAAAACCCGCACCCTAAAGGGTGGGGCTATACGGACGAAGCCCGCCTGCGCGGGCTAATTCAGAAAACCGACTTTTACCAATCGGATTTGGTATTAGGGATTTCCATAAAAAAATGGGGCAAATAGCAGGGTCGGCAGGGTCATTTGTGGGAATGCTCAAAAGTGTTGATAAAAAATAAAACCCACATTCCGCACAACAAAATGTAGCACATGAGTAAACATGGAGGGGAAACGCTAGAAATCCTTGAAATATCATGAGTGGAAGGTCGCCTAACCCCAAAAATGGCTCCTCATGACTCGATTGGGCTGAGGCCATCGGATTTTTGCCCAGGACAATCCGATTGGCCTCCAAGAGTAATGCTAAGGGATTTCCATAAAAAAACTTCTGCATTAGAAGTTTTGCAGAATTGTTCAAGCCCCCCTTCTTAAGGGGGGTTGGGGGGATCTCTGATAGAAGATTTTATTTTTTGGAGTTCCCTAAAGCCAATTCTCCGTAGGGTTTCTTTGAGGACAAAGGCCGATCGCCCCTGGGGAAGGGTTGCAGAAACCGGGTTTTTAGAGAATAATTAATAACAAATAGGCAATCAGTAACCAATAATCAGTAATTTGCCCTAGGATAGGATAAAAAAGAATTTTCGGGCAATTGATAAATTGCCCCTACAATTTAACCCAAAAATTTGATAAAATTAAGACCTGTAATCTGAGTGAGTTTTAGGGGAAAGCTGCTATGTTAAAACGCCAGCTACCGAGATACTTGCCCTCTGCCGAAGAACTACCTGACTCTGATGAAACACCTGTGGATAACGAACTGCAAGAATTAATACCAGGGTTGTTAAAGGCAATTTTGCTCATTCTTTGGGCAGAGCGGATGGATTGGTTTTTTGGCATCGATATGGGTATTTATTATGACCCAGACCAACCGGCGATCGTGCCAGATGCTTTTTTAAGTTTAGGTGTGGAACGGTTTTATGATGAAGAATTACGTCCCAGCTATGTGTTGTGGGATGAAAATGTTGTACCAACTTTGGTGCTAGAAGTCGTTTCCCAAAACTATCGGAAGGAATACAGCCAAAAATTAGCCGACTATCAAGAGTTGGGCATACTTTATTACGTCATTTATTCCTCCCGTCGTCGCCGGAAACCACATTTGGAAGTTCATAAGTTAGTCGATGGCAAGTATGAATTACAGTCAGGAAATCCAATTTGGATGCCGGAAATCGGTTTAGGAATGGGTTGTGAGAGGGGAAATTATTCTGGGGTAACGAGAGAATGGCTGTATTGGTATGATGCAGAGGGAAAACGGTATTTGACACCGGAAGAAAAGGTTAAAGATGCGGATCAACGGGCCTCGCAGGAGGCTCAACGGGCCGATCGGTTAGCTCAACGCTTGCGAGAGTTAGGGATAGATCCAGATATTTAGCTCGATGTCCATCAATTTCCTTGTCTTATAGCAAAAGTCGGTTAAAACTGAGATCTTGCACCTGTTGCAACACCGGCGGGGGTTTAAACCCCCGCCTCATAGCTAAAGTCGGTTAAAAACCGACTGCAAGTCTGATACAGTGGTGTTTTCAGTCGGTTTCAACCGACTTGAGCTGTTAGGCGGGGGATTTATCCCCCGCCGGTTGTTGCAACAGGCTTTACTTTGAAATTTTGGATATTTTAAACCTAGTTTGGCATCAAGATTACACCCCAAATCTTCATGCCAAACTTAGGCTATTTAATTCTGAAAAATGAGGAAATTACAGTTGATAATTCACCGTAAAATAAAACCCCTCATCTTGTGCATTCGTCCCTTTATCATCAATTTCAAAAATAGGGCGTCCATAATCAACCCGCACATTCAACCCGGGGAACACCTGCCAGAGTACACCCATCCCTATGCCAGCTAAAAAGGTTTGTCTCGGTAATTTATTGGGATTATCTACATGATTCCAAACGGTTCCCATATCTAAAAATGGGGCCAATTGAAACACCGGAATTCCGGAGGTATCCCGGAGGATCACAATTCGGTCCTCTACGGAAAAGCGAAATCCATTATCCCCCGATCGCACATTTTGACGATACCCCCGCAAGGATTGACCTCCCCCAATCACAAATTGCTGGGATGAGAGCAAACTATGGGGACTTAACTGTAAATCCGCTTGGACAATTAACAATTGTGAGCCACCTAACCGTTGCACTCGCTGCACCTGAGAAATCCAACTCAAAAATTGTCCATCGGGGATCGGGTCGTCATTTTCAGTGGCATCAAATAAACCCGTCCCGATGTTCAACAGCGATCGCACGGACCAAGCGCCTTGAACATCCCGACGCAGGTAGTCCGCGCCGATCTTGAAAGTGCTCGTCCGGGTAATCCCATCAGCGCTAGGACCACTGCCAAACCCAAAGGGTTCACCGGCGACAAAGGTTTGACTCTCCTGGAACGTAAACCCGAGGGAGGTGGCAAATTCTTGCCGAGGCGATCGCACCCAAGGTTGTCGAAAACTCACTTCATACAGTTCCGATTCCCCTTCAATATTCAACGCTCTAAACTCTTCCTGAACGATGCCATTTTGGTTGGGAGCCACCCGAAACCCGAGAGTTCCATTCATGGCATTCACCGGAATCCGATAACTCAGGTCGTAAATTTGCGAGTCTCCGGTTCCCCAATAATAACTGGCAGCAATTTCGTCTCCAAACCCCGTGACGTTGCGATAGCGGACCGTTCCTCCTAAGCGTTCCGAACCGACACTCGGAGGGGATAAATTATCCACCCCTAAATTTAACCCAAAGGGATTCGCTTCTTGCACCCGCACGGTGAGAATACTTTGAGCAATTTCGTCTCCAGCACGTAAACTGGCTTCAATATTTTGAAATAAAGGGTCGAGGCGCAGTAAGCGCAACTGATCTTCCAAGCGGGCGGTATTCAAGGGAGCGGCCCCCCCGAGTTCGATGCGAGAGCGGATATAGGACTCTCTCACCCGGTTGTTGCCTTCGACTTCAATGGCGGCTAAAGTGCCTTCAATGACTTGAATTTGGACGATGCCATCCTCGATGACTTGATCCCCGAGTACGGCGCGGGAGGTGATATAACCGCGATCGAGATAAATTTGGGTGATTTGATCCGCGACTTGTCGGAGGCGATCGAGGGAAACGGTTTGTCC
The DNA here is from genome assembly GCA_011390515.1 of Oscillatoria sp. Taxonomy (GTDB): domain Bacteria; phylum Cyanobacteriota; class Cyanobacteriia; order Cyanobacteriales; family Laspinemataceae; genus Laspinema. The sequence goes on from JAABSJ010000301.1 coordinate 3,146, forward strand.
CTCAACCTCGGCAACAATGGTTTGAATTTCTGTATCGGTGAGTACGGTAGAACCCGTGACGTTCACCTGGCGAATGGGAATTTCTACCTCGTCCGATTCATCTGGCGCGGGTTGTTCTTCTGGAGGGATCAGAACAGGGGGTTCCTGGTCTTCTGGAGGGGTCGGATCTACCTCGGGTAGGGGGGGTAATGGCTCTTGGGTGGGCGGTGGCGGTGGCGCTGAGGGAGGGGTTTGGGCGATCGCCTCCAGCATTCCGAGGTTGAGTCGAGGGGGTGTGATCTGGGATGCTATGCTCGGTAAATTAATCTCCAGACTGTCATCACAGAGGCGATTCTCGTTCCGAGACGCTTCGCGATCGCAACTCGTTTCCCCATCCTTTAGCCACTCCAAATTTCCAAATTCTCCAGGAGGGGTTGTCAGATCTGCGGCTGTTCCCTGAGTTGCAAATATCTGGAATCGATCGCTATTGTTGAGGGCTTTCTCCCTGGCTGAATCCTGACGTTCAGTCAGAAAATCTGCTGATTCCCCGGGAAATAAGGGGTCGATGTCTGCTGCTATGGCTTGACCCCCAGAACAATTGGCGATCGCCAAGAATACCGCAATTGAAGTTCCATACCGCAGAACGTTGAATATCATGTTCTTCTGCATCGAACCCTCACCCTGCCAACCCACTTGAGATAGCCTATTCTTCCCGAGCATTTATTTTGTCACTCCCTTGGTTACTTGAGCAACCGTGAACGTGCGGCGGCTCCAAATGCCAGTGTATCGATTGATTTTGCCATCGGCAAGAGCGCTTAGGGCCGAAAACCCTCCTAAATATATAATACTCCCGGTTGAAAAAGCATGAAATCACCTCAATTGAGGCAGAAACCGAGTTTATGCCTCAGTCCATGTTTTTGGTGGAAACTGCTTACCGGGCTTGCGGCTAGACCAAAACTCGGAGTGGCTTTGGGTTCTGGAGATTAACACCTCCTCGCCATTGGCGATCGCGTTGCCGATTCAAAGTGCCGAGGGTTATCTTTTCAAGGTTTTGGGCTACCCCGTGAAATTTGCGCAGTGGAATAATCCAGGTATCAAATTGTTGCGATTAGATTCAATTTCACCGACACAGAGGGCAGCCCGGGCAGGTTGGTTACTTTAACTGCTGAGTTTTATCAATTTCCCCGACTTGATAAAACTCTGTAATTCCCGCCCATCCATCGGCATTTCAATTAAAATAATCTATTTGTTTGTCTGGACTTAAGTTCAAAAATTTTATTCAGAAAAGCCCATCATCATCATCATATTATTATTATTATCAAATCCAATAAGGAGCAGATTTTAAGTCAGTTTTCAGGGCCTATTTTATGGCATTTATTCTGGAAGTGTTAACACACTTTCTTCCTTTCCCCTTTCCTGAGATAAAGGCTCTGGAATCCAAAAATTAGAGAGAGGAGCTAACATCGCAGCTACGGTTGTAAATAAAAATAACCAAGCGCCAAATAGGGTAAAATTTGAGGGTAATTGACTTTTTTGGTAACTATTCAGGGGGTAGAGGGAGGAGAGAGACCGGCTCAGAATGCAAGACCGTAAGTCAAGAACTCCAACACCGGGCGTTCCTGAAACCGTAAAGAAGTGACCACCGTCAGCAAACGTTCCACAAACTCGCTCCTAATCGCGAGACCAGGAGCCATAACTCAAGTCACGCCAAATGACCGCCGTGCGCAAAGCGCGCTCGGCTGTATTATTCGTCGGCTCGACCGCGTTCACCTCGACAAACTTCCACAAGGCCGGTTCAATCTTTAAAATTTGCTCGCAGGTGCGTGCGGTTTTAGCCAAGGGCGTTTGCTCTCGGCTAGAATGACAAAGGCTCGCGGCTTCACTAGACCTCTTGCAAAAAAAATCTATGTTATAATGAGGGATTTTGAATTTTAGACCCCAGAGCCAAATCATAATTGTAAAGTGCTGCCAACAAATTACAACGGAGACCATAACGACGGCGACGATTTCGATAACGACTTGACAAAATTTTGAAAATTTTTAGACTC
>JAABSJ010000003.1 GCA_011390515.1 Oscillatoria sp.
CTGAAGTCGTTACTACGAACAACAGAAGAGAACGACTGAAGTCGTTACTACGAACAGGGGAGAACGACTGAAGTCGTTACTACGAACAGGGGAGAACGACTGAAGTCGTTACTACGAACAACAGAAGAGAACGACTGAAGTCGTTACTACGAACAACAGAAGAGAACGACTGAAGTCGTTACTACGAACAACAGAAGAGAACGACTGAAGTCGTTACTACGAACAGGGGAGAAATGAATTTCTTTGTTTCTTTGTTTGTTTGTAGTAACGACTTCAGTCGTTTCCGGGCCTTAACTTCATGGATGAACAACAGACTCCGCCAACTCAAACAACTGCTCACTCAACGAAATAATTAAGTCGGCATAAGCTAACTGTTGCCGCCATCGTTCTGGAATGCCAAAATCGCCGTAAAATGCACCGGCAATCTGTCCATAAATGGCCCCTGTTGTATCTGCATCATCCCCTAAATTAACCGCTAATAAACAGCCATTTTCAAAGGATTGACTGTGATAAAAAGCCCATAATGCAGCTTCTAAAGACTTAACCACATAACCCGTCCCTTGAATTTCTGGGGGTTGGCGAGTTTTGAAAGAACCCTCCGCAATTTCATAAATTTCTGGAACGAGGGGATGTTTTTGCCAATATCCGGGAACTGGACTGTAGTGAGGGGAGAGTAATTCTTCCTTACTGCAACCCTGGATTGCACCGATAATTAATCCGGCAAAATATTGGCAAGCATCGACGGCGGTAGCTGCGCCGTGGGTGGTGCGTGAACTCTCTTTTGAGATGGCGATCGCCCGTTCAGGATGATTTGCATAAAATAGGGGAACGGGTGCTAACCGCATCAGAGAACCATTCCCCGCACTCCGGGGATCTGTCGCGCCACAATAGGGTTGTCTCGTCTGTTGAAATCGCCCTAAGGCTTGTTGCACTGTATTTCCAATATCAAAACACTCTCCGGTACTGCTGAGATATCCCGTTTGCTCCCATGTTAAATATTTTTCTAATTGGTTAACCGGATCAAACCCCTGTTTTTCAATCAGGCTTTCTGCTAGACATAAAGCCATTGAAGTATCATCAGTCCATTCTCCGGGTTTGAGGTGAAAAATCCCCCCGCCTACCATATCGGTGATGGGGGTAAAAGTTCCCGGTTGTTTAAATTCTAAGGTAGTTCCCACCGCATCACCTACGGCTAAACCGAGAAGACATCCACGATATCGAGCGATTTTTTCCATGATAATTATTAGGGTTAAGTCTGGAAAAACTTTCACTTTTGAGGATTCGGGTCTGTTGTCAAAATTGAGCCCTCGAATTTCTCAAGAGTGGGGCTTAGAAATTTAGAGGGATAAGTCGCGCAGATAGTAAAAGCGATCGCTGCGCCAATCGCTGCCCTTAATTCGGCCTAAATATCCTGTAAGGGGAGAAGAAAGTTCGATTAAAATTTCGTGCATTTCTTTTAAGGGAATAAAATGGTGGGGATAGGAACTTACATATAGAGCATGGAGTGCTTCTACCCCAGCGAGTTCTAAGCGGGCATTTTCTAAGTGTCGTTTCACGAGTTTGATAATGCGCGATCGCAACTCAATGGATTCTTTGACTTTATCGATATAACTATTGACTTTATCATCGGCCCATCCATAGGGGTCTTGGCGCAAACACTGTTTTAATTTCAGCAAGTCCACAGACCCTTTATATTTAGCTTGCAAGTGAACTAGACTTTGCAAGGTTTCGGGACGGATGACATTCATCTGATTTTTAATTGCCACGTTCAGCGCATCCACAGTTAACTCTCCAGTCGCGACGATCCACTTAATAGCTCGTTCGTATCGTTCGGTTCCGAGATGATTTACAGCCAGAGTTAGGAGTTGAGCGGGATTGTCCGCGATCGCAGTTTGGGGGTTTTTAGCTCTACACTGTCCTACCATAAGATAAGGCGTTTCGCAATAAAAATCGAATCCTTCCCCGGCAATCACGGAGTCGGGAAGGAGTTCGGGACCGTTAAACCCTAATTTCAGCAACCCTTGGCGCACTAGCTTGGCAAACCCATCCGCGTTTGGAGAATTACCGACAGGGGCGATCGTGCTAATCCAGGTTAAATCCGGGTCCTCGGAGGGGACGGGAAGCGGATTTCCGAACCCGAGAAACTGTTGCAAATCATCATCGAGGTTTTGTGCCGTGGGTTGAGAACGAGCGAGTTGGGCGATCGCCCCTTGCAAGGCATCTAATTCGGGATGCAGGGGGATGAGGAACTGTTCAAGTTGTGAACGCCGGTAGGCAAAGGTGCGATCGGTCAATACCGGCACAGAATCAGCCACGGCAATGGTTACAGGTAAGGGGATGGGGATGCCGATCCGGTCCTCGGTTGGAGGATGACAAGCTAAGGCGATCGCCCCAGGGAGTCGATAAACCCGCAAATGAGCCAGAAAAATAGCCCCCTGGTCCTGGAGAATTTCCTCTAAGTCTTGTAGGCTCCACAAGGTTAATCGAGACAGGGTAGGTAAGGAATTTCTGTCTGTAATGGTTTGGCATCCTTCACACCTGGCGATCGCCGCAATCTTCACGGTTTCTGCTACTTCCGTGGGTTGATCCCCGGACTCTCTAGGCAGTTGGGGACCGGAATCATTTCGGAAATAGAGGGCCAATTCTCGTCCCGGTTCCAGAAACATTTCTGCCACTACAGCAATGGTAGCCCCTTGGATGAGCGCCTCAACATCCGGTGCACTTAAGCCTAAAGCGGTTGAAATTAACGCAGGTTGGTTCATGATGCCATCTCTCGGGGGGCCTATTAGAACAGGGTGATATTTTTCTAAATCGGGGGTTAGGGGATTGCAAAATATAAATCATCCAAATGTTCAACTGAAAGGTAGGTAGGTGTAGGGGCGCAATGCTTGCGCCCCAGGGCGTATGCAATACGCCCCTACGTTGACGGGGCTACTCCGTTGAGCAGTTACTACGAACGAACGTTTTGGAGATTTTATTTTTTGGAGTTCCCTTATAGCGGTTCCCACAATTATGGGCAAGCATTTTTGGGAGTGGGAGCATCTTGCGCCCTAGGACAAGCGAAATCCCCAGATTTGCTGCAGTCTTGTCCATTATGATTATTCTCCCTCATCATCCTGACTAAAAGAAGGCGCTTTGTCAGAATTATTTTTACAGAAAGAATTTTAGAACAGCGATCGCCCTAAAAAAAAGATTGCCGACGATCCTAAGCGATCGCCGACAACCATCAAGGCTGTTAACCCTTGATGGATTAACCCGCCCAGATAGAATTTTCATAACCCCAAATCGGGATGACTGGATTCGAACCAGCGGCCCCTTCGTCCCGAACGAAGTGCGCTACCAAGCTGCGCCACATCCCGTAATTTATGACCATTTACCAGTCTATGTTCTCATAGCCAGAATTGTCAAGTAGTTTCTGGCAGATTAGTCAAGAAAGGTTTAGGGAGGGCGATCGCCCTAGGGAGCGAGTTGCGCGATCGGCCAGTATCATAAAGATGAAGTCTTCAAAAAAATTTTAGGGCGTAAGCGTGAGTGTAAAACCAGATTGGCTGCGGGTCAAAGCCCCGCAATGGGAGCGCGTCGGCAACGTTAAGGAAATATTGCGGGATTTAGCCCTCAATACCGTCTGTGAAGAGGCATCCTGTCCCAATATCGGAGAGTGCTTCCACAACGGGACGGCGACTTTTTTGATTATGGGGCCAGCCTGTACCCGTGCCTGTCCCTACTGCGATATTGATTTTGAGAAAAAACCCCAGGCCCTAGACCCCACGGAACCCGTGCGGTTAGCGGAGGCAGTCCGACGAATGCGGCTGAATCATGTAGTCATTACCTCGGTGAATCGGGATGATTTACCCGACGGGGGGGCGAACCAATTCCGGCGCTGTATTGAGGAAGTTCGGGCCGCTTCCCCTGGCACTACCATCGAAGTGCTCATCCCGGACCTTTGTGGGAATTGGCAAGCCTTAGAGGTGATTCTGCAAGCCGAACCGGAAGTGCTTAATCACAATACCGAAACGGTGCCCCGTCTGTATCGTCGGGTGCGTCCCCAAGGCAACTATGAGCGCAGTTTGGAATTATTGCGGCGATCGCGCCAACTGGCACCGGGGTTGTACACCAAATCGGGAATCATGCTCGGACTGGGGGAAACCGATGAGGAAATTCAACAGGTGCTGCAAGATTTACGGGCGGTGGAGTGCGACATTTTAACCTTGGGACAATATATGCAACCGACCCCGAAACATCTGCCGGTGGTGAATTGGGTCACGCCAGAGCAATTTACCGCATGGCAGCAACTTGGGGAGTCTTGGGGATTTTTACAAATTGTAGCCTCTCCCTTGACCCGCAGTTCTTATCATGCCGAGCAGGTAAGGGCTTTGATGGAACGGTATCCTCGGGTGAATAGCCGCAACCCCCAAACGGTGTAAGGGAAGGATTGAGGAAAACTGATGGATAATACGCCGACTTTCCCCTTGATGAAACCTCAGACCCTAGGAATTGTGGGCGCTGGGGTTTGGGGGCGGACTTTGGGACAATTAGTGACCCAAAATGGTCATCCGGTGGAATATTGGTCTCGCAGTGGCGATCGCAGCTTAGAGGAGATTGTCACTGGGGCGAATATTCTCCTGTCTGCGGTATCCATGAAAGGAGTGGCCTCGGTGTTGTCCCAAGTTAAAGCCATTGGCCTGGGAGCGGATACAATTATCGTAACGGCAACTAAAGGATTAGACCCGCAGAGCACCTGTACAGCGGCGCAACTCTGGCAACGGGCATTTAGCGATCGCCCTGTGGTGGTGTTAGCTGGACCTAATCTCTCCAAGGAAATTCAACAGGGATTACCGGCAGCAACGGTGGTGGCGAGTCACGATGAAACTGCCGCCAGTTTGGTTCAAGATATGTTTTCTTCGAGTAACTTTCGGGTTTATACCAATCCGGATCCTTTGGGGGTAGAACTGGGGGGGACCCTCAAAAATGTCATGGCGATCGCCTCGGGGGTCTGCGATGGTCTCCAACTCGGGACCAATGCTAAAGCGGCTTTACTCACCCGAGGACTGACTGAAATCATTCGCATTGGCACCCATTTGGGCGCGCAAATGGAAACCTTTTACGGATTGTCAGGACTTGGTGATTTACTAGCAACCTGTAACAGCCCTCTGAGTCGGAATTACCAAGTGGGCTATCAATTGGCACAAGGCAAGACCCTGGCTGAGATTCTCCCGGATTTAGAAGGGACAGCCGAAGGGGTAAATACGACCCAGGTATTAATTCAACGAGCTAAAACTTTAGAGATTTCCGTTCCGATTTCTTATCAGGTGCATCAGTTACTCGAAGGCCAAATTACCCCCCAAGATGCGGTGGAAGCCCTGATGCTGCGGGATATCAAGCCCGAGTAATGTCCCCATATCCTACCAACCGGAAACTAAAGTGGCTGTTTTGTGATCTCAATTCTAGGCCCCCGTGATCCGGAACCGGGGCGATCGGTGATGAAAATTAATGAAGGGGCTGATAGAAGTCACCTCAAGTTGAGGGAATACTTTCTATACTTGCGAGTAGGGTTCAGGGACAGGAATTTTTCTGTTTTTTCAAAGAACCCTACTGTTTGATGTAAAATATGGCGAATTCACCGAACGGCGAATTCACTGAACAGGGGCAGCCCGGTTCAGGTAATTAAACCGCCAAATCCCTTAAATAACTCACCTTATAACTGATAGTAACGTTATGTAACGGAACGGTCAGATGTGACAGGAAGTCTGATATCGAGGGAATATTGATAACAAAGCAGTTAAGAACCGCGAACCACCGATCACCTGGAGACGCTGAGAAGATCACCATGCCAGGAATTTCTCTTTACCCCAATACAGAAGACGACAATCCATTATTGCCCTCCGACTTCGATTCTGATGCTCCCGAGGACAATGACTTAGACGGGACCTCCGATCCGCTGGCAGTCGAGCTGGAAATGGAGGAACCGGACACCGTTGAAATCTCTCAGGCCCCCACTCGTCGCACCACGGATCTGGTTCGGTTGTACCTCCAGGAAATTGGGCGCGTGCGGTTGCTGGGGCGAGAAGAAGAGGTTGTGGAAGCCCAGAAAGTGCAGCGCTATATGCAGATCAAAGAGATGCGTGATGCGGCGGCTACTGAGGAAAATCCAGAACTGCAACGGTATGTTCACCTGGTGGACACCCGCGATCGCCTCGCCTCTCTCTTAGGACATCGACCTTCCTTAGAGCGATGGGCTGCGGAAGCGGGAGAGCAAGTCACTGACCTCAAGCCGATTTTGGCTGCTGGGAAACGTCAATGGGCGGCCCTGGCATCTTTGACGGTGGAGGAACTGGAACGCACTCAAGCCGAAGGCATGGGCGCGAAGGAACACATGATTGAGGCTAACCTCCGTCTCGTGGTTTCTGTCGCGAAGAAGTATCAAAACCGAGGGTTAGAGCTTTTGGATTTAGTCCAAGAAGGGACCCTGGGTTTAGAACGGGCGGTGGATAAGTTCGATCCGACCAAGGGGTATCGGTTTAGCACCTATGCATACTGGTGGATTCGTCAGGGGATTACCCGGGCGATCGCCACCCAAAGTCGCACCATTCGCTTGCCGGTTCACATTACCGAAAAGCTCAATAAAATTAAAAAAGCCCAGCGCAAGCTGTCCCAAGAAAAAGGCCGAACTGCCAGCATCGAAGATGTTGCCAAGGAATTAGAGATGACTCCGGCACAAGTCCGGGAAGTTTTATTGCGAGTTCCTCGGTCTGTATCTTTGGAAACTAAGGTGGGCAAGGAAAAAGATACGGAACTGGGAGATTTACTCGAAACCGATGATATCTCTCCGGAAGAAAAATTGATGCAAGAAGCTTTGCATCGAGAGTTGCATCACCTCCTGGCAGATTTAACCAGCCGAGAACGGGATGTGATTGGAATGCGGTTTGGATTGACGGATGGACATCCCTACTCCTTAGCCGAAATTGGTCGTGCTCTGGACCTGTCTCGGGAACGAGTCCGTCAAATTGAGTCCAAGGCCCTGCAAAAGTTGCGGCAGCCGAAGCGACGCAACCGCGTCCGAGATTATCTGGAATTGTTGAGTTAGAGAGAAACGCTCATCGCTTCAAGGGAGTTTTTGGACTCCCTGTGAGCAATGGCGCGATCGCCTCATCAGTCAGGGTGGTTGGTGGATACTCAAACAACTTTATCCCCCGCGACTGCTATCACAAGGGGGACTATCTACTGCTTAATATTGCGATCGCCTTTCACAAGTCTGGAAGGCGATTTTTGCGCGGGGGGTCCCAGGTCAGAATGGGCAAGTGTGGGCCCGTTTAAAATTGTTACAAAACTTAAAATTCTGACCGCGAAAAATTCCTAGACTGCCCTCAGCGTGGGGATTTTGTACCCAATTTCACAACAAGCAACCCCAGTCATTTACAATGGCTCCTCATTCCCACAGTCCGGGTTAACAACTCCAGAATGCTTACCCCTTATGACATTGAGGAATTAAAGACTCGCCGATTGAGTAGGTGCTAATTATTGTCAATAAGCAAGCTTTGTTGCAAATTCTCAATTTATTGTGTATCCTTCTCAATAAAGAGGGTTTCTTGAGAAGAGAAGAAGATAGCTATGTCTTTCTACACAGCGTCCTCGCTTAAAGCTGAATTAAACGAACGGGGTTGGCGCTTAACCCCGCAACGAGAAACGATTTTACAAGTGTTTCAAAACCTTCCGAAAGGTGAGCATCTGAGTGCTGAAGACCTCTACGAACTTTTGCAAGAGGAAGGAGAGGGAATCAGTTTGTCTACCATCTATCGCACAGTCAAATTAATGGCGAGGATGGGAATTTTACGCGAATTAGAGTTAGCAGAAGGACATAAACATTACGAAATTAATCAACCCTATCCTCACCATCATCACCATTTAATTTGTGTCAGATGTAACAAAACCATTGAATTTAAAAGCGACTCTATCTTAAAAGTTGGGATTAAAACCACCACCAAAGAAGGATACCACCTGCTCGATTGTCAACTGACCATCCATGCCGTTTGTCCCACCTGTCAGCGAGCATTACTGCCAGTTTAGGGGCAGAACTGAACCGTCCTACCCCCAAGACTGCTAATTAAAAATAAGCCACGCGAGTATCGATGAGCCCGCGTTGTTTTAAAATTTTGGCGCGGGTTTCAGCCACTTCCCTGCGCAGATTGGAACCAGCATGAATGTAATTTCCTAATCGGTTTTCGGCCTCAAATGCATCGGGAAAAATTTCCCGAACAGCGCTGAGAGTAAAATTACTGCGTTTAGGAACGACAACCACATAAAACTTGCGATCCAAAGCTTGGCGAGTGTCGGCATTGGCAACCCCAGTGGGCACTAAACTAAAAATGGATTGAAACTGTTTGAGGGCATCTTCGGTGCGGGGGCCAAAGATGCCATCGGCGGTCCCAATCTCATAGCCTGCTGCAATTAACCTTTCTTGAAGAGATTTCACAGCAATCCCGCGATCGCCCAGTTTCAAATTTCCCGTCCCGTTGGTGGTGGCGATCGGGGTTACAGGTCGCCAGGATGGAGCCGCCGCAATCCCCGCTAATTGGCCCTCTAAGGCCCCACGAGTAGTCCGTCCCACCTCTCCTGTCTGCTGGATATTAAAGGCCTGTTGGAAGCGCAAAACAGCCTGTTGTGTCTCAAAATCAAACTGACCTGTAGCGGCACGATTCAAATACCCTAACTGTCGTAACTGGTCCTGAAGGGCGCTTACGGATAAACCCGTGTCTCCCAAACGAAGCACTTGATTGGTCGTTCCCACCTGGGTCACTTGACCAAAACTTGGATCCGGTCGTAATAATCGCTCGATCGCCGTCAAAGTCTGTGGATCCACTCTCCCCGTCACCGGCAGGCTATTATCGCGCTGAAAACGCCTCACCGCGTCCTCGGTGATCTCACCATACAAGCTAGTTGGCTCCGCATTAAAATAGCCTAACTGTTGTAAGCGCACTTGAATCGATCGCACCGCTTCACTCCGCTCCCCTCGTTGGTAAGCCAAAACCTGGGTTGCCATGCTCAGGAGTGCCACACTCAGGGCCACAGAGAACCAGCGAATCAACCCGGCGCTAGAGAATTTTTTCCCCTTGAATTCTGCCCAAAAATTTCTCACCCCTGGGGCCAGTGGTTCTAAGGGAGCGGGAGGGGCATCATAAACGAGGAATAATTGAAGATAGGCAAAAGTTTCCATAGTGGTGTCGTTAAGAAGGAGTCAAAATACATCTGCAACCGTTATAGCAGCTTTTATCGACCCCGGGTATTTTCCATACCCCTTTCAAACCTGATTCCAGAGGTTGATGCCGGAACATTTCCCCCCTTGCTCCTGGGGATAGCAGTCACGAGCGATCGCCACTGTCCCCTTCTTTCTTATTCTCGAATATTCTCTCTATAAGGGATGTTAGATAACAGCAATTATAACCCTGAAGTTTGCCCTGAAATCTGGCATGAAATGTGATCCCCTCAGCTCATGCTTAAGCGAGAATAACCCATGAATTTATCAATTTTTCCAAGCCGGTAAGCGCACGCTAAAGACGCTGCCTTCCCCGAGGACTGACTGCACATCAATGGTTCCATGATGAGCTTCTGTAATTCGTTTACATAGGTGTAGGCCCAAACCGCTCCCCGATCGCTTGTGCTTGCCGGGAAGAAATCTTTCAAATAATAGAGTTTGATCCGCCTCACTAATCCCAGCACCGTTATCAGCTACCGCGATCCCAATCCAGTTGGGACCCCCTGCATTTTTACGAGTTTCATCTTCTGTAATGCGAATCTCAATGATCCCATTGTCGGTAAACTTGATCGCATTCCCCACTAAATTAGTCAGGAGGCGACGCAGTTCTAGGCGATCGCCCCGGACAAACCCCGAAGTTTTGCCGGATCCATTGACCGCCGTTCCATACTTAATCTTAATTTCGGTTTCTTTTTCCTCGGCCATAGGCACCAGTTCCTCGATAATTTCCTGAATCAGTTGTGGCATATCCACCAAGGAGAAATTCAGATTTTTGCGATCGGCTTCGTAGCGATACACCTCCAGCAACGTATTCACCATCTTCAACAGATTTTGGTTACTCCGCACCATCGTGGTGAAGACTTCTTCCATCTGAGGAGTGATCGGTCCGAGGGCTCCTTGTTTGAGTAGGTTCACCATTCGATCCGCCGCGACTAACGGAGTTCGCAAATCATGGGTGAGTCGTGATACGAAATCCTCTCGCTGACGGGCGATTTCATCCCGCTCATCTACACTATGCTTGAGGCGCAACAAACTCCGGACCCGGGCTAAGAGTTCATCGATTTCGACTGGTTTGCGGATAAAATCATCGGCCCCAAGATCCAAGCCCTCAACCACACTGGGTTGATCGTGAGCGGTGATCAGCAAAATGGGAATAAAGGGCAATTTTTTGTTGCCGCGAATCCGTCGGGTGACTTCATAGCCATCCATTCCCGGCATCATAATATCCAGCAATACCAAATCTGGCGGTGATTTGTCAATTTGCGCTAAAGCAGCATAGCCGCTATCTGCCTGAGTGATGTCATATCCTTCTTCTTCCAAAATCGTCTTGACGAGCAAGACATTATCAGGAGAGTCATCGACAACCAGGATGCGGTCTGTTTTTTGGTTTTGAGGCAAGGAGGGATCGCTCATTTATCTATAAAAATTGGGTTGGGAAAATAAGCAGTTTGGGTGGTACGGAAATTGTCTCACCCTAACGCTTTTGATGTTCTCGGTCTTTAGACGGATTTTATCGGATTTTGCTGAGGTTATGGAGTTGCCTCATGGATATTTCTTGGATTTGCTTTGAATTTTGAGTATTTGATAGTGGGCTAATCGTGGAAAAAACTGTTGCTACCTCTAGTTCTACGCAATGTCTGGAATTCCCGAGTGCCTCAAATCTGGGTTTGAACTTTTTGGGAGTCCCCCGATCGCACTCAATCCGGAATTGTCCCCAGGGGGTCCCCACCCTTCCCAACCCGGGTAATTTTCTCCAGGTAAAGAAATAATCTGCTGTGGGGGCGACTTTGGGGTTCAGAACCCGAGTAATCGGGGGCCAGCAATGTCGGGAAGCAAACCCGGGCGATCGGTTCTAGTTTTTATATCCAATGAAATAATTCAGGTAAAAATTATCAACAGAGGTTCTATCTTGGGATAGATGATAGAACTTTCAAGGCTTAAAATTCGCGTGAATCGAGACAAATAATGGCTAAAAATCTGTCTTTAGATATAAAAATATTTAATTTTCCCAAAATCTAGTTCATCAAAAGATAGATTGACAGTTAACCTAAAGTTTTGTAACAATAAGTCTGTGACAACGGGAGCATCTCAATTTTGCCTAAAAGGGGAATTGACAAGTCTTGCTCCCCCTGACCTCGTAGGGAAGGGGGCTGGGGGGTTAGGTCTCTTGAACAAATTGAGATGCTCCCGTGACAAATTGATAGATAGAAAGAGAATATTTCTTTATGACCGCTTCTAATTTGACAGGAAAAAGCCAAATTCGTTCCGAAGAAACTCAAAACCTGGTTAATGATTTTGAAAAATTGAGTACCGATGACAAATTGGCTTTACTCTATTGGATTTACGAGAAAATGGGAGATTCCATTACTCCAGCCGCGCCCGAGGCAGCCGAACCCAACATTGCACCGATGCTGATGGATGACTATTACAAGCTCTCAGAAGATGAGCAGCTTCAAATCATGCGGGATATTGTGGATCGGAAAGATACAGTTTATTCCCATGCTTATGGGGCGTTATCTGCTAATAATCAATTAGTCGTCTGGTATGCCTGGGCCGTGGGAATGGGCGATCGCATCGTAGATATGCCGTCCGATTACCAATCCACCCCCGAAACCAATAGTCTTCTATCTCAGATAGAAAAGGCTGAATTCGAGGAGCAAATTTCGATTTTACGAGAAATTGCTGGCGGAATGGGCTATAATTCCGTGGGAGAAATGCCCAGCCAAGCTGAAACGGGTGTCACCCCCAGCTTATAATTTCAATGCTAGACCATAACAGCATAAACTCTGTAGGGACGCACTGCGGTGCGTCCTTCCGTTTGTCTATATTTTCTCGGGATATAAAAGTTTTTAATGGGGCGGATAGAACCGAGTTAGATGGATTAAATAATCAGTTTAATCAGCCTGGTTTCTGTAGAAATCTGCCCCCAATAAATGAATCACACACTTGTTAACTTGTTAACTTGTTAACTTGTTAACTTGTTATATAGCAGTCCTAAATGATTTGTAACATTTTTAGCTCCCCTCGGATGTTCTGGGCGGCCGAGGGGATGCAAAAAAGTACCTCATCAGTCCACCGAAGCGCTATAAAAGGAGTGGGAGCATCTTGCTCCCTACTATATAGCTAGGGGTTGCAGCAGTTTGGCAATGGACCCTCACCCCCAACCGTCGGCGGCCCAGAACATCCGAGGGGAGAAGAAGATGTTATAAATCATTTAGGACTGCTATAGCCAGTCTAAATGAAGTTGGCATAAAGATCGGCTCCCCTCGGATGCTCTGGGAGAGGGGTTGGGGGCCGCCATCGTCTTCCGCAATTGAGTTAGGACTGCTATATATAGGGAAATTTTAATTGGGGGATTGCCCTAATTAACTTCTGAGATAGAGCGAGGGATTTGAATTGAGAAAGTCGAACCTTCATCAAGCTGACTTTTGACCGAAATCGTCCCCTTCATCAGACGAACCAAAGAGTCACAGAGCGCTAACCCTAAGCCGGTCCCAGGATATTCGCGAGTGGTGGTTTGATCCCCTTGGCGGAAGGCTTCAAAAATATGATTAAGCTGTTCGGGAGGGATACCGATACCCGTATCCTTGACCAAAATTTCCACCCACTCCGGAGAGGGACTGGAGAGGGAAACTTCCACCCCGCCGGAAGTCGTAAACTTAATCGCATTGGAAATCAAATTAGTAACCACCTGTCGCAAGCGTAGGCGATCGCCCACAACTAGGGGATTATCCACAGTAGAACTAAACTGCAACGTTAAATTCTTACGTTGGGCAAAAATTCGCAATTCCTCACAGGTAGCACTGACTAATAAATCCACTTCAAACTCTTCTAACTTCAGTTCAGAATGACCCGCCTCAATTTTAGACAAGTCGAGGATATCATCAATTAAAGCCAGTAATTGCTTACCATTCTTGAGAATGCGTTCCACCATTTGTTTTTGCTGAGGAGCCAAGGGATGGCGGCGTCCCCGCAACAGGACCTGAGAAAAGCCCAAAATTGAATTCATCGGAGTCCGCAGTTCGTGAGACATGGTGGCTAAAAACTCAGACTTGAGGCGAGATGCCTCCTTGAGTTGGTCGTTTTGACGTTCAATCTGTTGACGTTTGGACTCTAGTTCCTGATTTTGACAAGCCAGAGTATGATTTTGAGCTTGTAAGAGTTGATCGCGTTCCTCTAAAATTTCGATAGAGCGGGCATTGTTAATGGCGATCGCCGCTTGTTCGCCCACTGCGGTGACCATTTGACGGAGGTCCTCCACCTCAAAGGCCGCCAAATCTTCCCAATTGCCCACAGCGAGTACCCCCAAACGCCCTGCTCGCGCCGACTCAATCGGCACAGCATACACACAAGCGGGTAAATCCCCGGGGAGAATTTCGGTCTCGGAATCCGTAGTCAGTCCATCGAGAGAATGGCATCGCAACAGAGACTGACCCGTAGCAAACACCTCGGATAGTAAAGAATCCTTGGTTTTCAACGGGATGCCGATGGGTAAATTTTGGGTACCGGTGCCTACAGTCGCCATTAATTCGAGATGATCCAATTGGCGATCGTGCAGGACAATTAGACAAAACTGAGCCTTGGGAATCGCCTCGCAGACGGCTTCTACCATCAGTTGTAACAACCGGGGTAAATCAGCAATCCGCTGGTTGAGCAAATTGGCCAACTGTTGGAGGGTCCGCAACTGGCGTTGCCGTTCCCCTAAAATACAGACCGTCTTGCGGAGGTTTTCTCCCGTTTCGCGAGCTTCCCGGTAGAGGATGGCTTTTTCCAGGGTCATGGCACCCCGACGCACCAAATCTTCAACCAGAGACAGGTCGCTGGAAGTATAGCCTGCATCTCCATCTAAACGCAGACGACGAGAACTCGGCTGATTGCCACGCACTAGGAGAATGGAGCCAAAAGTGCGATCGCCGAATGAAATGGGCAACCAGAGATACGCCTGACAATCCAGCGATCGCAACAATTCCAGATGTTCTGGATCCTGAGCGACTGCTGCCAGTTCATCGTCCGTAATTCCCAAACAAAACTCCGTCCCATTCTGCCGTTCTCCCCAGTCAGAGCGGGACTGGGAGCAGCGCATCTCCCTCAGTTTTTGCAAAGAGCTGTAGCGACCCTCCCCATTCACCGGGTAGCCATTTTGCAAGGCCCAAACCGTCGATTGCTTCGAGGGATCCAAACAAGCCACGGTCACACAATGATAGTTTCCGTCCGAGGACCCGAGGGGTTTAGTGCCACTTTCCATCACATTGATCGCGCACCAATCGGCAAACCGAGGCACCAGTAGTCTCGCCAAATTCTCCAGGGTCGTTTGGTAATCCAGGGAGGCGGTGAGGAGAGTGGTTGCTTCGGCTAAAAAGGAGCGGGATTCGGCAATGCGCTGGCGTTCCGTACTCAGCAGGGCCTTAGCTGCCTCCGCCACTTTGCGGGCTAACTGTTCGCGCAGGAGCAATTCATCTTTGAGTTGTCGGGCATTTTCCAGTTCCAATTTTTGCGTGCGGACTAAACGCTCTAGGTCATGATTGAGCAGGGCAGCTTTTTCTTCCTTCTCCTTGCGTGGGGTAATATCGCGGGAAACGGCGATCGCGTCAGATTCTCTCCTTAATTCTGGGTTATGGGCAGATCCCAGGGTGGTTTCCAACCAAATATAGACCCCATCTTTGCACTGATGGCGATAGGTGACCCGATTTGAACGAGACTTCTGGGTTAAGCGCTCAAAGATGCGGTTGACTGCTGTCAGGTCATCGGGATGAACGAACCCATAAATACTTTGCCCAATCAGTTCCTCGGGTTCATATCCCAACAGGGAACGACTGGCTCTAGAGACATATAGGTAAAGTCCCTCGGGACTATGGCGAGCAATTAAGTCCTGGGACTGTTCGACCATGAACTGATATTTCGGGTCGTTGAGTTCCCTCGGATAGTCTTGATCTTCTGTAAAATTGTCAATCTCCTGGAGGTAGACAATCACGGTACTGGGATGGCGCTCCTCCGGGTCAAAATCCTGATCAAATAAGGGCTGTAGGTTGAGGGAGACCCACTTTAGGGTGTCATTGGGTTGGCAAATCCCTAGGATGGTATTGGATTGCGCTTCTCCCGTCTCGAAGGTGATGGCGACGGGATGGCGATCGCCTTCAACGGGTGAACCGTCGAGGAAGATGCTGGAATAGCCTGCATCTTGATATGAGCGTCCGATCAACTCCCGAACGCTTAAGCCTAAAATTCTTTCTGCACAGGGATTGCAGGTGGTGAGAATCCCATCGGCATCATAAATGAGCAATCCTTCGTCCCCCGAGGTTTTATGGGACCCTTGAGGCTCACCCGGTCCCTCGCTCAGGGCTGGTTCTGACCTTTTTCCTGGGGAACTATCGGAACTACCCCGTTCCATCTCTGTGCGGTAGTGAATGCTATCGTGAAGGCTCTCCCTATCTCTACCTGGATAGTTTTTCTGGTCCCTTGGATTCTCCTGAGCTGGTTTCTCCTGGGGGTCTGGGGAGTTTTGGGGAGAGGGACAGGCTCCAAAATACGAGGGAACGCTCTGGGAACAATCCTCTGGGGTTGGTTTGTTGTTCGGGTTCAAGGCGATGGTTTCACTCCCATCCAGAAGCGAAGATTTTCCCGTCCGGTTCTGGAGTTGTGAAACATGAGTCTCTTGGGAAGGGTGGGATAAGAAGGAAGAAACGGACTCCGGGGGATGATTGCCGGGGTTTTCCCTTGTCGGTTGCGTGGATGCGGAGGCAGCGGAAGAGCGATCGCGGTGGGATTGGCTATGGCGATCGCTCTTTTCGGCTCCAGTAACGAGGTGGGTGTGGTTCTGGGGTGAGGGTTTTGGGCGATCGCCCGGGGTATTTCCCGGGTCCTCGGTTGGGTGGTCCCAGCATTCTGGAGACAGCTTTTCCAGGGTTTCTGATGCTTGCTGAATCATCCCTTCTAGCAAACCTAGCTGATAGCCATTCAAAGCCGATCGCCCTTCAGGGATGACAAATAGTAGTCCCACCTTTTGAGCTTCACCCTTCCCGATCACCGGAAATACGAGCAGGGACCCCAGTTCGGTGACCAGGACTTCACAGCCTTCCCCTTCCGGTAAGGCAATGGACCACAGCACCGCTTCCGGGGAAGGCGATCGCCAAATCTGATCCGGGAAGGCTTTCAGCAGTAGGCTTTCTAAGCGTTCCCACAGGGAATCAGCCAGGAGGCGATGGCAATTCATCACCCCTTGCAATTCCCCGGACTGGTCCCAAAGAAGACCGGCGATATGATAGGGGGTAATTAACTCCAGGGTTTGGAAGAGTTCGGCGAAATCCTCCTCGTTTTCTAGGGATGGCAGTCTTTGAGTCTCCGAGTCATCGAGGGATTCCAGAGCCCTTGTCTGGGTTGAGGTCGGGAGATTCAGAGGGTGTTGGCGATCGCGATCGCTCAGTTGAGCATTGAGCAGACGAACTTCTTCCTGAGTTTCTGCATAGAGGCTCAAACAGGCTTGTTCGCGCTGTTTCCGTTTTGTAATATCCCTCATCAGGGTCACCGCCCCTAATTTGATGCCTCCGGGGTTAAAAATCGGATTACTATTAGCCAGCATGATCCGGGGTTTTCCGGTTTTAGGCGTGATCACTAATTCTTTTTCTGATGGCGTTTCCGTTTGTAAGGCTTCCCAGATGGGCAAGGTTTCCGGGGAAATTGGCCGGGGATCGACAGCCCCCTGATTGCTCTGGGAATTACCCATAGAAACCCCACTCCCTGAACGGGAGGGGTCGGGTGTCCCGGGGAGTTTTTCATTGCTTGGACGGGATTCTGGGGCGCTCTGCCGGAGGTTCTGTTTTGCTAATCCATATAATTCTTGTGCCGCCTGATTAAAAATTTGGATAGTTCCATTGGCATCCCCAGCAATAATCGCTTCCGAACAAGAGGCAATGAGATTTTCTATAAATTCTTGTTTTTCTTGGAGTTGGAGTTGGGTTTGTTTGAGGCGATCGATATCCGTAAACGTTCCTTGCCATTCCACCACTTGGCCCTTTTCACCGCGAACGGGAATGGCTTGGACCAGCATCCATCGATAGATGCCGTCGCTTCCTAACAAGCGCAGTTCCATTTCACAAACCGCAACCCCTAAGCGTTTTTGGGTGAGTTCGGTAAGAGTTTCTGGGCTGGATAATACATGATGCCAAATCGGTCTATCTTCCGGGTGGATGGCTTGTAAAAAGCCCCCAGCCAAGGAAACCTCCGGGTCCATCCCCGTATAGGTTTGCCAAGTCGGGTTTAATTCAGTGATGGTCCCGATTTCATCGGCTTTCCACAGGATTTGTCCCCCCAGGCCAATCCCTGAAGCTGCATCCCGAATGAGTAAGTCGTTTAACGGGGGTTGCTGCGGTGAGTTGAAAGGGGTTAGATCGGGGTTAGATCTTCGATTATTAAATTGAGGATTGGTAGGGTTATTCATCTGGTTTGACTCCTTCCCGATTGTCATAAAAGTTTGTAAATTGTGGGTCTCTTGGAAAAATTTGTTGATGGTTTCATTGGAGTTAGGATGTTATGCAGGGTTTTAAGATAATGTTCAGGTAATTTATTGGATTTTAAACAAAGAATCTTTATGCGGAAAGATTCTTAGAAAAAATTCAAATATTAGGCTTGATTTAGCATCAATTTATTCTCCGACTATCAATCTGTTTAAAGGGTTGATCCGTCCCTCATGCCGATTTGATAAAATCTTACTTAATAGAAAGGTTATAATTGCCCAAGAATAACTCTCGGAAAAGTCTGTGAGGGCATTGACAAAGGACCAGTCTGCTGGAAGGGGAGTATCTCAATTTTGCCTAAAAACCGATCTGACCTCTTTCTCCCACTTCCCTACAAGGGAAGGGGGCTGGGGGGTTAGGTCTCTTGAACAAATTGAGATGCTCCCCCTGGAAGTACCATCGTAGGGTGGGCAGTGCCCACAGTAAGTCAGGTGGACACTGCCCACCCTACAACTCGGAAAAGTCTGTGATGGCATTGACAAAGGAGCAGTCTTCTGGAAGTGCCATGGGAAAGATGGGGCAAGAAACGCTCAGACCGAGGGAAAGTTCTGTGCCCACTGCTTCTGATAGAACCCGGGAATCCGAGTTTGAGGAAAGGGAAAGATAAAGGATGCCGAGGCGATCGCCCGGGGAGATGCTCGCACCCGTGGCGGATGATCTCGAACCCCCTGATGATCGCCACCGGCTCGAAAACAGGAACCTTGGGACGGATGTTAGGACTGTAGTCTGTGCAAAAAAACACTCCATCTCCTCCCCTGGCTGGGATTGAATGGCTGCCCTGATGATAGAAATCGAGCAGTTAATCGGAACACATCAATGGTCCAATTAGCCAGGATCCTCAAGAAAGTTGATAAAATAATAAAGTTTAGAGACCTCCGTTACGTCAATTTTGGAATCCCTTGTCCATTGCAGCTTAAATAATTTAATGGCGATGCTTAACACCAAAAAGGACTCAATAACTATAGTGTTAGATAATATAAATGTATCTCGATCAGATACTGACTACCTCTATCAATAGGTGGAATTCGCTCTAGGAAACGAATTCATCCGGTCGGACTGGAATCAAGGTATCCCCTGAACCGAGTCCAGGAACCCCAGGGATGAGCGCCAAGGGATCACTCAGTTTTCCCCTTCAATCCAGGCCAGCTCCTAGAGTGGAACGGCAATCATTTGGAAACCCCATGCGGGTTTCCCTCGGGGCTGATCTCCACGGGGATACTCAGAGCCTATTGAGAAGGGGAATTTTGGCAAGAATCACCAGGGGAAAACGACCGGCAAGGGAAAAGGTCCCCAGAGGGGGAAGCACTTTGATAAACTGGTTTGAGAGACCTCCTGTTTAAGGGCATCGGATTGATTTTGACCATTCGGGTCATCACAAACGTGGCCCAAAATTGTTAAACTTTTGTTTTCCCTTGTGGAAAGTTATATCAAAAGTCAGCACCCCTACCGACTGGAAGGGGTTTCGGATAAGCATCCGGACTGAAATTGCTGAAGAAAGCCAATCACGCAGTTAGGGAACTCCAAAAAATAAAATATCCAAAAAACCCGCACCCTGTTCTCTGAGCGTTCCGCTAGGAAAGGGTGGGGCGACAAAGACGAAGCCCGCCTGCGCGGGCTGTAAGAGTCTTGTTAGGTCCTTAACCATTGAATTTGGATGATTTATTTGTTGGAATACCCTTACTGAGTACAGAATTGAAAAATACCCCCTAGGAAGCCGGTACAGTATTGGTTAGAAACCAGGTTTTTCAGAAAATTTCTGCCCTGAAAGGACCCAAGAAAGGCCCAAAAACCTGGTTTCTTGTCACGGGGATCTCAAAAAACTGTAGCAATGCCCGAGTTTAGCGGACATGGGAGGGAGTCGCGGTGTTTGAAGTGGCAGATCTGGGTTTCGGAGCGTTCCCAGGATGAGATCCCTGAAAAAAACTCTCCAACTTCTCGCTGTAAACGACGGGGTTGAGACCCTTTTTAATAAATGAGTGAAATTCGCGTTGCTTTAGTTGAAGACCATGACCTGACTCGGATAGGAATCCGAACGGCTTTGCAACAATCTGATGGAATCGTCGTTGTCGGGGATGCCGCCAACGGCACCTCGGGATTGAAATTGCTGATGGATACCAAGCCGGATATTGGGATTGTTGATATTGGGTTACCGGATATTGATGGAATTGAAGTGACCCAGCGACTGCAACAAGCACAAGCTGCTCAAGGGCAGAATCCCCAAACCAAAATCTTGATCTTGACCTTTCAGGATAATGAAGATGCGGTGCTGGCTGCATTTGCTGCCGGTGCGGATTCTTACTGCATGAAGGATATTAGCTTTGAGGAATTGCTGGGAGTGGTTCGCCTCACCTATGAAGGTAACTCTTGGATTGATCCGGCGATCGCCGGGATCGTCCTCAAGCAGGCCCGCACGACGAATGCCCAACCCACCCTAGGCTCTCAGAAGAAAGAAACGGTCACGATTAAGGCTCCAGAACCTGAATATAGTCAGATTATCGAAGCCTATCCTCTGACGGAACGAGAACTAGAAGTTTTAGAACTGATTGTCCAAGGATACAATAATGCTGAAATTTCCGAAAAGCTGTACATCACAGTGGGGACGGTGAAAACTCACGTTCGGAATATATTAAACAAGCTCTGTGCCAATGACCGCACCCAAGCTGCTGTTTTGGCGTTGCGCTCTGGATTAGTGGGATAATTGTAGGGGTTAGGGGTTGCTCGGGAGGGATTTGAGGCGGAGGCATGGGGAGTGTTTTTGGCGTTGCACAGGTTCTCTGAGCATATGCAGTCCCCAAATCGATCTACCTGCGGATAGAGGTATAACTCCCCAGGGCTCTAGTAAGCTAAAGATATTCATCAGTCAAGAACTGGACAGTTTTAATCCTCGGAATATCGCGGTTAAACTGCCTAAATGTGGGCAGGGCGATCGCCGATGCCTTTGAAGCCAGATGGTACTTGATTCATGCCAAGCCTTCAATCTCCCTTTTCTAGGCCAAAGCTAACCCGCAGTGGTTCTCTTGTGGAACAGTGCGGAAGAGTGGAAGATTGATTGTCAGACCAAATCCGGTTGTTAAAAATCCATTTCCTGGATGACGCCGCGCCCCCTGGCTGAGTCCTGGTAGCCCCACCCTTTAGGCTGCGGGTTTTTATAGACATATCCGAACCGGATTCCGTATCAGCCCCTAAATTCGTGAATTTTTCTCCGTCCCGGGAGGAAGAAATCGGACAGTCAACTGCTTACCATTGGCAGGGTTTAGAACTCCCGCCCCCCCCATTCCCAAGCTCGTTAAATCGGTAAAAATCGGTAAATTTTCGGGATTGATTAACAGGGTTTAGTTAGCGAGTGAGCTATCTAAGCCCTATTTTAATAAGAGCCTACCCAATCTGTACTCAACCTGGGTATAACCTGGGGCATTCTCCCGGAATGATACCAAATCCGGTTGTTAAAAGTCGATTTTCTCTCGCAGCCCGCGTAGGCAGGCTTCGTCCGCAAATGCCCCACCATGCACGGGTGTGGGTTTTGACAGACCTATCACAACCGTATTCCGTATGACTCCAAGGGTTGAACCGGGTTTTTCCTCGGAAAATCCCTTTCAATTAAACAAACCATTGAAAATTTTTAACAAAAAAAGGAACAAAAATGGTCAAATTTAAACAACTGTTTCGGATGTTAAAACTGGCCTTTTCTGGATGGCAGAAAGATAATGCAGGGCGATTGGCAGCAGCCTTATCTTATTATACCATTTTCTCCTTAGCGCCGATCTTAATTATTGCGATCGCCGTTGCCGGAGTCATCTTTGGTCAAGACGCCGCCCAAGGTGAAATTGTCCAGCAACTTCAAGGCACTATCGGCACCGAGGGCGCACAAATCATCGAAACCATGATTGAAAATACCCGGGAAACCGGGTCAGGCATTTGGGCAACCCTGATCAGTGTCGGTGTCCTCCTATTTGCGGCGACGGGACTCTTTAACCAACTCCAGGGTTCTCTCAATACGATATGGAATGTCAAACCTAAACCGGGACGGGGGATAAAAGGAATTATCCAAGACCGCTTTTTATCCTTTGCCATGATTCTGACCATTGGGTTTTTACTGCTGGTCTCCCTCGTCCTCAGTGCTGCCTTAGCTGCATTTGGAAACTACTTTAGCCATTTGGTTCCGGATATGCTGATGGGTCTGTGGCAAGTCTTAGATTTCTTACTCTCCTTTGGGGTGATTACGGTCTTATTTGCCATGATTTATAAAGTTTTACCGGATGTCAAAATTGGTTGGACTGATGTCTGGTTGGGGGCGATCGTTACGGCTTTACTCTTTGTCGTGGGTAAAACTCTGATTGGCTTGTACTTAGGGAATAGTACGATTGGTTCGACTTATGGAGCAGCGGGTTCTTTAGTGGTTTTATTGTTGTGGGTTAACTTTTCGGCGCAAATTTTATTTTTTGGGGCCGAGTTTACCCAGGTTTATGCCAACCGATATGGATCCCGCATCGTTCCCACGGACAATGCGGTCGCAGTAGGAGATGAACAGACCCATCCCCGTTAAAAAAAAGACCCCTCAAAAATTGCATCGGTTCATTCTCCGGTTGATCCCTGAAGTGTTGTGCAACGGAGGTCCTCTAAACCGAGACGGGGAGAGGATTTTCTCTCTCTATCAATAGGAGTAGAGGGAAACTTACTCCCATAGATAGTTGAATTTAGCGGGGTTTACCGGATAAGATGAAACAGACTCAATTATAGAGAGCGAGGAAATACTCTATGGATCAGCAAAACATGGATAACAAAGAAACCGTTAACAAGGCCACCGAACCTGTCAAAGAGCCAGTGCATTATGACCGCGAAATCGTTCCGGCAGAAGTGGCAGCGCGCCAAGAGCGTGAAGGTGACAAGTTTATGAAAGCACCCTCTAGCGCCGATGAACCCCATGAAAATCCGGATCATACCCGGGATGGTTTTACCGTAGACCAAGAAGGTTTGGTGAATAACTATGCGATCGAACCCGAAATGTATGTGAATGAGCCGGGTGACTTGCGCGAAAAAGAAGAAGCCCTCAAAGCGGAACGCGCCCGGGAATATCAGGAAGTCCATCACAATGACGAGGATGGCAATCTGACGATGGAAGGCGATCGCCGTGGAAAAGGTCCAGGCATCATTTAAGTCGAGATCGGGGAACAGTCGTTTCCCCCCAATCTATACTCTGAACTTTTCAAAACCCCAGTCAATCAGTCTAATCATTAGAGGAATTAAGAATGACAGCTACCCTAGGAATGTCTGCCAAAAGCCAAAATCCGATCAGCGTCAATATCGGGATTGAAGACAGCACCCGAGAAGAAATTGCTCAAGGGTTATCCCGGGTGTTGGCCGATAGCTATACCCTTTATCTAAAAACTCATAATTTTCACTGGAACGTCACAGGCCCCCTATTTAGCACCCTGCATCTCATGTTTGAGGGGCAGTACCAAGAATTAGCCTTAGCAGTGGATGAAATTGCCGAGCGGATTCGGGCTTTGGGTTTTCCTGCTCCCGCTACTTATGGGAAGTTTTCTAGCCTGACTTCGATTCAAGAAAATGAGGGCATTCCCGAGGCGGAGGAAATGATTCGCTTGTTAGTCCAAGGGCAAGAAACCGTGGTCCGCACCTCTCGGGAAATGCTGCCTCTCCTAGAGAAAGCCAATGATCAACCCACCCTAGATTTGCTGACCAAACGGATGCAAATTCATGAGAAAAATGCCTG
Organism: Oscillatoria sp.; assembly: GCA_011390515.1. Lineage (GTDB taxonomy): Bacteria > Cyanobacteriota > Cyanobacteriia > Cyanobacteriales > Laspinemataceae > Laspinema. Next base: position 23,492 of record JAABSJ010000003.1, read on the forward strand.
GATGCTTCGCAGTATGTTAGCGGGTTAATTACCCCTAGTGAGCAGGTCGAAGAGTGTAGACAATGGCATTGGCCTGCTCTTCTAGGACATCGTTACAGGATTAGGGAAAAACACCGCGTTTCTTTACTGAATTAGTGCCGATCAAGCAGCAAAGAAAGGTCCAGGAACCCGGTTTCTTGTCCTATTTATTCAATAAGGTGAGGCCGTAGGGGAATTGCACCTCATCCCATCAGGATAAACCGAGGGTCATATAGCGTTTCTCATCTCCATAAGGTACTACCCTCACCCCAAACCCCTCTCCCAGAACGGGAGAGGGTCTTTGAAAAGTACCTCATGAGTCCGGGAACCGCTATATCAAGGAACTCGCCACTCAGTTTCCAGGCGATCGCACCCTTTTAAAAGACTTTATTTTTTAATCAATTAACTTTGGAGGTTTTCCATGAAGTTTACGAACTTTTTCAATAGCAAAAATCCCGGATTATTAGGGGCAATTTTTAGTAGCATCTTGCTAGGAACCGTCACCTTCCCCATCGCCGGTATTGCTCAGAATACTGCCACTGAACCGAACGAATTACAGGCTCAGGCCCAACCGATGCCTCTACCTCAGAACGTGCAAATGCCCGTAGCTTATGTGCTACCGGGAAATACACCAGTTGCGGTAGAAATCATCAATCTCACGAATACTGCGATTACCTACGAGGCGATCGGTGAGACTCGCGATCGCACCCTGAGCGGGGGCGATGGAGCCATGCTGATGGATCTGCAAATTCCCTTAACCGTCACCTTTGAGCGACCCGATGGGGGACTGATTCAGGCCGAACCCCAAATCATTGCGCCGGGAGAGATTCGGATTTATCTGAGTGAAGCGAACAACTTAGACTCGGACATCAGCAACATGAGGATTGATACCAACGGGAGTATGTACCTGTACTAAATCTCACAGATTGCCCAGAGTCGAACCGAGGCAGGAGAAACAATTTGGATTTTTCTCCTGCCCGGTTTCGGTAGCTTGGCAATTGCTCGCCCTTGTCTGCTCACAGTTTTCCCCACCCCAGGGAGTCGAGTCCGTGGGGTGGGCTCAATTCACTGCTATATTTGATGCATCCGGTCTTCCTAACAGAATAATCAACCCTAAAGATAAAACAAAAAGTGCGTTTATCTCACTTTTTGATTTGCACTGCCAACCTAATTAACAACAACCTAAAATTATGTCTACCAACAACTCACACCCCACCCCCCGAATCGCTATCCTGATTGAAGAAGGATTTGAAGATTCAGAATTTAAAGTGCCTTATACAGCATTCCAACAAGCCGGGGCCAAAGTCTCTGTACTCGGGTCCGGGATGAATCAAACCTATCAGGGGCAACAAGGGAAAGTCTCCATCCAACCCGATGGGACCCCCACCGAAGCCCGCGCTCAAAACTTCGATGCCGTGATCATTCCCGGGGGTAGCGCACCGGATAAAATGCGAACCAACCCCAACACGATCGCCTTCGTTAAAGAAGCGGCTGCCTTGGGCAAATTAATCGCTGCCGTCTGCCACGGACCCCAAGTCTTAATCGAAGCCGACTTACTGCGGGGACGGCGTGCCACCGGATTTATCTCCATCCGCAAAGATATGGAAAATGCCGGTGCCACCTATATTGATGAAGCCGTAACCACCGATGGTAACCTGATTTGCTCTCGGCAACCGGGAGATTTAGCCATTTTCACCACCGCCATTCTCTCCAGGCTGAATTTGAGCATTCCCGACCAATCCCTGCCCGATCGCCACGACAGTTCCGCAGAATGGTGGCAACTTGCCCAAGCCTGGGGAGGATCAACCCGTCAGGAAATTATCGCCGGATTAAATCAGGCAATGGCGGGAGAACGCTATAGCCAAAAAGCCTTTAAACATTATGCTGACATCACCACGGATAGAGCGACTCGATTGCTGCTGTTGGAGATTGGGGAAGAAAAAGTCAGTCATCTCGAACTGTTGGAAAGCCGCCTGCGAACCCTGGGAGAACAACTGTTTTTACCGGCAATGGCCGCTGGGGCCTTCGCTTCTTTCATGAGCGTTTTACCGGCTGGAGATGATATGAGCATTTTGCGTCAAGCCTTGGGGGATATTCAAACCGGGGCGATCGACTGTTTCCAATTACAAGTCCAGTTTACCGACCCGGTGTCCACGATGATTTTTAGTAGCATCGAACGGGACCTGGCTAAGGCAGAGCGTCGCTTGGCTCGGATGTACCAAGAACGGATCGGCTTGAATGAACCGGAACCGGCGCAACCCAATACCCCGGTGGGAATCGTCTAAGTTGCTAACACAGAAGGGTGAGTGATCCAGGCGATCGCTCACCTTCTTTGTGCTTACCCCTCTAGGACAGACTCAAGGGGTTTAAAGCCGTTTTTATCCCTATGTTCCAGAAGGAGCAGAACCGGGAAGCTTTTCACACTTTAACCCGTAGGATATTCAGAATTTGTTCATAAAATGAATAAAATGAGGACAGGTGAAAATTAGACCTCTTGCACAAAAAAGGATTGATCCCCCTTTCCCCCCCTTAAATCCCCCTCCCGTCCCCCTTAGATCCCCCTCCCGTCCCCCTTAAGAAGGGGGAAGCCAGCGGAATAAATGTTTAGTTCCTGGGGGAAGCCAGAGGAATAAATGTTTAGTTCCTGGGGGGCTTTAAAGAATTTTGCAACAAGAGGTCTATTAGAAAACCCTCTTCAATAAGAGTCATAAAGAGTCATAAAAACTGGAGATAAACCATGAAAACCGAACCCAATACTCTACAAACTGAACTCAAGGAACAAGAAGTCAAATCCAAAAACTCAGCCTGCCAACAAGTGGGGTCAGCAGTGGGAGATGTGCAAGAAAATATTAATAAAACCGCCTTGGGAGTGAGTAAGGTGGCGGTGGATAAAGTGGCAGAAACCATCGAATTTGTGGGGGCGATCGCCCAGGGAGACACCGGGGGAGTTACCTTTGATGTGGCCGCTTTAAGCGCCAGCGCAGTAGAAGCCGCAGGACAAGCCAGCCAGTGGGCCTCGGAAACGGGAAAATCCGTGACTCAAAATGCCTCGAAGACTGCCGAAACTGCGACCAAAGAATCGATAAAGTTGTTCGATCGCACCGCCTTGGAAACGGGAAAAGCCCTCTCCTTTATTGGCGAGAACCCGGTTGTTAAAAAATTCGCTGAAGTCTTTAAAGCTCAATGGTTGCTGAATTTAGTCGGGCAAGTGGATATCGAGAAAGCTGAATCCCAAGTTCGCAAGTGGCAGCAAGAGTATCCTCATGAAAGCCCCAATGAAATTGCCCATCGGATCATGGTGGAGAAATCCCTGTATGCCGGGGGGATTGGATTCGTCAGTAGTATTATTCCAGGACTAGCCCTCGCCCTGTTAGGGGTGGATGTGGTGGCAACTACGGCATTACAGGCAGAAATGGTTTATCAGATTGCCGGTGCCTATCAGATGGATTTAAAAGATCCGGCGCGTCGCGGGGAAGTGTTGGCGATTTTTGGGTTGTCCCTGGGGGGTTCAGCGGCATTGAAAGGGGGATTAGGAGTGTTGCGGAACCTGCCAGTAGCGGGGATGGCGATCGGGGCGAGTTCTAATGCGGTGATGTTGTATGGATTGGGATATGCCGCCTGTCGTTTTTATGAAGCGAAGACGAATCCGTTGACTCAGGAGGCGACGACTCAAGCATTAGTAGAAGAGAATCAGGAGTATTTGGAACGGGCGATCGGTCAAAAAGATGTGATGGACCGGATTTTGATTCATCAGATTTTGGCGTCCCGTCCCGATACTTCCTGGGCGGATATTTTGCCGGAATTAGAGCAATTAAACTTTACTCCGGATTCCCTGAAGGCGATCGAGGCGGAGATTGAGCATCCGGTCCCCTTGGCGGAATTGCTGAATCTGCTCGATCGCGATTTTGCCTATCCCCTGTTAGCCCAATGTTGCCGAATTGCTCAAATTGATGGGGTCATCACCGATCAAGAACAGCAGGTAATGGAGGCGATCGCGCACCAGTTCCAAATTGACCTGCAAGAGGTTCAGGGGATGATTAGCGCACCGTCACCAGAATAATCGGGGAGATGGGGGAGATGGGGGAGATGGGGGAGATGGGGGAGATGGGGGAGATGGGGAGGAGTTGCTCACCGCCACAAGAATAAACCCCTACCGCATGGAGGCTTTCCGGTAAACCGGGATCCAGGCTGCACCGGAATTTTAGGAGGGAATGTGAATCTGTAGGCGGGACAGTTTATGGACTGTCCCGACTCTCTATGGAGAGTAACCCTACAGATCCACCTGGGGCCTCGGTTTGCCATCGGAGCAGAACCGGAGGGGAGATTACTGGTCCTCGTAGACCATTTGGGGTAAACCCATGCTGTAGTTTTGGACGCGACTGTTGAGGTTATAGGAGAGTTCACCCTCTTGGAGGAGCGATCGCAAATAATACTCCAGATCCGAACCGATGCGGCGTAAATTGTACTCCGTTAAATCTTCTCCGCTGTAAGAATCAACCAGTTCATCAAACTTGCGGTAAACCTTCTGTAACGTCGATTCCGGCCAGTTAAACTCATTATCCGGATCCACATCAAGGGTTAATAAGTCTGGACTCGGAGCAAATTCGTTATCTTGCACCTCGGCTGTAAAAATCCGAATGTGACGGGTCGTTGACTTGAGCATCATAGCTATTATGCCAGGGTAGTTAAAATCAATACAACATCAATTTTGAACCTCCCCACGTCTAAAGCCGGGGGATTCCTGCCTACCCCAAAGGGCGACTGCGGGACATTCAAGTATCCCTTCTTACCATCAAAACAACTATCCCTAAAAGAGATGATGCAATTTGGCTTACTTCTTTATTGTTCTTGCTTTCGGAATTCACCACAAAGCCTGGTAGGTACGCTCTGCAACATTCTGATATTGCTTGCCAGTTGTATAGGCTTGCTGCTCAAGGCAGTAGTGACTTACTGTGCCGGAATTTCACCGAAGACGTGAATGCAACAACCACGCAGATGATTATTCTTAATCGCTTTTACCATTTTAACACTGTTGGCTTATATCCCCACGGATTTATCCGTAGGCTTTACGCCGATTCTTGGTAAAGCCCTGTAAAGGCCCCGCTTCATCCAGCATTAACGGGAGAGTCCGGTAGACTGTCCCGGGATGGGTAAGGGAGAATTTCTAATTGAGGGGTTGACAATAGGGTTTTCCGGCAGCCAAAGTACAACCCAAGCCAATCCGGGCAAGCCTAGGACAATCTCCTGACTCAAAGGCAAGCTATAAAAGCCCTAAACGGTCAGAAAAAAGCTAAAATCGGACATTGGCAATTATATTGAGCGATCTAGCTTGAACCCGGGGTGACCTACTATAGCAATCCTAAATGATTTATAACTTATGTCTTCTCCTGCAGGATGTTCTGGGCCGCCGACGAGAAAGGGGCCGCCGACGTCTTCCACAACGGCACGCAAGGATTGCTATATAGCAATCCTAAATGATTTATAACTTATGTCTTCTCCTGCAGGATGTTCTGGGCCGCCGACGAGAAAGGGGCCGCCGACGTCCTCCACAACGGCACGCAAGGACTGCTATAGAATACAACTATCATGGATTGAGTCATCAATCTATTCCCCAACTGCTGCGCCCATAGTAAGGAGATCATATTGCCGACATTCGGCTGACTAAAACCAGCTTCCAGGCGCGAGGAATCCCCATGAACAAACCATCGGCCATAATCTACTGTCCCAACTTTACTTGTCAGTCTCCCAACCCGGAGACCCAAAAATTTTGTCAAAAATGTGGCACTCCCCTGCCGAAACGTTACTTATGGGCAGTGGGTGGAACGGGTCGTCCCAACTATCAACCGGGGGAGATCTTAGCCGATCGCTATTGGGTTAAGGAGGATCAGATTCTGGTGGATACCAAACCCGGGGTCTTGCCGGAGATGCCAATCGAGATTCCCGGGGCGATCATCCCCTATCTGAAACTGTTTCCCCTGCGATTGCACGTTCCCCAAGTTTATGGTCGATTGCCATCGAAAGGGAACGACCCGAATCGGGATATTTGGTTACTAGAAGAAACGGCGATTTATCCGGAAGGGACAATAGTGGCGGTCCGCAAAGGACAACCCCCCGAGGCAGTCCATGCCCAACTCATGCCGTTACTGACGGACTCCTGGGCGGATGCCTCGCCGATGCGCCAGATCAATTGGTTGTGGCAGATGGCTCAACTGTGGTACCCGTTGAAAAAAGAAGGAGTGGCGGGGAGTCTGCTGAATCCGGGATTGCTGCGGGTGGAAGGATCCTTGCTGCGCCTGCTGGAATTGCCACGGGATACGACAACGCCGGACTTGTCTGAACTGGGTCAGTTGTGGTTGAGTTGGGTCAAGACAGCGCATCCAGCGATCGCCCCCTATCTGGAGCAACTCAGCCAGATGCTCAGGACCCGAGAGGTGCAAACCCCATCGCAACTGCTGGAGCTATTAGACCGGGGTTTGAGTCTGTGTGGAGAGCTTTACAAGCGCACCTATTACATTGCCACAGGGACCGATCGCGGGCCGACTCGTCGCCGCAATGAAGATGCCTGCTATCCCCCCAGTGGGACCAGCCGTGCCACCTCAGATACCAATGGGTTAGCGATCGTCTGTGATGGCATTGGAGGACATGAGGGGGGGAATGTCGCCTCCAATCTGGCGATCGACACCTTACAACAACATCTGGAATCCCTAGTTTCAGAGAATACCCAGAGTGTTCCCCACCTGATCATTGATCAAATCGGACAGGCTGTGGGGATTGCGAACGATCGCATCGCCAGTCGCAATGACGAAGAACAGCGCCAAGCGCGACAGCGCATGGGAACCACCTTGGTCATGGCCTTGACCCATCGCCATGAAATTTATATCAATCATATTGGGGATAGTCGCGCCTATTGGATTACCTCCACCGGGTGCCGACAAGTCACCCTGGATGATGATGTCGCGTCTCGGGAGGTCCGTTTGGGTTACTCCCTGTACCGGGATGCCTTACAACAAGGGGCAGCCGGGTCTTTAATTCAGGCATTAGGGATGGGGGCTTCCTCGGTCCTGCATCCCACGGTCCAACGTTTTATCCTCGATGAGGATAGCGCCTTCCTGCTCTGTTCTGATGGGTTGAGCGACAATGACCGGGTGGAGCAATACTGGGAAACGGAAATCCTGCCGGTTTTATCTGGAGAATTCCCCGTGTTGCGATCGGTCACCAAATTAATTGATATTGGTAATTTTCATAACGGTCACGATAACGTCACCGTGGGACTGGTTTACTGCAAGGTAGAACCCATTCGGTCTGCCGGACTCGACCCCCGTCAGTTGGTGGCACAACTCCAATCAGTCCCCCCAGCAGACCCCCTAGAAGACTCTCAACCGACGGGTTTCCCGAAGAAGAATCCGGACAATCTCAACCCCGACGAGGTCCCGACGGAGTTGAGACCCTCTCAACCGCCAAAACGTTCCAAGTTGCCAATGTTACTGGGAATCCTGTTGTTGCTTGGCGTCGGCGTCGTAGGGGGTTTAGTTTTCACCCAGGAAAGATGGCAGAATCGGATCGCGGATTTACCCTTGGGACAGGCAGAAGACCCGAGCCCCACGGATCCCGCGATCGAACCTCTCCCAATTCCGGACATCACAGAAGGGGCCTCGATAGAATGGGGCCAGTACCTGCAACTGAGGGGTTCTTTCACCGATCAAGCTCCAGAGGATGGTCCGTTGATCTTGTTGAGGCAGCCAGGGGAGGCCATCCCTGGAAATCAATTGGGGTTTATCCCCGGTGGCAGTGTTCTCTTGGTGATGGGCAAACAACAGGCAGTTAGCGATCCAGATGCCTGGGTTCAGGTCCAAGTTTGCTCGACCCCAGAACCTGTGGAATCGCCAGGGACTGCACCGGCTCCCGGTTCTCCGGCTGAAGGGGCCTCTGAACCCGCCAGTGAGGAGGCTCCCGCCCCGGCAGCGCCACCCCTTGTCCGGGTCCGACCGAGTAGTAATCCGGGGTGGATTTCAGAGAAGTTGTTACTTCCCCATGTGCGTCCGAATTTCGTCCCAACTGCTACGCAAAAAGGGGGATGTATCGATGAACCCAACCCTCAGCGCTTTCCGGGGCCGTAACCGGGGATTTCTGGCCTAAATTGAGGCGATTCGCCTTCGGGATCCGCCTGGGCCGAATCCCTCGTTAGATTGTGGGGAATCCTCTGATGAGATCTCTAACGGGGGAGCAATTTCCCCGGGGTCATTGCTCCCCCGTTAGAGATCAGGAATTTCGGGCTACCCTGGCTGCTTTTTCCGAAACCTGATTCCGGTTATATAATCTATAAAATTGTGGGGAACGGGAGAAAATTGCAGCCCGATTTTGCTATGAACTCACATCAAATCTGTGGATTGAGACTGAGGCATCGGAATCCAGAATCCGGGTTTTTTATTCGCGGGTTTGCTGCAAATTATGAGGGTTGATTCTTGAAACTCGGGTTTAAGCTGAAGTCCGGTTGATCTGAACAGGATGGGGAAGGATGGAGGGGGAGGGGCAAGGGGGAGAACCCACCTATTCGCTTTGGGAATTGTGGGTTTGGGTTTTCGTTCAACTGAGGCAAAAGTTGGGAATAGTCTATTTAAAGGAATATGTTACGGTATAAACTGCCGTGAAATTGCCCGCCTACCCTGAGAGTCAAAGAAAGGTTTGGATGACGAGAATGTAAGGGTAAGCCTGGGAGCCAGATCCGTTAACAACAGCGCAGGGACTGGCATCAGGGGACAGTAATATTGGGGAAGCATCAACAAGGGATCCAAACTGAACCCGCTGATTGTTCTGAATCAAGGGAGTGACATCGGTGGAGATCGCCTTCGGGACAAAGATGCGGGATTAATCCATTGATTCCCAAAGACGATCGCCTTCCGGAGATCTGATCAGGGTGTGGGGTGAGGTGCAATGCAATGAGGATTGAGGATGGGGATGGAAACACCGACCCTTACAAAACCTGCAGAAAACAAAATATTTCAGGTGAACGAGGGGGATGCTCATTTTTCAGTAAAACGATTCATAATATCAATGCTCTCCGGCGTCGATATTATCAATCGATGCCAAACATATCGAGGCAACTATGCCAAAAAAGCCGAAAATACCCTGGAGTCGCTATCTTCCTGCTGCCATCATCTTTGGGATGGGGGTTGGACTGACTGTAATCGGATTCATGGTGGTATGGGAGTGGGAAAATCGGCGACGGGACTATGAATTAAATCGGAGCATTGACGTTTTAACGGGTCGATTGCAGCAGCAAATCGACGCCGATTTGGAAGTCATTCGCACGATTACGGACTTCTTTCAAGCCGCGCAAAATGTGGATCTGGACTCCTTTGAGCAGTTTGTGCAGCGTCCCCTGTCAAACCCTTCTACCGTGTCTCTCGTCGCCTGGGTCGAGCGGGTGGAGGATGCCGATCGCGACGGTTATGAGGAGCGCATGGCGATTGAAGAGGATAGGAATTTTATGATTACACAACCGAGCGCTTCAGGTGGTTTCGTCCGGCGCGATCGCGTTGCAGAATACTTTCCCATCTCCTATATTGCCCCCCTCCAAGAAAGCCCCAAAACCTCCGGCTTGGATCTCGCCGCTAATCCCACCTACCAAGCAACACTCAAACGAGCGGCACAGAGGGGGAAATTGGTGGTCAGCGAGCGCCTAGAGTGGCCAGTGGATTCGAGATCGCGACCGGGATTTTTAGCGGTTCACCCAGTCTACGAGAATGGTGTCTCCACCCACTCCACCCTCGCTGATGACCCCCCGCCCAGTTCGGAATCCGTGAAACCCTTGCTCGGATTTGTCGTGGGGTGGGTGGAGGTGGACAATCTGTTTCAACTCGCTGGAGCCAGAGGCAACCAGTTTAACTTGTACCTGTGCGATGAAACCCCAGGAACAGGGACTCCCGAGGAATCCCGCCCAGCCTATCCCTTGCTCACTTTAGTTGAATCCACAGAACTGGTCACCTCTAATAGTGCCACGGAACCCTTTGTTCTGGATGTGCCTTATGAATGTCCCCTCAAACCCCTGGAGAATCAGCGAGATCGCGTGCGTGCGGTGATGATCGCCACCGGGAACGACCGGGCGATCCGGCAAGAAATCAAGGTGAATGGACGGATTTGGGCATTCTATATCTGGCCCACGAATGAATATCAGGCATCGCGCAGGCACTGGCGTTCTTGGGCGGTGCTGATTATTGGCTTTTTGTGGACACATATTCCGGTCACCTATCTGCTGACTTCGGTCTCCCGGACTGCTGAAATTGAAGCCTTAGCCTTAGCTCGTGCGGAACAAGCGTCCCAGTTGCAGCAAGCGTTTAAGCAATTGGAGGTGGAACAAGCCAAGTCGGAGCGCCTGTTGCTGAACGTTTTGCCCAAGGCGATCGCCGAACGTCTCAAGGAGGATACCCAAACCATTGCCGAGAGTTTTCCGGAAGTGACGGTCTTATTTGCCGATATTGTCGGCTTTACTAAGTTAGCGGCACGGATTTCCCCCACAGAATTGGTGCAACTGCTCAATGAAATCTTTACCATATTTGACCGCCTCGCAGAAAAACACGGGTTGGAAAAAATTAAGACGATTGGGGATGCCTATATGGTGGTGGGGGGTCTGCCGGTGCAGCGTCGCAATCATGCTTCGGCGATCGCGGAAATGGCCCTAGATATGCAAACGGAAATCCTGAATTTTAATCGCAAATGTCACGAATCTTTTGCCATGCGGATCGGCATTCATTCGGGACCGGCGATCGCTGGGGTGATTGGAACTCACAAGTTTATCTACGATCTCTGGGGGGATACGGTGAATATTGCCTCTCGCATGGAATCTCACGGGGTTCCCGGACGCATTCAAGTCTCTAGTACGACCTACTCCCTACTACAGTCTAGCTACTGTTTCGAGTGCCGAGGCCCTATCTCTATCAAAGGAAAGGGGGAAATGCTCGTCTATCTACTCAATGGCAGAAAACAAGACGAGATTTGCACGTCCCTCTTTGATCTGCCCTTCGAGGAAGAGGTTTGAAACCCTCCCCACTGGGTTTGGGCTCGTTCACCGGGGGGATGGGGGAGATGGGGAGGATGGGGGAGATGGGGAGGATGCTCAAGGTCCTGACTGAAGTCGTTTCTTCCTGTTCGTAGTAACGACTTCAGTCGTTGCCAAGAGTGTTATGGCTTCAGCCATAACACGAGCAATTGTAGGCTCTACCACCTGCCTGTTGAGGGACTTGAGCTTAAGCCGTTCATGGTGAGTGTCATGGCGATCGCCATGACACTCTTGGCAACGACTGAAGTCGTTACTACAAACATGAACCCCATCTCCCCCATCTCCCCCATCTCCCCCATCTCCCCCATCCTCTCCATTCTAAAAACCAGCACTCTCGGGCTTAATGGGGTTCAAACATTCAGTGTATTCACCCTCAAGGGTGAGTTTTCTGCGCGAGGCTTTTATAAGTTTTGATAAAGGGTATAAATGGTTACGGTTTCCCGTCCCTAAAACCTGAAAAAATTGTTAAAAATCCCCAAAAATATCGGGGAAAAGAAACCTGACAAAATTCGGGACTTAAATTGGATCCATGCCCAAAACCGGGGGCAAAAACTTGATAAAATTATGTAAAATAAAAACATCATCATGAGATTTTTTCTCCGTCGGGGCTGTTAGGGGTGTATTTAAACTATTTTCAGTTGAGCGATCGCATCTTTCAGTCTTAGGTAGAGGGGAGTTGATTGAAATTGGCCCTTCAGTTGACATCAACTTTTTGTAAATTTATCGAGATAGGGTGATAAAAAACAAGTCAGGTATAGAAAAAGAGCGCAGATGAGGAGGGAGTCTAATTGGAAGGAGACAGAAATATCTAACGAAACCCGCAGGGGATTTTCAGACAAACAGAAAAAGGTTTTCTTAGTAAATCCGGCCAATTTTGAGTCAATGGAGCGCCAGCAACAAGCAAATCAAAGCCGCCCAAAGCAGTGGCGGCCTAGTCCAGAACATCGAGGTGTTTGAAGAGTCAGCCATGAGTAAAACGAGCGAGACCGGGAACCGATGCGAGTCCAGTGTCAAAGTGGGAATATTACACTCCCTGAGTGGAACGATGGCAATTGGAGAAGCATCCCTAAAAGATGCGGAACTGATGGCGATCGCCGAAATTAATGCCGCTGGGGGTGTACTGGGAAAACCCATAGAACCCGTGATTGAAGATGGAGCATCTTCACCCACCGAATTCGCTCAAAAAGCTCGCAAGCTGATCCAACAGGAGCAAGTGGTCACTATTTTTGGGGGATGGTCTTCCGCCTCTCGCAAAGCCGTTCTACCCGTTTTAGAGGAGTTTAATGCCCAACTCTGGTATCCCGTGGAATATGAAGGACTGGAATCTTCCCCGCACATTTTCTACACCGGCATCTGTCCGAATCAGCAAGTAGAACCGGCTCTCACTTGGGCGATCGCCAATAAAGGCAAGCGCATCTACTTAATTGGATCTAACTATGTATTTCCCCGGACGATTAACAAAATTATCCGCGCCCATCTCAAACAACAAGGCGGAGAAATTGTGGGAGAAGAATATATTTTGTTAGGGGAACAAGACTTTCGAGATATCATCCCTCGAATTAAAGCCAGTCAAGCGGACTTAGTATTTAACACGTTAAATGGGGATAGCAATATCGCCTTTTATCACCAATATCGAGAAGCGGGAATTACCGCAGCAGAGCTTCCGATTCTGGCGGTGAGTGTGGCTGAAGATGAAGTGCGCCGGATTGGGGAGGCGGCAACGGGACATTATGCGACATGGAGTTATTTCCAAAGTGTTAATACGCCCCAAAATCAAAAATTTGTCAAAAACTTTCAGGCCCGTTATGGCAAAAACCGGGTCACCAGTGACCCCATTGAAGCGGCTTATACACAAGTTTATTTATGGAAACAGTCGGTCGAAAAAGCCGGAACCTTTGACGTAGACCAAGTGAGAAAAGCGGCCTACAATCAAACCTTTGAAGCACCAGGGGGATTGGTGCGGATTGAGGCGAATAATCATATCTGCAAAACCTGTCGAATTGGAGAAATTTTACCGAACGGACAGTTTAAAATTGTCTGGGAAACGCCAGATGCGATCGCCCCTCTGCCTTGGTTGGGCATAGAAACCCTGAATGGGAGTGTCTCTGCCGTGGCGATCGAGATGCTGGGGGAGGTGTCCCAGTCGATCCAATATAGTTGTCAAATGGAAGAAAAATCCCGTCAGCTTGAGATGGCAATGGCGGAAGTTAAAGCCACGAACGAACGGCTAGAAAGCACTCAAGCGGAACTGCTGGCCTCGGAAACCCGGTTTCGAGAACTGCGATCGCGGGTGGAACTCCTCAAGCGCCGCCTCTCTAGTCAAATTCATACCTCCTTGAATATTGACACCATTTTAAAAACCGCAGTCAGCGAAATTCGCAATCTCCTGGCCATTGACCGTTGTCAGTTTTTATGGTATAATACCGACTGTCATCCCTCCAATTACGAACGAAGTCAGGAAGCCCGGGACCCCAAGCAGGCCCAGGATTGTACCGATAACCCCTTGGCAGAAATTCCCGCTCTGGGGAAGGCCCTGCAACAGCTTCAACTCCTGCAAATCGATGACGCGATCGCCGATCGCCAACTGGACTCCCAAAGTCGGGACCTGTTACAAGGGAGCTCTATCCGCTCATTACTGGCCGTAGCAGTACAAACCCATTCCGGACAAAAAGGGGCCTTGGTCTGTCTACATGGCAGTTCCACTCACCCTTGGACCGAAAGTGAGGTGGAATTGCTCCAAGATGTGGCCATGCAAATTGCGATCGCCATCGATCAGGCCAAACTCTATGACCAAAGTTGTATTACCGCCACTGCCGCTAACGCCCAAGCGGCCAAGCTGAAAACGGCCATGCACGAACTCAAACAGACCCAGGCCAAACTGATCCAAACTGAAAAAATATCCAGTTTGGGGTCTTTGGTGGCCGGGGTCGCACACGAAATCAATAACCCGGTGAATTTTATCTATGGGAATCTCTCTTATGCTACTAAGTATCTACAAGAGTTGATGCAACTCTTGGGACTCTACGAAAAATACTATGGGGAACCCCCCCACGAGATTCGCGCCTACCGGGAGGAAATTGAACTAGACTACCTCCTGGAAGACTTGCCTCAAATGATTTCCTCCATGCGAGTGGGTGCCGAACGGATTGGGGAATTGGCCCGATCGCTGCGAAACTTCTCCCGGTCCGATACGGGGGAACTGAAAGTCACCGATATTCACGAAGGGTTGAAAAGTACCCTGTTGATTCTGCATCACCGCCTGAAAGCGAATCCCTATTGCGGCGCGATCGCCACCATCGAACAGTTTGGAGATCTGCCCCTGGTCGAATGTTACCCGAGTCAACTCAATCAAGTGTTTATGAATGCGATCGGGAATGCGATCGATGCCTTAGAAGAGATGACGGGCAAATGGAACACCAGCAGTTCTGCCGAGGGAAATGGACATCACTTAAAGAACTGCCATCGCCAGGGGAAAAAAACCGGAGGGGGAACCAGCAAAATGTCCTTGTCGGACCAGGATTTGTCTAAATCTCCCCTCCCCGTGTATCAATTACCGCTGCCGACGATTTGGATTCGCACGGAAGTCGTGCGCGATGAGGCCGTCGCCATTCGCGTGGCTGATAATGGGCCTGGGATGACACCGGAAGTCAGACAGCAGCTATTTGAAGCCTTTTTTACGACCAAACCCGAAGGCAAAGGAACGGGTTTGGGACTGTCGATTAGTTATCAGATCGTGGTGGAACGGCATGGGGGGTCTATTTCTTGTATATCTGAGCCGGGTCGGGGGACTGAGTTCCGGATTGTCATTCCCATCCGTCAAGGGGGTAAAGTGCGATCAGCGGATCCGGCGATCGATGTGATTCCGTCTGTGATGGGGGGAGCTAGTTAATCTGCCTTGCGGTTGCTGGAGAGCCAGCAACCCATGTCATCTCACTGATGATCCGGACTTAAGTGCGGTCGCATGGGGATGTTTGAGGATTTTTTATGGGTGGAAAAAATTTAACAAAGCTTATGTAAAAAATACATAAATTAACACAAAAAATAGCATCAGGACGAAAAGTCTGTAACTTAAACTACAAAATCATTCCCTGAATCGGCATAAAAAAGATTTAGGAAAAAAAGCGATATTTATTAGATGTGGAGTCAAAAGCCGTGTTCGGTTTGACCAACTGTTTTCAGATGGCTGAGATCCAAACTATGCGAGAAATTAATGCAGCAGTAGTCAATATCAGTGGTCGTCAGCGAATGCTGTCTCAACGCATCGCACTCTTGGCCTTGCAACTAGAGCGGTCTCAGACACCGGAAGATAGAACAAAATGGCGTTCGGCTTTGCGCGAAAGCATCACCCTGATGGAACAATCTCATCATGGGCTGATCTATGGGGATGCAGCCTTGCAATTACCGGGACATCCATCCCCAACGGTCAAATCCATGTACTTTGAACCCCCGATCAATTTAGATCGGAAAATTAAAGCCTATATTGCGGCAGTCAATCAGGTGATCGCCACAGCCGATGGGGAACTTACCCCAGAAAATCCCCATCTAAGTTACATCCTCGATGCCGCGAGTGGGCCCTTGCTCGATGACTTAGATGCCATCGTCAGTCAATATCAACTCGAAAGTAACCGCCAACAAGAGGCGATCGCCCGTCAGCAAGCGGAACTCTATCGTCAAAGCCAGATGGCAGCCACCCGAGCTCGTTCTCAAGCCGCTGAATTAGCACAAGCCCTAGGGGAGTTAAAAAATGCCCAAGATCGCCTGATTCAGAGCGAAAAAATGTCCAGTTTAGGCCAACTCCTAGCCAGTGTCGCCCATGAACTAAACAATCCCGTGAGTTTTATTTATGGCAATGTCAATCATGCGATCGCTTATGTTCAAGAATTGCTGGAAATCATTGAACTGTATCAACAAGAATATCCCCATCCTAGCCCCATGCTAGGTGAATATCTCGAAGAAATTGATTTTAATTTTATTAAACAAGATTTCCCTAAAGCTTTGTATTCGATTAAAGTTGGGTCGGATGCAATGCATCAGTTAGTGCTGTCTTTGCGGAATTTTTCCCGGAAAGATGAAGCTGCGATGAAAGAATTGGATATTCATGAAGGCATTGAGAGTGCCCTCTTGATTTTACAAAATCGCCTCAAAGCCAATGGGAAAAGCCACGCCATCAATATCGTCAAAGACTATGGGGAAATTACCCCAATTGAAGGATTTCCCTCTCAGCTCAATCAAGTGTTTATGAATTTAATTGGAAATGCGATTGATGCCTTGGAAATGAAACGGGGAGATTGGGGGGAGGGGAACCCAGGGTGGAGATTAGCACAAGCACAGGTGTCATCCTCGGACCTTTCCTGTCCCGATGAGTTTGTTCCCACGATTCGCATTCGCACTCACCTGAGCGAGGGTGAACGGGTGGTGATTCAAATTTCCGATAATGGCGCAGGCATGAGTTCCGAGGTCATCTCCTCCCTATTTCACCCCTTTTTTACGACCAAACCCGTCGGAAAAGGAACCGGGTTAGGCTTGTCTATTAGTCATCAAATTGTCGTGGAAAAGCATGGGGGTCAGATTCAGTGTATTTCCACCCCGGGTCAGGGAACAGAGTTTTGGATCGAATTGCCAGTTAAACAAGCTTGCCGAGGTAAAAAGGTCCTCCAAGCTTAATCCCCTAAATGGTTCTGAGGGTTGATTCAAATAACTCAATTTTATTTGATAACAGAAAAAGGGGGATTTTTAGCTGAGAATGTTCTGGCCTAAATTGCCCGATCTATTGACCCTTTATGGGTGGGCGATTACGCCCAATATTCTTTACATCAAGTCATGGGTTTGCTCCGGCGCAACTAAAAAAAAGGGGTGACCTTGACCCGCGCTTTTTAGGAAAACATAAAAAAATATAGAAACTGCAAAATAGACTACAGAAAGGCTGGTATCTGGATCCGTTAAAGTCTAAAACAGGAGCGGGGTGACCGCCGCTTTTTGAAGTTGGAGTAAATTTAGTCTGAAAAATAAGGATAATTAGAAAATGCTGACTCAATATAGAGGCGGGCAACTAGACATGATACCTCGATATTCCAAACCCCCTACAAGCTTTAGTAAGATATCATCCCTGCAATCTGTTTCTCAGGGGATTAGTATTGCCGTGACCCTGATTGGTTTGATTGTTCTGCTAGGTTGGATTTTCAATATTCCCGTCCTAAAAAGTGTTTGGCCTGGGCTAGTGACGATGAAAGCAAATACCGCCATTAGTTTTATTCTGTGTGGCCTTTCCCTGTGGCAATTGGGACATAAAAAAAAATCCCAATCTAGGAGGAACAAATCACCGCAGCGCAATCGGCTAAAAATCTGGAATAAGAGGGGCCTAGGCATTCTAAAAACTCTGGCTGATCTCGTGGCATTAATCCTGACCACTTTATCCTATTTAACTATTCTGATCGGGGTGTTGACCCTCCTACAATATATCCTGAATGTCAATTTTGGCATTGATCAATGGCTCTTTCAAGAAAGAGCCAATGCTGTGGGAACTTCCATGCCTGGTCGGATGGCTCCTAATACAGCTGTTAATTTTGTATTGCTGGGTTTTGCTCTGGTTTTTTCCCAACAAAAACGCTATCGGATTTCCCAGTATTTGAGTGTGTTGGCTTGGGCGATCGCCTTTTTAGGATTACTCGGTTATCTGTATGGTATTTCGGCATTTTATGGTCTCGGACGCAGTACCGAAATGGCATTACATACGAGTGTAGGGTTTATTTTACTTGCTGTGGGGATTTTGTTAGCTCATCCGGACCGGGGACCTGTGGCCTTATTGACCAGCGATCGCGCCCTTCGTCTGCTCATGCAACCCCAGGCGATCGCCGCCCTAGTTCTTCCTCCCTTATTCGGGGGATTAATTCTCCAAGGTACCCAATTAAATCTCTACGATCGCGGGTTTGGGATTGCCTTGTTAAGCGTATTTAATACCATCTTGTTAGCGATTGCGATCGGGTGGAATGCCTATACCCTGAGCATCATGGATGCCCGACGGGAACAAGCAGAACGAGAACAATACCTCAGTGCGATCGCCGCTGCACGCAGTGAAGAACTCCAGCAAACCTTGATTGAACTACAACAGGCTCAAGCTGAACAAAAGCAAGCCGAACAAAAATATCGCAGCATCTTTGAAAATGCCGTAGAAGGAATTTTTCAAAGTACCCTCAACGGACGTTATCTCACCGTTAATCCCATGTTAGCCCAAATCTACGGCTATGATGGACCGGAAGAATTAATGACCAGCATTAATAATATTGAATCTCAGGTCTATGTAAACAAAAATCGCCGCGATCAATTCGTGGGTATTCTCCAGAAAACTCATGCCTTTTGGAACTTTGAATCTCAGGTTTATCGCAAAGATGGCAGCATCATCTGGATCTCGGAAAATGCACGGGTTATTCGCAACCCGGAGGGCCAAATTATTGGCTACGAAGGCACGGTAGAGGATATCACGCAACGCAAACAAGCCGAAGAACGGCTGGAAAACTCTCTGTCTTTATTGCAGGCAACCCTCGAATCGACAGCGGATGGAATTTTTGCGATCGACCAGGATGGTCAAATTACCAGCTATAACCAGAAATTCATTGATCTATTGCAAATTTCCCAGTCATGGCTAGAAAAGGCGACCTTTAAGCAAGGGCTAAAAATTTTATTGCCTCAGTTAAAACAGCCTCAAGACTGTCTCAGTCAAATTAGAAAATGGCGGGATTCTCCGAATCTGGAATTTTGGGATACTCTGGAATTTAAAGAAGGCAGAATTTTAGAGTGCTATTCTCGCCCGCAGATGGTTGGGAATAGCCGAGTTGGACGAGTTTTTAGCTTTCGGGATATCACCGATGCAACTCGCGCCGAACAGCACATTCGCTATCAAGCCTTTCACGATGCCCTCACGGATTTACCCAACCGAAATTTATTGAATGAGTGCTTGTTAGAAGTCTTGGAACAGGCCAAAAATACGGGCAGTCCGGTGGCGGTAATGTTCCTAGATTTGGATCGGTTTAAGACAATTAACGATACCCTCGGTCATGAGATCGGGGATAAATTATTACAAGGGGTAGCCGAGAGACTCAAAGCTACCTTGGGAGACCAAAATATCATCGCTCGATGGGGGGGAGATGAATTTACCATCATTCTGCCCGAAATTTCTTCTGGGGTCGCCGCCACCCAGATTGCCGAAGAGATTATCCAAACTTTAAAACCGGCTTTTTCCATCGAAAATAACCACCTTCATATCAGTACCAGTATTGGGATTGCCCTCTATCCCCACGATGGAGAGGATGGAGAAACGCTCATCAAACACGCTGATTCTGCCCTCTATCGCGCCAAGGAAAAAGGCCGCAATACTTATGAAGTTTACACCCCATCTTTTGATGTTCTGGCCAGTGAGTTATTAGACTTGGAAAACCGACTACACCGGGCCTTAGAACTGAGCGAATTTATGCTCACCTATCAGCCAAAAGTGAATATTAAAACTGGAGAAATTAAGGGAATGGAGGCATTAATCCGCTGGAAGCATCCCGAATTAGGCTTAGTTTCCCCCGCAAAATTTATTCCCATTGCCGAAGAAACGGGGTTAATTATGCCCATTGGAGAATGGGTTCTCAAGACAGCTTGCCGTCAAAATCAAGCCTGGATTGAATCGGGGTTGTCACCGATACCTGTAGCCGTGAACCTCTCCGTTCGACAGTTCCAACAAGCGAATTTAGTCAAAAAAATTGCTCAAGTCTTGGAAGAAACGGGGTTAAATGCCCGGTATTTGACCCTAGAAATTACAGAAACTGCCGCCATGCTGGATGTGGACTTTACCCGCAAGTTGTTACGGGAGTTAGAACAGATGGGGGTGAATATTGCCCTGGATGATTTTGGGACTGGATATTCTTCTTTGAGTTATCTCAAACAGTTTCCCCTCCATACGTTAAAAATAGACCGTTCGTTTGTGAAAGACTTGACGGAAGAACCGGCAGATATTGCGATCGCCCGGGCGGTGATTGCCTTGGGACATGGGTTAGATTTAAACGTTGTGGCAGAAGGGGTGGAAACTCAGGAACAAGTCGATTGTCTACGAATGCTAGACTGTGAAGAAATTCAAGGCTATTTCTTCAGTCGTCCCTTATCCTCGGAAGATGCCACCCAACTGTTGCAGCGAATGCGCTTACAGCAAGAGGTTTCGATTTAATGGGGTGAATTGGGGTGGGGTTCTCAGTCGGATGATGCCTTGTGAGGAAGGCGGATAGAGTGCGATCGCCCTTAATTTCTGTAGGGGCGATTTTCTTTCTCACTCCTACAGATAGGGTTCAACTTTCTTAAGTTATTCCAAAATTGGGAACTTAATTCGGTTTTTAAGCGTACATTTTAAATAGACTTGATTAAGCCAACAAATCTATTAAAGTTGGGAATTTAATTTGTCTGTATCAATCCATACAAATTAACATTTTTTAACAGAAGCGGGAGGGTAGAAAAATGATTGAACTGAGTGGCTATCAGATTGGGGAAGAACTGTACCGCAATAGCAAGCGGGTGGTGTATCGAGGCATTCGAGAAGCCGATGGGTTGCCGGTGATTTTAAAAACCCTGGGGACGGAGTATCCCAGTCCAACGGATATCGCTCAACTCCATCATGAATATGAGATGACCCAAGATTTAAAGTTAGGGGGAATCATTGAGCCATTAAGTCTGGAAATCCGCAGTAATTTGCCGGTTTTGATTTTACCCGATACGGGGGGAATTTCCCTCAAAACTTTTTTAAATCAACAAAGGTTAGAGGTTGAGACATTTTTAAAAGTAGGGATTCAACTGGCGCAGATTCTGGGAGAAATTCATCAACATCATATTATTCATAAAGATATTAAACCGAGTAATATGATTATTCAGCCTCAGAGTTTAGAGGTGAAGTTAATTGACTTTGCGATCGCCTCTAAATTATCCAAGGAAACCGCAGCAGCAGTCCATCCCAATAGCCTGGAAGGAACCCTCGCCTATATGTCCCCGGAACAAACTGGGCGAATGAATCGGGCGATCGACTATCGCACGGATTTTTACTCGTTAGGGGTAACTTTTTATGAAATGCTTACCGGGGAATTACCTTGTCAAGCAGAGGAGGCGATCGAGGTCGTTCATTGCCATATTGCCCGGATGCCAGTTCCCCCCACTGAACTCGTTCCCGAGATTCCAGTCACCGTTTCTAACCTGGTGATGAAATTATTGGCAAAAACCGCAGAAAACCGCTATCAAAGTGGGTTTGGGTTAAAAAAAGATTTAGAAATTTGTCTGAAAAAATGGCAACAAACGGGTGAAGTTGATGAATTTAGTTTAGGAGAACAGGACGTTTCGGGTAAATTAGAAATTCCGCAAAAACTCTATGGAAGGGACCGAGAACTCGCGCAACTATTGGCGGCATTTGAACGAGTCTGCGGGGGCGCGGCTGAACTGATTCTCGTTGCCGGTTATTCTGGGGTGGGTAAATCTGCTTTAGTGCAGGAAACTCAAAAACCCTTAGTTAAACATCGCGGGTATTTTATTAGCGGAAAATTTGACCAATTTAAGCGCAATATTCCTTATGATTCCCTGATTCAAGCTTTTCAGTCTTTAATTCGGCAAATTCTCACGGAAAACGAAGCCCAAATCCAAGAGTGGAAAGAAAAATTGCTGGCTGCCTTGGGACCGAATGGACAGGCGATCGTTGATGTCATTCCTGCGGTTGAATTCATTGTCGGTAAACAGCCACCCCTCCTCGAATTAGGTCCCACGGAATCGCAAAACCGCTTCAGCCAGGTTTTTAAACAATTTATTAGTGTTTTTACCCGGAAAGAACATCCACTGGTAGTCTTTTTGGATGATTTGCAATGGGCTGATTCTGCCTCATTGAAATTAATTGAAGGATTAATCAGCGATACGGATAGTGAGTATTTATTGTTGATTGGGGCTTATCGAGATAACGAAGTCTCTGCCATCCATCCCCTGATGCAAACCCGGGAAAACCTGGAAAAGGTCGGGGCATCCGTGAAGCAAATTATCCTCGAACCTTTACAGTTGATTCATGTTGAAGAATTAGTCCGAGATGCTTTAAACCAATCGATTGATTCCAAAGAGTTGGCAAAACTTTTATTCAATCAAGCCGGAGGCAATCCCTTTTTCTCCATCCAACTCCTGACGACCCTTTATCGGGAATCTTTACTCATCTACGACTGGGAATCTCAGAGATGGCAGTGGGATATCAACCAAATTCAGGCCGTTGGCATCAGCGATTATAACGTCACTGAGTTGATGGTTCGCAATATTTGCCAACTGCCATCGGCGACGCAAAAGGCATTAACTTTAGCGGCTTGTATTGGCAATACGTTTAATTTAGAGTTGCTGGCGATCGTCAACGAAGAATCTATCTCGGTTACAGCTAACCAATTGCAACCAGCCGTTGAATCAGGTTTAATTTATTTAGTAACCAATGATTATAAAACTCTATTGCTGCTGAGTAAAGCGGAATCCCAAGAGGCTACCCTAAAAGATGTCAAATTTGACTATAAATTTTTGCATGACCGGGTACAGCAAGCAGCATATTCTCTAATTCCCGAAGAACAGAAAAAACAAACTCACCTAAAAATTGGTAGATTACTCCTACAAAACACGACAGAAGAAGAACAAAAAGACAATATTTTTGCTCTGGTAAACCAATTGAATCATGGAACAGATTTACTGATTTCTCAGGCGGAAAGGTATCAACTCGCTGCACTTAATCTCATTGCGGGACAAAAAGCAAAAGCAGCCGCAGCCTATGAATCAGCAGTTAAATATTTGAGTGTGGGATTGGGGCTGCTAGGGGAAGATAGTTGGGACTTTCAATATGAGCTGACGTTTAACCTGCATTTAGAGGCGGCAGAATGTGAATTTATAACCACAAATTTTGAAGGTTCTCAACACCTGTCGAATATTCTTCTGAATCAAGCCAAGACTCTTTTAGAAAAAGTAAAAGTTTATGAAATACAAATTCAGTTTAATATTTCTCATAATCAGCTCAGGGCAGCGATTGAGATAGGCGTAGGTGTTTTAGAAATGCTGGAAGTTCAGTTGGAACAAGAGCCTCCAAAAGACTTAGTTGTTGATAATTTAGCGGACTTACCCGCTATGACTGATCCAGACAAGCTCGCGGCAATGGGAATATTAAATAACATTGTAGCAGCAGCTTATGTTGGGCATCCAGCAATGTTTCCCGTAATTATTTTCACGATGATTACGTTATCAATTCAATATGGCAATTCTGCCCCTGCCGCTTATGCATACGCTTTTTATGGGGGGCTACTTTGTGGGGAACTGGGAGATATCAATTCTGGATATCAATTTGGACAACTAGGCGTTTACTTGCTGGGGAAATTTAATGCTAAATCCGTAAAATCAAAAATACTTTGTGTGTTTAATATTTTTGTACGGCCTTGGAAAGAACCACTGGCAAAAAGTTTGATGGCTTTTCTTGAAGGTGTTCAAAGTGGTATAGAAATGGGCGATTTAGAATTTGCGTGTCATAATTCTGTTACTTATTGTAACTATTTGTTCCTTGACGGAGAAGTGTTGGAAAAAGTCGCTAAAGAACAGGTTAAATATGCTAACTTTGCTATAAAATTAAAACAAGTTTTTGATATTTGTTATACCCAAGTTTATCAGCAGCTTGTTGGCAATTTACAAGGAAAAGCCCCAGACAAACTTTATTTAATAGGAGAAAATTTTAATCGACAGGAAAGGCTTCCTAGCATGAAAAAATCTCAAAATGCAACTTTAATGTATTCTTACTATGTAGCAGAAATTATTTTATTTTATTTGTTTAGAGATTATTATCAAGCTTTAGTTAGTGTCAATTTAGCATCAGAATATGCTCCAGGCGGGTTAGGGTTAATGTATAGTGCTGCATACAATTTTTATCATTCTCTAGCCCTGTTAGCTTGGTATCCATCTGCCCAACCCGAAAAGCAAAAAGAATACCTGCTTGAGGTCGATGCCAATCAGAAAAAAATGGCAAATTGGGCTTTTCACTGTCCGGAAAACTTCCAGCATAAATATGAATTAGTCGAGGCAGAGAAAGCGCGGGTTTTAGGGCAACGAGAACAGGCGATGGATTATTATGAGCAAGCCATTCAAGGAGCGAAAGAGCAAGGTTATCTTCAGGACGAAGCCTTAGCTAATGAACTTGCCGGGGAGTTTCAGCTATCTCTCGGTAGAATAAAGATTGCGAAAATGTACATGATTGATGCTTACTCCTGTTATCTGCGCTGGGGGGCAAATGCCAAAGTTGCCGATTTGGAAGAACGATATCCGCAATTACTGACGCAGGATCTCAAGCAAAGCCTCAATACTTCAATGGGTGAAACGAATAGCAGTAGCAGTACGACGGAATCCAGTCTGCTCGACTTAGAATCGGTGATGAAAGCGGCTCAAACTATTTCGGGGGAGATTATTCTGCCTCAATTGCTTGAGAATTTAATGAAAATTTTAATCGAAAATGCTGGGGCTGAAACGGGGGTTTTGATTTTATCCAAAGCTGATGAATGGGTGATTGAAGCAGCGGGGAATAAGCAGGAGTTGCGAGTCCGGCAATCGATTCCAGTTTCTAGCAGTCTGGATATACCGCTTTCGGTGATTCAGTATGTGAAGCGGACTCAAAATGATGTGATTTTAGCGGATGCTCGGGAGGAGGAACTGTTTCGAGGCGATCGCTATATTCTCGAATCCCAACCCAAATCAATCCTCTGTTGTCCGATTCTCTCCCAAGGCAAACTCATCGGTATCCTTTATTTAGAAAATAATCTGATTACAGGAGCCTTTACCCCAAGACGGGTAGAAGTCTTGCGAATGTTATCAGCACAAGCAGCCCTTTCTTTAGAAAATGCTCAACTCTATGAAGCGCAAAAAGAATATTCCCGAAAGCTAGAGCAAACCGTCCAAGAGCGCACCCAAGAATTACAACAAAGCAACACCCGTTATTATAATCTCGCCGCCAACATCCCGGGGATGATTTATCAATTGATGATGCATCCCGATGGGACATCCAGTTGTCCATACGTCAGTCCAGGATCTCGCGAAATTTTTGGAATAGAAGCGGAAGCCTTCATGGAGGATATATCACTATTTTATGAGGTCACGCATCCTGAAGATCGCGAGAAATTCAGCGAATCGATCGCCCGTTCAGCTACAACCCTAGAACCGTGGCATTGGACCTGGAGAATTATTGTATCCGGCGAAATCAAATGGGTTCAAGGGGATTCTCGACCGGAACAGCAACCCGATGGGAGTATCATCTGGGATGGGTTAGTCATTGATATTAGCGATCGCAAGCAGGCAGAAGAGGAATTAAGAACCAGTGAAGAACGCTGGCAGTTAGCCTTAAAAGGCAACAATGATGGCATCTGGGATTGGAATATCCAAACCAATGAAGCCTTCTTTTCTCCTCGCTGGAAAGAAATGATTGGATATGAAGACCATGAAATAGTCAATCAACCTGAGGAATTTTTTAAAATCCTCCATCCCGATGATAGAGACTGGGTATGGCAAGCCCTTCAAGACCACATAAAGGGTCAAACACTTTATTACAGTGCTGAGTTTCGCTTACAATGCAAAGATGGTAGCTATAAATGGATGCTATCGAGAGCACAGGCCCTCTGGGATGAATTAGGAAATCCCTTGAGATTAGTCGGTTCCCATACCGATATCACCGATCGCAAGCAACGAGAAGAAGCCTTAGAATTTATTGTTTTGGGAACCGCCTCGGCCATTGGGAGTGCCTTTTTTAACTCCTTAGTGCAATCCCTCGCCCAGGTGAGTCAAGCCCGCTATGCCGTGGTTGCCGAAATTGATTTAACCCAACATAAAGCTCAAACTCTGGCCTTTTGGACTGGGGAAGACTTTGGGCAAAATTTTGAGTACAATTTAGACGGAACTGCCTGCGAATGTGTAATCCAAAACGCCGAACCCTATTATACCGACCAGGTTAAGCAGTTATTTCCAAATAATTCAGATTTAAAAGCCTTGGGAGTCGAAGCCTATTGGGGAACCCCCCTCTATGATTCCACCGGCAAGATTATTGGAATTTTATCGGTTCTTGACGATCGCCCCATAGAAAGAAACTCCCTTTTAGACTCCATTTTAAAAATTTTCGCAGCTAGAGCAGGGGCGGAATTGGAACGGCAACAAGCTCAAAGTAAGCTCAATGCGGCGAAAGAAGCGGCAGATGCTGCCAGCAAAGCTAAAGGGGAATTCCTCTCCAAAATGAGCCATGAATTACGAACCCCCCTGAATGCCATTTTGGGCTTTACGCAAATTCTCAACCGGGACAATAGCCTCAAATCTCAACAACAAGACTACCTCGGCATCATCTCCCGGGCGGGGGAACATCTGCTCACCCTGATTAATGATGTGTTGGAAATGTCCAAAATTGAAGCCGGTCAAATTTCTCTGAATGAAACCAGCTTTGACCTTTATCGGTTATTAACCACTCTGGAAGAAATGTTTCGCCTCAAAGCTGAGTCGAAAGGATTAAAACTGATTGTTGAGCGCATTCCCCATCTGCCTGTTTTCATCAAAACTGATGAAAGTAAATTGCGGCAAGTTTTAATTAACTTACTGGGAAATGCTATCAAGTTTACAGAAACCGGAGGGGTAGCGGTCCGGGTCGCAACTCAACAACAACTCTCGGGAATGCGCCCTCAATCCGATGAGGAAATAGACTCCTATTTGGTTTGTGAAATTGAAGATACAGGACCGGGAATTAGTGCGGAAGAACTGGATAGCTTATTTGACCCCTTTGTGCAAACAGAAACGGGAAGAAATTCACAATCTGGGACCGGCTTAGGGCTGCCCATTAGCCGTCAGTTTGTGGAGTTAATGGGGGGTGAAATTACCGTTAGTTCTACCTTAGACAAAGGCACTATTTTTAAATTCAACATCCAAATTAGTCCTGCCGAGGGCATCAGTGCGATGACTCAATCATCCAGCCAACGAGTGATTGGGTTAGCCCCCAATCAACCCGCTTATCGGATTTTGGTGGTTGAGGATAAATGGGAAAGCCGGTTGTTACTGAAAAATCTGCTTGAACCTTTAGGTTTTGAAGTCAAAGAAGCAGTGAATGGCGCAGAAGCGGTGACGATGTGGCAGAGTTGGCAACCCCATCTGATTTGGATGGATATGCAAATGCCGGTGATGGATGGCTATGAAGCCACGAAACAAATTAAACAGAGCCAGAGTGAGCCAATTCCGGTGATTATTGGGTTAACAGCTAGTGCATTTGAAGAAAATCGCATCAGGGTTTTGGAGGCGGGATGTGATGATTTTGCGAGTAAGCCGTTTCGCGAACCCGTTATTTTTGAAAAGATGGCTGAACATCTCGGAGTGCGTTATGTTTATGAAGAGGTTCGGTCCTCTGATGTCAGTCGTCCCCAACTGTCGGGTCAGTCCGAGGCGGCAGTGATCACCGACTGCTGGCAGCGAATGCCCCAGGAGTGGAAAACTCAACTGCATCAAGCGGCGAGAGAATTGGATGATGAGGCGATCGCCACTTTAACAGCCCAAATTCCCGATTCAGATGCAGTCTTAGCTGACCAGATTACTAATTTTGTAATGCACCTTCGCTTTGATAAAATTCTGGAATTAATTGAAAGCAATGAACAAGTTGATGAATCGTAACCCTTGATTTTTCGGGTTTTCCAAGATGAAAATAGTCTGTTATTTGTTTGAAGAGACCTAGGAGGGGAGAAAAACATGATTCAACTGAGTGGCTATCAAATAAGGGAAGAAATTTACCGAAATAGCAAGCGGGTGGTGTATCGAGGCATTCGAGAAGTCGATGGGTTGCCGGTGATTTTAAAAACCCTGGGAACGGAGTATCCGAGTCCAACGGATATCGCTCAACTCCATCATGAATATGAGATAACTCAAGATTTACAATTAGGGGGAATCATTGAGCCATTAAGTTTGGAAATCAGCAGTCATTTGCCGGTTTTGATTTTACCCGATACGGGAGGGATTTCTTTGAAAATATTTCTCCATCAACATCGCTTGGGGGTGGAGGGGTTTTTAAAAGTTGCGATTCAGTTGGCCCAAACCCTAGGGGAAATTCATCAATACCACATTATTCATAAAGATATTAAACCTAGCAATATTATTATTCAACCTCAGAGTTTAGAGGTGAAGTTAATTGACTTTGCGATCGCCTCTAAATTATCCAAGGAAACGGCGGCTGCGGTCCATCCCAATAGCTTAGAAGGAACCCTCGCCTATATGTCCCCGGAACAAACTGGGCGGATGAATCGGGCGATTGATTATCGCACGGATTTTTACTCGTTAGGGGTGACTTTTTATGAAATGCTCACGGGGGAATTACCTTATCAAATAGAGGAGGCGATCGAGCTAGTTCACTGCCATATTGCCCGGATGCCAGTTCCCCCGAATGAACGGGTTTCGGAGATTCCCGTCGCCGTTTCTAACCTAGTGATGAAATTATTGGCCAAAAATGCAGAGAACCGCTATCAAAGTGGGTTGGGGTTAAAAACGGATTTAGAAATTTGCCTAAAACAATGGCAAGAACAGGGGAGGATTGATGAGTTTAAGTTGGGAGAAAAAGACTTTTCCGGTCAATTGGAGATTCCCCAAAAATTATACGGACGGGACCGAGAAAGGGCGCAAATTTTATCGGCTTTTGAACGAGTCTGTGGAGGAGCAACTGAACTAATTCTGATTTCCGGGTATTCTGGGGTGGGTAAATCCGCTTTAGTGCAGGAAACTCAGAAACCGTTAGTGAAACATCGGGGCTATTTTATTGGCGGCAAGTTTGACCAACTCAAGGTAAATATTCCTTATGCTGCGGTGATTCAAGCCTTTGCATCCCTAGTCCGGCAACTGCTGAGTGAACCGGAAGCCCAGATTAAAGCGTGGAAAGAGAAAATATTAGGGGCGATCGGAGAAAATGGCCAGGTGATTATCGAGGTGATTCCCGAAGTAGAACTAATTATCGGCCCTCAACCGGCATTGGTTTCTCTGCCTCCGACGGAATCTCAAAATCGGTTTAATTTAGTCTTTCAAAATTTCATCACTATTTTTACTCAAAAAGAACACCCTCTGATTCTCTTTGTTGACGATTTACAGTGGGCCGATTTAGCATCTTTGGAATTAATTAAGCGAGTTATTACAGAGAATCAAAACCATCACTTATTGATGATTGTTTCTTATCGAGATAATGAAGTCAGCGCGACTCATCCCGTGGAGTTGAGTTTACAAACGATTAAAAAGACGCCAGTCCCGGTGACTGAAATCAATCTTACCCCTTTGAATGTTCATCATGTCAATGACTTACTGGCCGAAACTTTAAATTGTACGACCGCCAAATCTTTTAGTCTGGCAAAGCTGATTTTGAAGAAAACCCAGGGTAATCCTTTTTTCTTAACCCAGGTTTTAAAATCTTTAGAAGAAGACCAGTTGTTAACCTTTAATTGGGATAAAGGGAGTTGGGATTGGCAAATCAGCCAAATCGAAAAAATTGGGATAACCGAAAATGTTGTAGAGTTAATGGTTAGCAAAATTCAAAAATTGCAGCCCAAAACTCAAACGGCTTTAAAATTAGCAGCTTGTATTGGCAACTGCTTTGATATGGAAATGCTATCCATTGTCAATGAGCGATCGCCTCAGTTGACAAGTAGAGATTTGTGGGAAGCTATTCAAGAAGAATTGATTGTCCCCTTAGCTAAAACTCATACTCTGTCCCGGGTTAGAGAACCTCGTGAGGGAGAAAAAGTCGGCTACCAGTTTTTACACGATCGCGTCCAACAAGCGGCTTACTCCCTGATTCCAGAAGCCCGCAAAAAAGAAACTCATTGGAAAATTGCCGAACTTTTACTGAGTAATACTCCTCAGAAAAAGATAGAGGAAAACATTTTTGAAATTGTCAACCATTTTAACTATAGCCGTGAACTGATAACAAATTTTGAACAAAGAAATAAATTAGCTCGATTAAATTTAAGAGCAGGACAGAAAGCGCTATCAGCTAATGCTTATGAATTGGCTGACACCTATTTTCAGATTGGGTTAAAACTTTTAGGACAAGATAGCTGGGAGACTGATTATCTCACGACTCTAAGGCTGCATATTCAGGCTGCTTATGCGGCTTACCTCAATACGGATTTTGAACGGATGGAGGATTTGGTAAAAATTGGCCTGGTCCAAGCCCAATCTATCCTAGACCAAGTTAATTTTTATGAAATCAGAATTAAAGCCTATAGTGCTTACAGCCAACAACTCAAAGCGTTAGAAAATACCCAAAAAGCGCTTGAATTATTAGAGATTCATTTGCCTGAACAGCCAACCTTCGCCGATATTCAAGTGGGGCTAAATGAAATATCGCACCAATTAACGGGAAAGGCTATCCCAGATTTAATCGATTTACCTGAAATGTCCGAGGGTCATCAAAAAGCCGGGATGCGGATTCTCAATAGTGCGATCGCCCCCGCCTATCAAGTTGCCCCGATGCTGCTACCCTTGATTGTAGTTCAGGAAATTAAGTTATCCCTAACCTATGGCAATACCGATGAATCCGCTTATGCTTACGCTTGTTATGGCCTGATTTTATGTGGCATTGTTGGCGATATTGAAACCGGCCATCAATTTGGTCAGTTGGCCTTAAAAGTTTTAGAAAAATTTAATAACCAGGAATTGAAATGCCGGACTTTAATGGTAGTGAATAATAATGTGGGTGTCTGGAAGGAACCACTCCAGGAAACTATCCCACCTTTGCTCACAGCTTATGAGAGCGGATTGGGAACTGGAGATTTAGAATATGCAGGTCTTTCGGCTTATAATTATTGCCTCAATTCCTATTTGGCAGGAAAAGAACTCTCTAAACTGGAATCAGAGATTGCTTGTTATAATTATTTGCTTAAAAAAATTAAACAAGCCCCCCCTCTGACTTATTGCCAAATGTCTTGGCAGGTGGTCTTAAATTTAATCAACAAATCAGACAATCCGGTGAACCTGGTCGGGGCAGCTTATAATGAAGAGACGATGCTACCGATCCATGAAGCAGCCTGCGATCGCTATGCCCTCTGTTGTTTATATTTACACAAACTCATTCTAAGTTATTTATTTCGGCAACATCAACAGGCGGTGGTCAATGCTGGTATTGCTGCAAGCTACTTAGATGTATTAACATCGGTTTATCCCCTACCACTGTTTTATTTTTACGATGCTCTCTCCGCTTTGGCTATGTATCTACAGGCGTCAGAAGCTGAACAAGCGCAGATTCTGGTTAAGGTGGAAACCAACCAAGAAAAAATGAAAAACTGGGCCAGCTTTGCGCCAGCTAATTTTCAACAGAAGTATGAATTAGTTGAGGCGGAAAAAGCGCGGGTTAAGGGAGAAGTGTTGGAGGCGATGAATTTTTATGACCTAGCGATCGCCACGGCACAAAACAATCACTATATCCAAGAAGAAGCCCTCGCCTGGGAATTGGCGGCAGAGTTTTATGAACAGCTTGGACGCGACCCGATTGCCGGATTTTATCGCAAAAAAGCCCATTCCTGCTACTATCGCTGGGGCGCATTAGCTAAAGTCCAGGATTTAGAAAGTCGATTTGCTGATTTAAACTCTAAAACCATAGAAGTAAGCACTACGGAACTTCAAACCCATAATTATACCGAGTCAAAAAGTAGCGGTTACGATATATTTTTAGATTTGAATACGGTCATTCAAGCGACTCAAGCTCTGATTGGGGAAGTACAGCTAGACAACTTATTAGCGAAACTGATGCGTCTTGCTCTTGAAAATGCGGGAGCGCAAATGGGGTATTTGCTCTTGAATCAAAATGGTAATTTTGTGATAGAGGCAGCGGGTCATATTGAACAAACTGAGATGGCTGTTCGACAGGCGATCGCTGTGGAAACTAGCTCCTGTTTACCCCTGTCTTTAATTAACTATGTCAGTCGCACCCAAGAAGATGTTGTCCTCAATGATGCCAATCAAAATGACCAATTTAACAGTGATCCGTACATTTTAGCGACCCAGCCGAAGTCTGTGTTATGTACGCCAATTTTGGGTCAAGGTAAGCTGATCGGGATTCTGTACTTGGAAAATAACCTGCTTGTGGGAGCCTTTAGTCCCTCCCGAGTGGAATTGCTCAAATTGATCTCCTCTCAAGCGGCGATCGCCTTGGAAAATGCCCAACTTTATCAAGCGCAAAAAGAGTATGCGTGTCAGTTAGAAAAACAGGTACAAGAGCGCACCCAACAACTCCAACAAAGCAATACTCGATATTATAATCTCGCCGCCAATATCCCGGGGATGATTTATCAATTTATGATGCACCCCGATGGAATATTTACTTGTCCCTATATCAGTCCAGGTTGTCGCAAGATTTATGGAGTTGAACCGGAAGCGGCGATGGAAAACATCTCTTTATTGATGGATTTAACCCATCCAGACGATCGCGCGCAACATATCGAATCCATCACCCGTTCAGCCACCACCTTAGAACCCTGGCATTTTATTGGGAGAATTATCGTATCCGGTCAAATTAAATGGGTTCAAGGAGATGCTAACCCCGAACCACAACCGGATGGGAGTATTCTCTGGGATGGATTAGTGGTTGATATCAGCGATCGCAAACAAGCGGAAGAGGAATTACAAAAAAGTGAAGAACGTTGGCAGTTAGCCTTAAAAGGTAACAATGATGGGATTTGGGACTGGAATCTTCCCACGAATGAAGTCTTTTTCTCCCCGCGATGGAAGCAAATTATCGGATATGAAGACCATGAAATGGCGAATGAACTCAATGAATGGTTGCAGCGAGTTCATCCCGAGGATTACACCCGCGTCTCCCAATTATGCCAAGAACATCTCCAGGGAAAAATCGCCTTTTATAGCACCGAATATCGCTTGCGGTGTAAAGATGGGACTTACAAATGGATTTTAGACCGGGGACAGGCCCTCTGGGATGAAGCGGGTAACCCCATTAGAATGACTGGCTCAAATACGGATATTAGCGATCGCAAACAAGCTGAAGAAGCCCTCCGCCAAAGCGAAGAACAATTCCGAACTTTAGTCTCTAGTATTCCCGGTGCCGTTTATCGCTGCTTATGTGATTATGAGTGGACGATGCAGTACATTAGCGATTGTGTAGAGGAAATCACCGGGTATCCTAGCGCCTCCTTTATTAATAATAATTCCCAAAGTTTTGCAAACATTATTCATCCTGAAGACCGAGAACGAGCTGAATCCATCATCCTAGAAGCCACTGCAACCAACCAGCCTTTTATTGTAGAATATCGAATCATTCATGCCGACGGGAGTACCCGCTGGATGTATGAAAAAGGCCAAGCTATTCTTGGGGAAACTGAAGAAATCATGTATCTGAGCGGGGTCATTTTTGATGTGACCGATCGCAAGCTGGCTGAAGAATCACTGGCTGAAAGTGAACGAAAATATCGACATTTAGTTGAAACCTCTCAGGACCTCATCTTTTCTACAGACCAATTCGGCTATTTTACCTTTGTCAACCAGGCTGTCAAACAAATTTATGGCTATGAACCGGAAGAAATGATTGGTCGTCCTTTCACAGATTTTCAGCCTCCCGAACAAGCCGCCAAAGATATTGCAGTTTTTCAAGAGGTTTTCCAAACCGGCTCCTTATTTCAGTATGAAACCGTTCATCTCAGTAAAACCGGAAATCAGATTAATTTTCTGTTTAATGTAATTATCATCCGAGATTTAGAAGGAAGCATAATCGGAATTACGGGGACCGCCAGCGATATTACCCAACGCAAACAGGCGGAAGAAGCCTTGCTTCAAAGCGAAGCAAAGTTGCAAAAAATAACCGCAAATATACCGGGCATGGTCTATCAATTTCATCTGCAAGTTGATGGTAGTATGAAATTTTCATTTGTCAGTGAGGGATGTAAGACGATATATAACAAAGAACCCAAAGATATTCTTGAGAATGCCCATTTAATTATTGATACAACTCATCCCGATGATTTACAACGATTTTATGAGACAGTGGAAGAATCGGCTAAAACTTTACAACCTTGGAACTGGGAAGGAAGGTTTATCAACCCATCGGGGGAAGTCAATTGGATGCAAGGAAATTCCACGCCAGAAAAACAAGAAAATGGAGAAATTGTTTGGTATGGTATTGTTTTTGAAATTACGGAGCGCAAACGAGTCGAATTAGCCCTACAAGAAGCAAAGAAAGCGGCGGATGCTGCCAGTCAAGCTAAAGGGGAATTTCTCTCAAAAATGAGTCATGAATTGCGAACCCCACTGAATGCGATTCTTGGCTTTACGCAAATTCTCAACCGGGATAATACCCTCAAACCCCAACAACAAGACTATCTCGGCATTATCTCTCGGGCGGGGGAACATTTGCTGACACTGATTAATGATGTTTTAGAAATGTCCAAAATTGAAGCGGGTCGAATTTCCCTGAATGAAACCAGCTTTGACCTGTATCGGCTGTTAACATCCCTGGAAGAAATGTTTAAACTCAAAGCTGAATCCAACGGCTTACAGCTTATCTTTGAACGCACGCCCGATTTGCCCCCGTTTATCAAAACCGACGAAAGTAAATTGCGGCAAGTTTTGATTAACCTCCTGGGGAATGCCATCAAATTCACAGATAAAGGGGGAATCGCCGTCCGGGTGAGGACGGAAGCCCAATCTTTGTTTACAGAAGGGGTTGAGGGAGAATCAGCCACCTATCTGGTTTGTGAAATTGAAGATACCGGACCTGGGATTAGTGCGGAAGAACTGGATACCTTATTTGACCCTTTTGTGCAAACGGAAACCGGACGAAAGTCGCAATCAGGGACGGGTTTGGGACTTCCGATTAGTCGTCAATTCGTGCAATTAATGGGGGGTAAAATCACCGTGAGTTCTACCCTAGAAAAAGGGACAATTTTTAAATTTGATATCAAAATTAGTCCGGCAGATGCCATGACTCCGGGGACTGAGGTACAGCGTCAGCGCGTGATTGGGTTAGCGGCGAATCAACCGGAGTATCGGATTTTGGTGGTTGAGGATAAATGGGAAAGTCGTCTGTTGCTGCGGAATCTGCTGTCGCCTCTGGGGTTTGAAGTGCGCGAAGCGGTGAATGGGGAAGATGCGGTGACGATGTGCCACAGTTGGCAACCCCATCTGATTTGGATGGATATGCAAATGCCGGTGATGGATGGTTATGAGGCGACTCGGCAAATTAAACGGATGACTAATGGACCAATTCCGGTTATTATTGGGTTAACGGCCAGTGCATTTGAAGAAAATCGGGCAATGGTTTTGGAGGCAGGATGTGATGATTTTGCCAGTAAACCGTTTCGCGAGGATGTGATTTTTCAAAAAATGGCTGAACATCTCGGGGTGCGTTATCTTTATGAAGAAATTCCTGGTGCGGATGTGAGTAGTCACTCTCCCTCGGTTCCAGGGAACTGCTTGACGGTAACCGAATGTTTGCAAGGAATGCCGACGGAGTGGAAAACCCAACTCTATCAAGCGGCGAGTGAATTGGATGATGAGGCGATCGCCACCTTAATTACCCAAATTCCTGACTCCCATACAGCTTTAGCAACTACCCTCACCAATTTGGTGACTCAACTGCGATTTGATAAAATTATTGAGTTAATTCAAACCAATGACTAGCCAATCTATTCATGAACCCAACTGCAAAATTTTAGTGGTTGATGATACCCTGGACAATGTGAATCTGCTCTCTAAAATGTTGACCGATTCGGGATATAAGGTGCGGAAAGCCTTGAACGGTCAAATGGCTTTAATGGGGGTGCAGGCTTCGCCACCGGACCTGATTTTGCTGGATATTAATATGCCAGATATTAATGGGTATCAGGTCTGTGAACAATTAAAAGCTGGAGAAAAAACTCGGGATATCCCGGTGATTTTTTTAAGTGCGCTGGATGATGTGTTGGATAAGGTGAAGGCGTTCAAAGTGGGGGCGGTGGATTATATCACCAAACCATTTCAATTTGAAGAGGTTCTAGCCCGGGTTGAGAATCATTTAAAAATTTGTCGATTGCAACAAGAATTAGAAGAACAGAATGCGTTGTTGCGCTTAGAACGGGAGAAATCGGAGCGATTATTGCTGAATATTTTACCGAAGGCGATCGCCGCGCAGTTAAAAGAAAGCACCAGTGCGATCGCCGAACACTTTGATGAAGCCAGTATTTTATTTGCGGATATTGTGGGATTTACGCCCCTGTCTGCTAAAATGTCGGCATCAGAATTAGTGGCTTTACTGAATCAAATTTTTTCCCAATTTGATGAACTCGCCACCCAACATGGATTAGAAAAAATTAAAACCATTGGGGATTCCTATATGGTGGTCGGTGGCGTCCCTATCCCCCAACAGGACCATGCCGAGGCGATCGCACAGATGGCATTGGATATGCAGCAGGCGATCGGGCAATTTCAAACCCAAAGCGGCGAACCGTTTCAAATTCGCTGCGGGATTGCCACGGGTCCTGTCGTCGCCGGGGTGATTGGGACTACAAAATTTATTTACGATCTTTGGGGAGATACGGTGAATATTGCCTCACGGATGGAATCTCAAGGATTACCCGGTCAAATTCAAGTCACTGCCGAGACATACCAGCGATTAAAAAGCAACTATTTATTGACGAAACGGGGAACGGTTTTGATTCGCGGAAAAGGTGAAATGGTCACCTACTGGCTGACCCGAAAAGGGTCATAAAATCGGGTAAACTTGGGATGGCAAACCTACTCCGTCATCAGGCGATCGCCTCCGGGTTATCCAGGGGAATCTGGATCTCAAATACAGTTCCTACCCCTAATTCAGAAGAACAGGTCAAATTGCCATTGTGAGCTTCTTGAACAATTTCAAGGGAAATAGATAGCCCTAACCCTGTCCCTTTGCCCACAGGTTTTGTGGTAAATAAGTAATCAAAAATTTGGTATTTCACTTCCGGAGTCATTCCCTGACCATTATCGGCAATCTGAATCACAATCTGTTGACCATCGGCGCTGAGTTTGGTATCAATTGTGATTTGCGGTCCTACATCGGGATGCGAAACAGCATTTCCCGGGCCCTCTTCTAAGGCATCAATGGCATTGGCCAGAATATTCATAAACACTTGATTAAGCTGGCCGAGATAGCAGGGAATCCGAGGAATTTCTCCATAGTTTTTAACCACTTTAATCTCTCGTCGGTTCGGAGTGGCTTTGAGGCGATGCTGTAAAATCATTAAGGTGCTATCGAGTCCGTCATGAATATCCGCCAAGACTTTAACACTGGTATCAGAACGGCAAAAGGTTCCGAGGGAAGTGCTGAGGTTAGAAATGCGATCGGTTCCCACTTTCATGGAAGCCAGCATTTTGGGTAAATCTTGCAACAAATACTCAATATCGATTTCCAGCCCTTTTTGCTGAATTTCTTCTTCGCTATTCGGAAATTTAGAGCGATACAGTTCCAAATATTCAATTAAATGATAAACCCCTTCGGTCGCGAGATCAATATTCCCGGCAATAAACCCCAAGGGATTTTTAATTTCATGGGCCACTCCCGCCACTAATTGGCCGATGGAAGAGAGTTTTTCCCCCCGGACCAATTGGAGTTGAGCCTTCTGGAGTTCAGACAAAATTTGAGAGAGTTCTGCGGTTCTTTCTTCCACTCGTTGTTCGAGGAATTGTTTTTCCTGAATTAATTCTAGGGTTAATCGTCGCAATTTAATATGAATTTTAATGCGAGCTAAGATTTCCTCTTGATAGAAAGGTTTCGTAATATAATCAACCGCTCCTATTTTTAAACCTTTGGCTTTTTCTAAATTATCAGAAATGCCGGTCATGAAAATAATTGGAACATCATGGGTTTCGGGAGCAGCTTGCAGGAGGGTGCAAGTTTGGAACCCATCCATTTCTGGCATGATGACATCCAGTAAAATTAAATCAACTGGATGACTTTTGGCAATTTCGACTCCTTTTGTACCTTGTTTTGCCA
Source organism: Oscillatoria sp. (assembly GCA_011390515.1). Taxonomy (GTDB): domain Bacteria; phylum Cyanobacteriota; class Cyanobacteriia; order Cyanobacteriales; family Laspinemataceae; genus Laspinema. The sequence goes on from JAABSJ010000003.1 coordinate 61,570, forward strand.
AAAGGACCTCATAGCCCACTTCAGTCAACAGGTCGTATAACAATTCTAGGTTAGTGGAGGAATCGTCAATTACTAACACTAACCCTAGTTCCTCAGTGGTCATCATGATCGCCTACCTCTCTATTCAAATCGATTTGGGGTTGAAACTCAAGACTCAATATAAAAACAATATATAGCGCGTCTAAATCATTCTGACAATGGATCCGACGCCTGAGAGTCTTGTAGTGACAGCATCTTGCTCACTGTTTCTATGTCAACTTCCTGAAAGGGTCGCTATAAACTGAACAATAGGGTTTGATCCGCCTAAAACCGGGATGCGTTCACCGGACCTGAACCGGGTTTTATCGATTGTATAGGATTTGGGGACCGGAGGCTGTGATTTGACACGGGGCGATCGCCCCGTGCAATGCCCCAGGATGCCGGGACCGGATGAGATGCCAAAGACAAGAAACCGGGTTTGTAATCGCTACGCTACCGGCGTCCTAGGACCAGCAACTCGGTTAATCCCTGTGATTAGGGAGGAAACCCGGAGAAAAACGCGACTGGGGTTTGTTCTGTACACCCAATCGCGTTGTTTAAAAATTCAAAGGGGAAGCTAGTCCCTGACATTTGACTACGGATTGACTTTCCACAGTTTGATCGTGTCATCAAAGCTTCCACTGACTAGGGTTTTGCCGCTTTTGCTAAAGGCGACCCCCACCCAATCGGTATGTCCCTTGAGGGTTCCGACTTGGGAACCTGTGTCCATTTTCCACAGCTTAATCGTACCCCCCAGGTCTCCCGAGGCGAGGGTTTGGCCATCGGGGTTAAAGGCGACGGAGTGAACCTGTTCGGAATGACCCTTGAGAGTCCGGACGGGGAGGCCACTGCTAGAATCCCAGAGTTTGATGGTTTTATCCCAACTTCCCGAGGCGATGGTACGGCCATCAGGACTGAAGGCGACGGACCAGACGGCATCGGAATGTCCCAACAGGGTGCGGATCAGTTTGCCGGTATGCCAGTTCCAGAGTTTGACGGTGCCATCGGTACTGCCGGAGGCGAGAGTTTGACCATCGGCACTAAAGGCGACAGACTGGACCTCTTGGGAATGACCGATGAAGCTGCGAACTTCGGAACCGGCGAGTCCGGAATAGTTGTTGGCATGGAGTCGCCAAACTTTGATGCTCTTGTCGAAGCTGCCGGAGGCGAGACTTTGACTATCGGGACTGAAGGCGACGGAGAAGACTCCGGCTTTATGGCCCTTCAGAGTGCCGAGCAATTCCCCAGTTCGGAGGTCCCAAAGTTTGATGGTTTTATCCGCACTGCCGGAGGCGAGGAACTGGCCATTGGGACTAATGGCTAGGGTCCATACTGGGTCGGAATGACCGCTGAGAATGCGGATGGGAACGCGGACGTTATTGGTGCTAACGTGCCAGAGTTGAATAGTGCCATCGGTGCTGCCGGAGGCGATGGTGCTGCCATCGGGACTGACGGCGACAGACCAGACGGGTCCCGAGGCGATCGCCAAGGTCCGCATCGGTTCGACTTTAGACACCGAATAGCTAGACTCTTCGCGGAATGCCGGGAGTTTGTAAGATAACTCCGGATGTTTGACCCGATACATCATCTGAGGCGGTGGCGGTGGCGGTGCGAGTTCCGAGGGTTTCTGCTGGAAACTCACTGGGACCGGAGTCGGAGTCCGATAGCCGAGGGTCATGGACAAGACTGCGATCGCCGCCCCACCCACCAAGGTAGCCACCCGTTTGTTGGGCGGGGGTAATACCGCTTCTAAGTTGGGCGCATTTAGGGCTTTGAGGGCTTCAGCACTGGAGGAATAGCGCTGTTTGACATCCCGTTGCACCAGGGTATCCAGAACGCGGCTTAACTGCAAACTGACGGGTTGAGTGAGATATTCAGACCAGACCCAACTTTCCGTTTTAATGCTGTACAAATCAAAGGGCGGCAGTCCGGTTAACAGATGCAAGCAGGTGACACCGAGACTGTACAGGTCGCTCCCGGGAACCGCTTGGCCTTTGGTTTGTTCGGGGGCGGCATATTCTGCGGAACCTAGGGCCGTGGCGGAGGCGATCGCACTGATGCTAGTGGGATGTTCGATGGTCCCAAAATCAACCAGAATAATTTTGCCATCCCTGCGACGACGAATGAGGTTCTCGGGTTTAATATCCCGATGAATCAGCAAACTGTTGTGAACAAATTTCAACACCGGCAGAACGTCGGTGAGAATTTGACGAATTTTTTTCTCATTAAAGGGGCCGCTTTCAGCGAGTTCAGCGGCTAAATTTTGGCCTTCGACATATTCTTGGATTAAATAGTGACTGCCATTATCTTCAAAACAAGCATAGAGTTCGGGAATCAGCGGATGCTGGGTCAATTCATCCAAAAGCATGAGTTCTGAGGTCAATGCTTTCGGGGATCCAGGAGTAGCCCCTCGGAATTGGGCGATCGCCTTGTCGGTTTTTCCGGAGAAAAACTGTTTAATCGCGCAACGAGGTTTCGAGGGTTTGTCTTCATCGATCGCCAAGAAGGTGCGGCCATATTTTCCCTGACCCAGGAGTTCCAAGCAGCGGTACCGGCTTTTTAAAAGCAGCGGTTGCCCACAGCTAGAACAATGGTCAGCGTAATGGGTATTGTCTGAATTTTGGCAATCGGGATTGATGCAGTGAGTCATAATTCGCAAGCCCTTAGCACATTTAATCTATAATAAATCTTCCCAAGCATATCCGGTGTTTCCGGTGTCGGATCGGGGTCGAATTAAATCCCTTGATCTCGGGAGGGAGTCCCTGGATCAAGCTTTTAATCCACGATTCATGCACCCTGGGAGCGATTTCACCCCACTCTATCCACAAGGGATTTGGGTTGCCCGGGTGGGTCTAATCAACCGGGCGATCGCCCTTAGCGCGGGAATACCTTCGCCCTTTGCTGATACTCCATCCGGAATATCCGGTTACTTTATGCTCGTTTCTGTTTAATCGCCTCCCTCATCAGGGTGACTTTTTACAGAAGGAAATGCCCTAGTCGCTATCCTTACCGGATTAGAAGCCCAGGGACAAGAACCCTGATGGTTGACCGAGATGGGTTGTTTTCAAGGCAAAAATTTTGTGAACCTACCCAGTTGATCTTCTTCCTTGTCCTGCACTTTTGGACTAGACAGAGGGATAGAAGGGTGCTACTTAGGGGCATAATCCCACAGACAGATTGAGATGCTTCAGAGCAGAACTGGCCACAAATCGCTCACCAGATGTTGCTCTATTTTATTAAGAAATATTGCATCACCAGCGGATTGACCTGAATCTTTGATTCCGCTCCTCCAAAATTTAGGAGTGTCTTGTCTTGAAATCAGGACGAACTTTTGGCATCCCCGGTTTCACCAGATTTCTATCTTGAACCGGACTGGGGACCATGCCACGGAAATTCCAGGGGGAGGAAGTTATGGCATCGGCATCCCATGTTGTTCCACCCACTGGGTTCGAGCGTACATCGCCAGTTCATCCCATTGGCAGGCGTCCGGAGTCCCTTTCCCCGGTTTCGGTTTGGAGTGACCTTCTGTCCGGCTGTAGGGACGGGGTTTGAGAAGATCACAAAATTCTTGGGGAGGAGTTTTCAACAGCTTGGGCAGAATAACGTGAATGCCTTCATGAATTAACCCTTCCAGATGGAACTGTTCTGAGGACCCTAAACATAATTGGATCGGGGGGCGCTCGTCCCCAGTGACCACATACAGACTAGGGACTCGATTTAAAATGTAGGCAATGAGTTCTAACTGAAAATCTGAGCAGTCGATTACGTTTTTATAGAGAGAGTAGGGATAACTTTTTAAAACGTCATCGACGGTATCAGATACCACTTGGAAGGTCAAGTTGACCAGTTGTTTCTCCATAATTTGACATTAATTCATGAATCATGAATAATTTTTCCGGTTTAAAAATTTACAAAAATTGACCAATTACCGGAAAAGTCCACCCCCCATCTAGCCGGATTTACAAGCCGGGGGTAAAACCGCAGAAAGATTGACGCCTTTCCCGGTTAGGACTTGAACCGCTACCGGGTTTTGCCATATTCTGGTGGACTTCACCGCCGGGGTCAATTCAATTGCTTACGTCTATTCTGACATTTTTTGTCTTGAGTTGAACCTTGAAAATTATAAAAATAAAATAAAAAATTAGCGATAATCCATTTGATGCACCTCAAACCTTAATATTTTCATAAAGAGATTCACAACTCGCCCATAATTTTGGAAAATTTCCCCCTTTTTGCCCTGAATTAAAAAATCCAGCCGGTTGAGGGTCAGGTGGGGTAGGGGAAGGAATACATTCCTGAGTCGGGGGGTTGGCCCGGAATTCTAGGTCCTAGGGGGTGGAATTCTCGGATATCCGGGGAAAGAAGGGCGCAATGTTCGGGCGATCGCACCGTTGAAGAACAGCCATCTCGGAGTCAGATTCGGCATACTAATAGATAGAGATCCTCCAACCCCTCCCAAACCAACGTCTCAAACCCACCAACAACCATGTATCGAAAACCAAAATCCTCATCCCCCTTTAACTACACCTCCCTGGCGATTTTAGCTGGGGTTTTCGTGTTGGGAATCGGGATCGGTATTGCATTTAGCTCTACCGCTAACTTCAGTCCCGAAAACGTGGCGTCGCGGGAAGTCATCGATCGCAGCGCCCCTAACCCGGAACTCTGCATTCAATATGGAGCCAGTGCGATGGTGATGGATACTCGCATCTTCGTCACCCTCAATCCCTTCAATGTCTATATATCCCAGCCCAAAATGCAGCCGGGGTGCGTACTGCGGACCAATACCTGGAATATTCTGGAACAACGCAAACTGGTCAGCAACGATCAGGTCCGCGACTGCAAAAATCGCATGAACACCTTTGGATTCACTGGCGCATTGGAAAATAGCCCAGACATTAGTTGCATTTATCAGAATGACGCTGCGGGAAATCTGTTCTTCCAGGGATCTGGAGGTAAACCCCCAGAAACCCAACGCTTTTAGGGCGATCGCAGTGGGGTAACCCGTTGAATATTGCGACTGATCAGGACGCGGTTCACCCTCCGCGTCCTTTTGGATTTTCAGGGTTCCTCATCCGCCCCCTTGACTCCAAATAATGGGTCCGGATTCAGTATTGATTGCCGTATAAATACTTACTATTGATAATTCTTTATAGTAACCCTAGAATAGAACCAATCCACTGCAAAATTGATTAGGAGATCAGGTGGTAATGGTTGCGACCCGTTGATCCCCAACCCTCTGCTGGTCAAGGTCTGGCAGCTTTTTTTTGCATGAGATCAGGGTCATTGTAATCATACCTATAAAAAACTTTGATTTTTATGCTCCCAAACCCTTGCCAAGAATTCCGGTTCCTATATGATTAGAAGATCCAATTATTGAAAGGGCGGCTCAATAGCTCTAATTTATAGCCAAATGATGAGTATATTTAATGAGATCCATTTCAGAAACCTGCGCGGGGATCTGTTTGGCGGTCTAACTGCGGCGATCGTGACCCTGCCGATGGCCCTGGCATTCGGGGTCGCCTCCGGTGCCGGACCCATAGCGGGTCTTTATGGTGCCGTTTGCGTGGGCTTGTTTGCATCGTTGTTTGGGGGAACTCCGGCCCTGATGTCGGAACCCACCGGACCGATGACGGTGGTAATGACGACGATCATTGCTTCCCTGATTGCCAAAAATCCGGAGAACGGATTGGCGATGGCTTTTACCGTAGTCATGCTGGCGGGATTCTTTCAAATTCTCTTAGGGGTATTCCGCTTAGGTAAATATATTACCCTGATGCCCTACACGGTCATTTCCGGCTTTATGTCGGGAATTGGCTTGATTCTGATCGTGCTGCAAATCGGACCTTTTTTAGGTCATGTTAGTAAAGGAGGGGTGATCGGAACTCTTCGCGATATACCAATGTTTGTGACGAACATTGACGTACCCGAAGCGATTTTAGCGGCTTTGACGATAGCAATTCTGTTCTTCATGCCATCCAAATTTAAGCGGATCGTCCCCCCGCAATTGGTGGCATTAATTGTCGGGACTGTTGTTTCCCTAGTGTTGTTCTCCAATGCGGAGATTCGGACGATTGGCGAAATTCCAATGGGTCTACCGCAATTAAATATGCCGGTGTTTACCATCACGGAATTTCGGGAAATGCTGATTGATGGCATTGTCTTGGGGATGCTCGGTTGTATCGACTCCCTGCTAACTTCCGTGATTGCCGATAGTTTGACTCGCACTCACCATAACTCGGATAAAGAATTAATCGGACAAGGGATTGGTAATATCGTTTCGGGACTCTGTGGTGGACTGCCCGGTGCCGGTGCGACGATGGGAACGGTGGTGAATATCCAAACCGGAGGCAGAACTGCATTGTCGGGTTTAACCCGTGCAGGGATTTTGCTGGTGGTGATTTTGTGGGCGGCGAATCTCACGGAAAATATTCCGATGGCGGTGTTGGCGGCGATCGCCCTTAAGGTGGGGTTTGATATTATCGATTGGGGTTTCCTCAAACGTGCTCACCGCGTCTCGGTGAAAGCGGCGTTAATTATGTACGGGGTGATTGCGCTGACGGTATTTGTGGATTTAATCGTCGCCGTCGGCGTCGGGGTGTTTATTGCCAATCTCTTGACTATCCAACGTCTGAGCGATATTCATGCCCAGGATGTCAAAGCAATTACGGATGATGATGATGAAATCCTCTTAACTGATGAAGAGAAGCGGTTGCTGCAACAAGGAAATGGCCGGATTCTGCTGTTCCATATTAGCGGACCGATGATTTTTGGAGTCTCCAAGGCCATCTCCCGGGAACAGTCGGCAGTGGATAATTTTGAAGTGCTGATTTTGGACCTGGGTGACGTGCCGATGTTGGGGGTGACTTCTTCTCTGGCGATCGAAAATGTGATTAAAGATGCCCTAGACAAAGGTCGTCAAGTCTTTATTGTCGGTGCTGCGGGTCAGATTAAACGTCGGTTAGACCGATTTGGGATTGTGCAACTGTTACCCCCTCACCATATGACGGAGACTCGCATTGAGGCCCTCCAACAAGCGGTTGCGTTGATGTCTGTTGAGTCTGAGGATGTGAAAGATGCTTTAATCCCGAATAATCCAGGAACAACCATGCAACCTTTATGAATGAAACAGCCTCAAGGGCTTTTGAGGACCGGGATTGGGTATCAATCTGATTCAGTCCCTCAGTTGGGTAGAGAACAAGGGGGAGGCGATCGCATCGCCTCCCCCTTTTTGAGGATTTCTGTTCCCACCCCAATCCGGTCCAGGGGGGAATGATACCAAATCCGGTTGGTAAAAGTCGGTTTTCCCTTTTAGCCCGCTCCGACACCGCTTCGTCCGCAAACGCCCCACCGTTGACGGGTGTGGGTTTTTATAGACCTAGAGCAACCGAATTCCGTATGATACCAAATCCGGTTGGTAAAAGTCGGTTTTCTTTCTTAGCCCGCGCAGGCGGGCTTCGTCCGTATAGCCCCACCCTTCAGGGTGCGGGTTTTTACAGACCTTTGACAACCGAATTCCGTATGATTATCGCCAATGTTCGCTTAAACGCACCGGGAGAAGTTGTCCGGGTTCGACAATGGCGGCGATCTCGGAACGCAGCAGGGAGGTGACTGCACCTGCGGCAGCACCGCCTAAGAGAGGACCTCCCGCTAAACCCCCAAGGACCGCGCCCGCAACTGCCCCAACTGCGGAGTAGCTAAGGGTTCTTCTCTCGGAAATATCTCGGTTGCCGTTGAGGGGGTCGGATTGGGCGAGGAAGGGGATAGCGCGACCGTCGAGGATGATGGATTGCGTCTGAAAGCGAATTTGTCCCCGATCGCGCACGAAACGGCCAATCACTGGGGTACCCACGGGGGCAATCAGTTGGCCGGTGCGATCGTAAATGTCAGAATACACCAGCAGGACTTCTTGTCTGGGGAGGCGGTCTTCTAAGGCGATCGCCACGGAACCGGGATAGTTCAGGACCAAAACGGTTCCAGATGAGAGCAACACATCCGAGGGAATATTCGCCGCAACTTCCTCGGGGATGGATGGGGGAGTTTCATCGGTTACGGGTTCGGAACGAGGTGCGATCGCCCCAGAGGTGGGTAGGGGTTGTCCAAAGGCGAGGATCCCATCGGTCCCCGGATTTAGGGCCGTAGGTGTTTCCATGACTGGGGGTGGCGGTGGGGATGAAATTTCCGGTTCCACAGTCACCGGAATCGGCGTACTCTGCCCGATCGCCTCTTGAAAGGAGGAACTTTCCACTGGGGGAACGGTGACGGTGGGGGTCCTATTTACGCCAGTCGAGGTTTCTACCGGCAATTCAAAGTCTAAATCCTCGGTTAATCCCAGCGATCGGGCATCCTCAACGGTGATATTTAATTCCGAGAGTTGTGGTGGCGGTGGCGGTGGCGGCACATTCAGAATTGGCATTTGTTCCAATTCTGGGTTGGGGTTCAATTGCGCCGCTTCTGGGGTTGGTTCGGGCAAGGAAATGGCTGGGGCCTGATTCGCGGCAGAGGGCGGTAACATGGGGAGGGTGCGAAGGTCCGGACTCCGTTCTGTTGCCGTCGTCGGTAGGGACTCTGCCAGTTGCACTGCTGGACGAACCACCCAGCGATTGCTTTGTCCGATCGGGGTGATGGTGACGGGGTTGGAGTCTAGGGTGACTCCCGGTGCAAATTCCATGACAATCCGGGTGACCCCTGAGTCCATTTGAGCAATCCGAATTTCCCGGACGCTTCCTTGATAATTTTCGGTGCTGGATTGTACGGGATTGTCGCCATTGGGGATATCGATCGCAATTCGCAGGGGGTCGGTGAGGATGGAATAGTCTGGGGTGAACCCCTCGGGGACTGTGATTTGCAGTTCGTTGGTATAGGGGTCGAATTCCCAGATTCTCAGTTCCGGTGCCGAGGCGATCGCCGGGATGGGGGCTCTCGGCAGAGGTTCAGAGGCGATCGCCAATCCAGACCTGGGCATGGCACTAGCGAAGGTTGTCGCTAACAGGACTAAGGAAAACCGCCGCGCTAATCTTGCTTTGGGCATGGCTTGTTAACAATTAGGTTAAAGGGATTTTTAGGGGGCTAGGTTGAGACTTGAGATGCGGTTAGAGATAGGTTAAATATTAAGAGTTTCAGGGACAGGACAAGGCAGGCGGATTTTGGGAATTGAGTTAAACTTTTATCCGATTTTGTCCCGTTTGTCAAGCAGTTCAATTCACTCAATTCCGTTGGGGTGGAACCCGAGTATTAAGACTCAGGAAACATGGCGGCCCTTCCGAAACAGAGGCAGGGCCAGCGCCCCTCCAATCATCCCTAACCCGGTACTGGTCGCTAATACCAGACCTACGGGAAGCGGAATCGAACTAAATCCCAGAAACTGCAAGGAAACCGGGGTGGCATTTTGGACCGACAGCAGGGCGATCGCCACCACCAAAATCGCGGCGATCGCACTCACTAAGGTCGGAATCAGTTTGGTAATTGGCATAATCTCTTAACCTCTTTTACAGCAACAAACGGCAGGGATTTAAAACCCCGCCGTTTTCTGGGGGTTACTACGCAGCAACCGGGGCCAGTTTATCGATTTTGGCCTGCATTTCTTGGCCGACTTTTTGGAGTTTTTCGGGAGAATTGGTTTCCATATAAACCCGAATCAAAGGTTCCGTTCCCGAGGGACGCAACAACACCCAACCGCCATCTTCCAGATAGAGTTTAATTCCATCCTTGCGCCCGACTTCTTTAACCTGAATTCCGGCGACTTCTGTCGGGGGATTTTTCAGGTAAGTGTCTAGGACTGCTGATTTGTGCGCTTCGGTCAAATGTAAATCCAGACGGTTGTTATAGAGGGGACCGCCAGCTTCGGCGATCACCTCTTCCACCAATTGACTCAGGGGTTTACCGGCGAAGGCGATCGCTTCGGCAACCAACATATCAGCCAGAATGCCATCTTTTTCGGGAATGTGACCCAAGATGCTCAACCCGCCGGATTCTTCCCCGCCGATCAGCACATCAGTTTCCCGCATTTTTTCCCCAACATATTTAAACCCAACAGCGGTTTCATAGAGGGTTAAACCGTATTTTTCCGCTAGGTTATCTAACAGGTGAGTGGTGGCAACGGTGCGAACAATTGCGCCTTTTTTGCCTTTATTTTCCAGCAAATGCCTTGCTAATAAAAGCAAGATGGTATTGGGGGTGAGAACATTCCCTTTTTCATCCACAATCCCAAAGCGATCGCCATCCCCATCGGTTGCCAAACCTAAATCGGCACTATCTTTTTTGACCGCATCGACCAATTCCACCAGCATTTCCCCTTTGGGTTCAGGCATTCCTCCCCCAAACAGGACATCCCGCCAAGTATGGAAACTTTCAGTTTCGCAACCGCAATGGTCTAAAACCACGTCTAAATAACCCCGGGAAGTGGAATACAATGCATCATATTTGACCTTGAGTTTCGCCTTGCGAATGGTATCCACATCCAGCAAAGTGTAGAGGAATTCCAGATAAGCGGGTTTAGGGTCAAAAATGGAAATTTTATCGGTATTCTTACCCGAGGGCGGTGCATCCGATGCCTTGGCAATATTTGCCACAATGGTATCGGTGATTTCTGGGGTAGCAGGGCCCGCATAATCGGGGATATATTTAATCCCACAATAAGGGGCCGGGTTGTGGGATGCCGTGAACATCAAAGCACCGGCAGTATTCAGATGACGGGCATTATAAGCAATCACCGGAGTCGGACAATCCCGGTCCGTCATCTTGACAGTCCAACCCAAATCTGCTAAGACTTCCGCCGCTGTTTGAGAAAATTGGTCGGCCAAAAAGCGGGGGTCATAAGCAATTAAAACGGGTTTATCTTTACTGTAGGCAGTTTCCAGATAAGCGGCGATCGCCCTCGTCACCTTCCGCACGTTGGCAAAGGTAAAATCTCGGGCGATAATCCCCCGCCATCCATCGGTACCAAATACGATTTCCTCTGAGGTGCCTGCTGCACTCATGTTTGCTAGTCTCTCTGAACGCACTTCACCCTAATAGTACAGGATTTGTTCTTGGTCATTTGTCCTTGGTCCTTGGATGGAGGAGATGGGGTGGATGGGGTGGATGGGTTGGATGGGGAGGATGGGGAGGATGGGGAGGATGGGGAGGATGGGGAGGATGGGGAGGATGGGGAGGGTGGGGAGGATGGGGAGGATGGGGGAGATTGTT
>JAABSJ010000030.1 GCA_011390515.1 Oscillatoria sp.
TGTAAGTTTGAACACATTTAACATGGGTATCTCCTTGGCCTTTATCAATCAGAGCAATGAGAGGCCCAGTGTCCACTAAAATCAGGGTCGTCGCAGTCCTTGTTTAGATAATTTTGTGGCAATCTGTTCGCCAAAATCAGTTGACTGAACCTGATGATGAGGTTCCATTTGACTATCGATCGCCCCAATTAAGTCTCCAATTTTTTCAGATAACGGTTCGGCTTCAGGCTGGGGTTGTTCAAGTTGAGATAAAATCCAACTTTCGGGAGTTAACCCTTGTTTTTGGGCGACTTCTAGGAGGGCTTGATAAGTTTGTTCAGATAGGATCAGGGTATGTTGTGACATAAGTTTATTCAGTGAACTTGATACGATTTTAACTCCAATCCCTATGAATGGCAACGATGTAATCGATCCCGAAAGTAGGGGGCGTTACCGGGAAAATACCCACGCCACTTTTTGCCAAATACCGCCATTCTCCGGAACGCGCCATCACTTCTTTCAATGGGGTGTGACTCTAAGCTAGGAGATTGGGGTTATTCCCATCATTTGTGGCAGAGGGTGACACAGCTACATCTGCTTCAATCTTAGCAGTCGGGGGAGCGATCGCCTTCCAATTGCCGATGCCATATCGCCTACACTCAGAAACCTTCTCTGATGAGTGTCTGTATCCTCACAGAAGGCGATCGGCACTTCAAGCCTTGCGCTACAATAGTTGAAAACTCTACACACTTTTTTAAATCCATGACACCCAACACTTCCCTAGAAGAACGCATGGCAGCAGTAGAAGCAGCCATTACTCAAATTCAACAAGAGATTGCCCATCCGAAATCGAGCAACTGGTTACAGCAAATTAGCGGATCTTTCAAGGATGAACCGGCTTTTGAAGAAATCCTCGCATTAGGGCAAGCCATTCGCCGAGGCGATGAGTCCGTATTAGACTCATCAGAATTGGACAATTTGAAGTAGGTTAATGCAGAAACCGGGTTTCTCTGATGGTTTCTGCATCCTCACAGAGATTTTGCCAGGAAATTGGTTTCTGAGGTACAATTGCTGTAAACCAAAACTCTCAACCCTGCTTGTCCAGACAATATCGATATGAACAGTCAAGAAATCACTGCCATATTTGATGGCCAATCCTGGCAATTAGAATCGCCCTTAAACCTAGAAGTCGAAGAGTGAAAATCACTGTGGAAACCCTATTGGCCCCTAAAGACACCCCCAAGACATTTCTCCAAACAGCCCTGTCTTTACAGTTACAAGGCGAGCCAGATTGGTCAGAGAACATTGACCAGTATCTATATGGAACGAGAATTCCTCTCCACTATGGAGAAATAAAAATAAAAAAAAGCACAGGGAAATATCATGTCATCCCTCGCACCAGACCGCGCACCACAAAATCCTGAAAACGCAAAAACGCAAATTACGACAATAGAAGAAAAACAATGGGAATTTGCGGAAATCTGGGTAGACCCTTGGCTTTCACCCCCTCATATTCTGATGTTAATTAAAGAACAATCCGGTAAATTCTCGATTCAAAATCCCGCACAAGACTATAAATCTATTTTTACCAGTGATACTTACGAAGAAAGTCAAATGTGGTTGCTGGAAGATGAATACGAACGAGTCACAGGCCGGTTTTGGCAACCAGAGTAAAAGCAAGGCGATCGCTTTTTTTTATAGGGGTAGGTTGAGTTGAAGAAGGAAACCCAATGCCCACAAATATTTACCACAGAAACTCAACCATTCCCTCCGGGATGTAAAAGCGATCGCGCCCATCATCCAATAGTTGTAAGATATGTAGAGAAACCGGGTTTTTCCTGGGGATACTGCATTCTCACAGAGATTTTGCCATCAACCCGGTTTCTCAGGTATAATTACCATCAATCAAAACCCTCGTAGATTGGTATGATAAAATTAATCAGAGGAAGGGGTTACTACAAACGTTCTTCGGGACTCCTTCACGCCCGTCATCTGGATGCAACCCATGAGGGAACTCCAAAAAATAAAATATCCAAACAACCCGCACCCTAAAGGGTGGGGCTACACAGACTTAGCCCGCGCAGGCGGGCTAAGTAGAGTCTTGTTATACGGAATCCGGTTGTGATAGGTCTGTCAAAACCCACACCCGTGCATGGTGGGGCGATTGCGGACAAAGCCTGCCTACGCGGGCTGCAAGAGAAAATCGACTTTTAACAACCGGATTTGGTATTAGGTGCGATCGCATCAAATTTGGAGGATTTATACGGAATCCGGTTGTCAAAGGTCTGTTAAAACCCGCAGGCTCAAGCCTGGGGCTATACGGACGAAGCCCGCCTGCGCGGGCTAAAAGCGAAAACCGACTTTTACCAATCGGATTTGGTATTATTTGTTGGAATACCCTGAAGGGTTTACTACAAACAGACGCCCCAGCCTTTCCTAACGGAACGCTAGGGGAACAGGGGGCGGGAGCTTGTATATTTTCAGACAAAAAAAGGCAGTTAATGAAAACTGCCTTTACTGTAACGGACAAGGCACTGCCTGTCCTTAAATGATGGATACCCTACCGACTCGGCCCAATTGCCGGGGCTTCCATCGGTTCTCCTAACGCAACCGATGCGCTTCCCGCCAAGGTGGGTAATGAGTTCCGCAATCTGGCGGTTAACTGTACCGTGGTGGCATCATAGACTTGGGTGAGAATCTTGGGATATAACCCAATCCCAATAATCGGCACCAGCAGGCAAGCAATGATAAACACTTCCCGAGGTTCAGAATCAATCAGGGCTTCATGTTCCACTAATTCCTTATTCTCTGGTCCATATAACATTTCTCGCAACATGGACAGGAGGTAAATCGGGGTGAGAATGACGCCGACTGCCGCTAAGAAGACGACGACGACGCGGAAGGTTAGGCTGTAGGCATCGCTGGTGGCAAAACCAACAAACACCATTAATTCAGCCACAAATCCACTCATTCCCGGCAATGCTAAGGAGGCTAAGGAACAGGTGGTCCACATGGCAAAGGACTTTTTCATCTTTTTGCCAATGCCGCCCATTTCATCTAGCATCAGGGTATGGGTGCGATCGTAGGTTGCGCCCACCATGAAGAACAAACTCGCCCCAATCAGTCCGTGAGAGACCATTTGTAAGACAGCCCCGCTTAACCCTAAGTCGGTGAATGAGCCAATCCCAATTAGCACAAATCCCATGTGAGAAATGGAGGAATAGGCAATTTTCCGTTTGAGGTTGCGTTGGGCAAAGGAGGTGAGAGCCGCATAAATGATATTCACCACCCCGAGGATGACTAACATCGGTGCGAACACCGCGTGAGCGTCGGGTAACATTTGGGCATTCATGCGGATGATGGCGTATCCCCCCATCTTCAGCAGAATCCCTGCGAGTAACATATGCACTGGGGCTGTGGCTTCCCCGTGAGCATCGGGTAACCAAGTATGCAGGGGGAAGATGGGCAGTTTGACGCCGTAGGCAATTAAAAATGCTGCATAGAGCAACAGTTCTAAGTTAATGGCGTAGTCCTTCGCCGCCAGGGACTGCATATCAAAGGTAACGGTATCCCCGTAGAAGGCCATTGCGAGGCCCGCCAGCAGAATAAACAGGGAACCGCCTGCGGTGTAGAGGATAAATTTGGTGGCTGCATAGAGGCGTTTTTTACCGCCCCAGATGGAGAGCAGCAGGTACACCGGAATCAGTTCCAATTCCCACACCAGGAAGAACAACAGCATATCCTGGACGGCAAAAACGGCAATCTGTCCGCCATACATGGCCAAAATCAAGAAGAAAAACAGTTTTGGCTTTAGGGTGACGGGCCAGGAGGCCAAGATTGCCAGGGTGGTGATAAATCCGGTGAGGATAATCAGGGGCATGGATAATCCATCGGCCCCGACTGACCAGTTGAGGTCTAAGGCAGGAACCCAAGAATAGCTTTCAAAAAGCTGGATGTTGGGGTTGCTGAGGTCGTAATGATTACAGAAGGTGTAAACAATGAGGGCGAAGTCAATGAGTCCGACGATTAGGGCATACCAACGCACCGTGCGCCCATCTTTATCGGGGATAACAGGGATGAGTAGGGATGCCGCGATCGGAAACAGGATAATTGTAGTCAGCCAAGGAAATTCAGCCATGTTCATAGATCGCTACCAAAATTCATCAAGATACTAAATCCAGTGGTCAAAAGCCTTCTTTCTTCGTCTTAGCCCGCGCAGGCGGGCTTTGTCCGTATAGCGCCACCCTTGATGACTCTGTTGGTCATGAAAGAGACCTAACCCCCCAACCCCCTTCCCTCAGAGGGAAGGGGGAGCCGGAAAGCCCCTTCCAGCAAAGATATTTATTCCTTATACCTCCCTCTCCTCTTAGGAGAGGGCCGGGGAGAGGTCTCTTTCATGATTCGCCAACAGAATCCTTCAGGGTGCGGGTCTTTTTCAACGGGATTCCGTATTAGCCCGCGCAGGCGGGCTTTGTCCGTATAGCCCCACCCTTCAGGGTGCGGGTTTTTATCCAACCGGATTGAGTATAGAAAACTCACCCGTCACACTACAGAAGCCAGAATTAACTCCGAGGCAATGATGCTGGAATTCTGGCTTCTGCTTGGGCGACAGATGAATTGGGTTAAGTCACGCCGGAGAGAATGACTAAGCCGAGAACCGCCACAAAGACGATCAAGGCATAGAATTGGGCGCGACCGTTTTCAAAGTATTTGAGTCCTTCGCCACTGATGACGGTAATCAACCCGGTGAGGTTGACGGCCCCATCAACGACGCGATAATCCACTTCCATTACCTGTCTGGCTAACCGGCGCGAACCGAGGACAAACAGGGAGTTGTAGATTTCGTCAAAGTACCATTTCTTGCGGGAAAGCAAGTAGAGGGGTTTGATTTGGGAGGCGATCGCCTTGGGGTCGATTTTCCGACTCAAGTACATCAGGGATGCCAAGGTAATCCCCAGCAAAGCAATTCCCACGGAACTACCGCCCATCACCAAGAATTCGGTGAGGTTGAATTCTTCGGCGTGTTCGGCAATTTCCAGCATGGATTCACTGGGAGGGTGAATAAATGCCTCAAAGTAATTGGCAAAGGGAGTCCCCACCAACCCAATCAGGACCGAAGGCACGGCCAGGGCCATCAAGGCGAAGGTCATGCTTAGGGGGGACTCATGGGGATATTCGCTGTGATGATCGTGGGAGTGGTCATCATCGCTGGCTTCCAGTTCCCGAGGGTCCATTGCGCCAGGACCAAAGGCGAGGATGGGTTCCCCAGATTCGGCTTCGGTTTTGAGTTCGTGACGAATTTCGGTGTCGTTGCCTCGGAAGGGTCCTTCAAAGGTTAGGAAGTACATCCGGAACATATAGAAGGCGGTCATCCCGGCAGTTAGCCAGCCGACCCCCCAGAGGGCGGGATTGGCTTCAAAGGCGGCCCCGAGGATTTCGTCTTTGGACCAGAATCCAGCAAAGGGCGGGATTCCACAAATGGCGAGGGTGCCGATCGCAAAAGTAGTAGCGGTAATCGGCATAAATTTCCGCAGTCCACCCATTAACCGCATATCTTGGGCCAGGGTGGGGTCATGACCGACCACTTCTTCCATACCATGAATCACGGATCCAGACCCGAGAAACAGCATGGCTTTGAAGTAGGCATGGGTCATCAGGTGAAAGAGTCCGGCGCTGTAGGCCCCGATTCCCATTGCCATGACCATGTAACCCAGTTGGGACATGGTGGAGTAGGCTAACCCTTTTTTGATGTCGGTTTGGGTGAGGGCGATGGTGGCTCCCAGGAAGGCGGTGAAACATCCGGTCCAGGCAATGACGGTCATTGCGCTGGGGATATGTTCAAAGACGGGATACATCCGGGCGATTAAGAAGACTCCGGCAGCCACCATCGTGGCGGCGTGGATTAAGGCCGAGATGGGGGTGGGGCCTTCCATCGCGTCCGGTAGCCAGACGTGCAAGGGGAATTGAGCGGATTTGGCAACGGGTCCGAGAAAGACTAACACGGCTAATAGGGCCGCGACGCCTCCACCGATCGCCCCAGATTGGACAAGATCTTGCAGGCGATCGCCCATGATTTGAAAATCAAAACTATCCGTTGCCCAATATAAGCCCAACATCCCCAACAGCAGACCAAAGTCACCAACGCGGTTGGTGACAAAGGCTTTTTGACAAGCATCTGCTGCCGGTTTGCGATCGAACCAAAATCCGATCAGCAAATAGGAACACATCCCCACCAGTTCCCAGAAGATATAAACCTGAACCAGGTTCGGACTGATCACCAGCCCCAACATTGAGGAGCTAAACAGGCTCAGGTAGGTGTAAAAGCGCACATATCCGGGATCATGAGCCATGTAGCCATCGGTGTAAATCATCACCAACAGGGCCACTGTAGTCACGATCGCCAGCATCAGCGCCGAGAGGTGGTCAATGGTGTAACCCATTGTTAGGTGAAAATTCCCCGCCGCCGCCCATTCCAGGGTGCGGGTGTAGGTTTCATGTCCTTGGATTTGACTCCACAGCAAAGCAAAGGACAAAACCATTGCTGCACCTACCGAGGAGACCAAGAATGCGGCAGTCGCTTGCCGCAGACTATTGGTCGTCTTGTTATAAGAAATCAGGCCCAAGCCGACCAGCATTGCCGCTAACAAGGGCAAAACTGGGATCAGCCAAGCATACTGATAAATTGGTTCCATCGCTGACGCCCACTTAAATACTTCTTTACTGAGTTAACTCACTGGTTAACATTTTGACATAGACCCGCCATAGAAACGGCAGACTAGGGATATCATAGCGATATTCACTCATTTGCATTTTTTGGGTTCTCTGATATAATCCCTAACGGTTTGAACGCCGAGCGGGGCAACACCGATTTTCCCCACCCCTCAAACAGAATTCTCCTGACCCCTGAACCCCAAAGGAAAAACCCCACCCAGATGAGACTAGATGGGGTTTAGTTATTCCAATTTTTAAGAACGAGCCACAGGATCACCCGCAATACAGGGACCGTGATTCATCCAAAAAAAGCAACTTGCTGTAAAAAATTCCTGACGAGAGATTCTCATCAGGAATTGATGGCCGTTTGTAAATTGGAATAAGAATGCGCTTTTTGAGTGATCAGCAGCAGGGACCTCAATTCCCGGGTTAAGTCGTCCCGTCCTTGGAACCCTTCAATCCGATGGATAATGGATCCTCCATCAAACAAAATCAGGGTGGGCAACGTCGCGATCCGATAGGTGCTTGCCAGCTTTAAGGTTTGATCGGCATTAATTCCGACAATTTTGACCGTTTCGCCCCATTCGGCCTCGAATCCCTTCAAAACCGGGTTAATCAGCAAACAAATCCCGCACCACGGTGCCCAAAAATTCACGAGAACAGGAGTGGGAGCTTCTAAAACTTCTTGTTTAAAGGACCTTTCATTAAGAGACAACACCATGAGACCTCTTGATTGAATCGGTTTGGATATCAATACCGGGATCATGGTACATCGATTTGGGATCGTCTGGCTATCCCCCTGAGTAATCAGTTTCCAGTTTTGCCGCCAACCCCGGGCGAAATTCGGTCTGTTTAAAGGCCATAACCCTCTCCCTACAAAGTTTTGATGGGTTTTCATCGTCCAACCCAGGCTGAACAAGTTACAAGAAACGAGTTGGTGATTGGTGATTGGTGATTGGTGATTGGTGATTGGTGATTGGTGATTGGTCACTGGTCACTGGTCACTGGTCATTGGTGATTGGTGATTGGTCACTGGTCATTGGTCACTGGTCACTGGTCGTCAGCATCCCCCCATCCCCCCATCAACGAAGGACAAATGACCAAGGACCAAGGACAAATGACCAATGACCAATAACCCATCCCCCCGTTTCCCTGATGTGAGATATCGACCCTACCCCACTTCTCCCCACTTTCCCGGGTCAGAATTTTAGAGAGAACTAAAAACAGAAGATTGTCCTCTGCTGAGATGATTAATTAGAGAAAAATCCCCTTTGTCCCATTCGGGGGAATTTTTCAGTGGATTTACTCGGTGGAAACCGAATCAAGGCTATTAAGACCAAAACGGGTTAGGGATTCTGGTGAGGGGAGAGTTGGGTGGAATTGACGTGAATGAGGGAAGTGGCGACTGGACGGATTCAGCATAACCTTCTGACTCTTCGCCTATTTCAGCCCTTATCATAAATCCGGGCAATTTTATCAAGTTTTCTTTTTTCTGAAAGACAAAGCGTTTAAGGGAAAGGAGGGAGTGAAGAATCTAAGAAGATGGAGTGACAAGGAGAAAGCCTCTGCTTTATAGAGGAGTCAGTGGTCTGTCACTGAAAAAATAGCGCTTCAATGTCAAGGGCCACGATTTGATAAATTCCTTCGATCGCAGGATCGGCAATGTCCTGTCTGAGGAATTAAATTTTAAAAATAGGTGTTGTATTTTTTAGAAGTTCGTTTATAATAATTCTTGTAAGAAGAGTTAGGAAGGAATTAATAATGGCTGAAACATCAACTGCCCTAAGAGGAAAAGCACTGCTCAAGAAGGCAAAAGAACTCGCCAACTTACCCCGGCGAGAGTTAGCAAAGGCTTGTGGTTACTATACCACCACAAAAGGTGGGGAAACTCGGGTCAATCTGACTGACTTTTATGATGCACTGCTCGAAGCCAGAGGCATCGCCTTGGACCCCGAAGCCAAAAAGAGCACTCGTGGCAGAGAGGCAAGCTATCGGGTTTCCGTCCACCAAAATGGTCAACTGGTGATTGGTTCAACCTACACCCAAGCAATGGGGTTGAAGCCCGGTGACGAGTTTGAAATTAAGCTGGGTTACAAGCATATCCATTTAATTCAAGTGGATGAGTCAGACAAAGACGGCGAAACCGAAGCTGCTTAATTCAGAGCATCGGGGGGAGCGATCATTAATATAGAGTCCTTTTTGGGAGTTTCTACTTAAGAAAATCAACAGGGTTTCTCTCTCTCAATACAACCTGTAGAGAGGGAATAAACCTGGAAACAGCCCCAGGACAGGAGGTTCTGACCCGCTGTGCTCTTCAGTAAAATCCCCAGGAAAACTTTTTTTAGCATGGATTAGGGATATATTTTTCCTGCGGCAAATATGCCAGGAAGGTGCGGAAGCCCTAGATTTTCGCTTAAATATTCTGAAATGGGTTTGCGAGGAAAGACCCTAACCGATGGGATGCCATCGTTTCCGTGGATGTAATGGAAAAGCCTTTCGCGATCGCGAAAGGCTTCTTTATTTAAAGAGGCAGTTCATGGAGGGATATCCGAGGCGATCGCCGAGGTATCCTCAACCGGGAATTCAGTGGATGATTCATAGGAAGGATTGACCCTTGGTGGCAACATCAAACCCGACTCTTCTCAGGAAAAGAGGTCAACCGCGACTGCCCAAAATCTGAATTTGGTATCCCGTTTTACAGATAAATCTTCAGGGATTTTTATCGTAATGGCAGCTATAGCAATCCTAAATGATTTGTAACATTTTCATCTCCCCTCTCCCGTTCTGGGAGAGGGGTTGGGGGTGAGGGTCTTGCACAACTGGTTTAGGACTGCTATAGAGTTACTCCATCCCGAGGAGACGGGAGATCTTCTGAGGTTTCCACAGTCTCAAACCCCACTTTACCGGGACTCGGATCGGACTTTTATCGGTCAACTGTCGAGAGGATTGCAACGGATCTCGATAATAAACCCATCGGGATCGTAAAAGTAGATCCCGCGTCCTGTGGGACGGGTGACGGGACCGCTATCGATCGCCACCTGATGCGCTTTAAGTGCCTCAACTGCGCCGTCAAATAATTGCGGATCAATATCGAAGGCGAGATGATTGGCACGGGTAAAGGCACGTTTTGGGTCCGGGTCCGGGGGTAATAAATCCGGTTCGTAAAATAAATCGATAACCGTCCCATCGGGGGTAACAAAATTGGCAACTTTCCCCGTTGCGACTAATTCCCGCAACGTGGTGGGAACCGACTCCCCAGTGAGTTCCTGTAACCCGAGGATCCGACCATAAAAATGGCGGGATGCTGCCAAATCCCTGACGTTAAATGCGATATGGTGAACTTGTCGCAAACTGCCAGGAGCGATCGCAAAAGTTGGTGATTCTAAATTGATTTGCATGATATGGACTCATTTGAGAGGGCAATCCGGGTGAAAATCTCTAAAAACATTTTGGAGGAATCCCGGATGGATTGGAATGGTTTATCGCGAGAATTTTTGCCAGAAGTGGTGCGATCGCCCGGGGGATAAATGCGATCGCATCACTTCTGGATAGGCGATTAGATATCCCTACAACTCATCTGGATCAATTCCCATAGAGCGTAGGCGATCGGCGATCGCCTGGGATTTCTGGCGTTCTCGTTCCAGTTCCGATTCAGCCATTTGCACCCGGTCTTCTGCCGTTTGCGCCCGGTCTTCTGCCGTTTGTGCCCGTTCTTCCGCTTGTCGCGCCCGTTCCTGTGCCGTTCGCCAGAGTTCCTCTAGTTCCAAGGTGGTGAGAAACGGTTCGCCATCGGGACGGTACAGTTGCAATCCACTCTCTGCCATTTGAAAGCGCACCCCGAGGCGGGGACTCACCCATCCGTCCATTTGTTCGATCGGGTGTAAACTCCCCTCAGACTTGCACCATCCGGTTAAATCCAGCAAATCGGGATGATAGAGATAGTATTCTTCAACACCATACTTCTGATAAAAGGCAAATTTCTTCATCATTTCCGAGGGACGGTTCCCCGGAGACCAAATTTCAAACACCACTTGTGGAGGGATATTGTCTTCCTTCCACTGTTGGTAAGACCCCCGATAGCCTTTGGGTCGTCCGAATGCTACCATTGCATCCGGCGCTTGTCTGAGTTTGTTATTGCCTTCCACGGGATACCACAATAAATCTCCCGCGACGAAGACATTCGGATCCTGAGCATAGACTCGTTCTAAATTTTCTTTAATCCAGACGATCAGCGCAAATTGTTGGGTATTGTCTGCCATAGGTTGACCATCACTATCCGGGTAGATCCCGCTTGCCTGGGGTTCAGGCGATCGCACTTCTATAACCATAGCTATTTCTCCGTGGGGTTGTGCTAGACTTAAGTTTAGCAGGAGAAACGTGCGATCGCCGGATGAACACCCCTATTACTTCCCGAGTTTTTGCCACAGTACGACCGTCATAACGGTGACTAAACTGGCGACCCCTCCGCAAATCACACTTAATAATAAGACGCCAGTCAACCCTGAATTTGTCCCGGGATTCACGGAGGGAACAGGAGGATGAGTCGAGGAAGCGACGGCTACTATACAACCTGTCGCTACTCCGACTCCCCCGATCGCCACTGCGGTTTTAACGGTGCGATCGCGCTGGGTCTGACGAATTTCCAACAGACCCTGAATCATCTGGGTTAGATGTTGTATCCGTTCCAAATTTAAGCGGAATGCCTGGATCTCCCCTTGAACCCTGGGGAGGTAACTTTCTTGGATCGATGCGCTGAATATTTTTAAAAAAGTGAGGTCTGTCAATCCTAAACCATCGGCATCTTGTTCTAACTGATGGCAATATTGATCATAATGGTCAATCTGGATTTCCATCAAATTGAGATGCATCTCTAAAGTCGTGAAGCCGGTGATCAATCCCGATAGACTATCCATCGTCGTTTTGAGGTGATGGAGACTTAGCTCAGAATAATCAGCGATCGCCTCAATCTGTTGATATTGGTCCATTAGCTGTTGTTTGAGCCGTTGACTCTGGCAGTGGGCCCAAACAATTTGATGCCGAGATAATAAAACTTGTTGCCATTGTTCATAAAATCCCCATCCCGCTTGAAACGTTTCGCGATCGGGATACAGAACTAGGAGTAAATAACTATTGCCTTCAATCGTTTCCCCGGTGTTTCCCCCTGATGTCCGCCAAAACTCATACAGTTTCACCCCCACATAGTCTCCGGTTGCTTGATGATGCCATCCTTCCGGAGAGATTAAGGTTTTATAACTCTCTTCGGCCAGCTTTTCAATTTGAGTGGAATTGCCATGTTCCCAAACTCCTGAAATTAGCCAAGTTTGTCCTAAATTATTGGGGGAATCGGGGTCTGGGGTGAGGGATTTTAGGGTACTGAGTAGACTCTGAACCTGATGGGCGTTATATCTTTCCTGAACTGAACCATCAAAGATTAAGGCATAACTCGGATGGAGACTTCGCCGTAGATAGCGTCCGAGGATGGCGTGGTTATGTAGGGTTCCTTTAAATTTTAAATCGGCGGTGGGTTGGGTCTGGAGATCGAGGAAAGTTTCCTGACAATCCTGGGCGATCGCCTCGGGGATGAATCGGGAAATATCCTCCACTATTTTTTCTAAAACTGAGTGATAATTCCGTTGACTGTTTTCTAGGCTGATGCCTAACCCTTCTTTGAGATGGTAACTAAATAAATATAAGTTAGGGAGGTTGATTTCTAGCATGAATTTGGGGCCAGGTCAGATCTAATCGAAAAGACGCATTTAATTGTACCGCAGATTTTAGCGAGTTGTTAATATACGTTTAGGAAAATTAACAGAGATTAGGGTCAAAATCGGCTTCGGCTTGCAGGGCGATCGGTGTTGGGGAAGGGGGTAGAATATGGATTGTGAGATATGGGGTGCAGTGAAGATAGTTGGAGGGATGATGGAGTTGGGTTGGTAATCACTTTGTATTGGGGAGAGGATTAAAGGAAAGGAAGAGAACGACTGAAGTCGGGACGTTGAACTGAAGAAACGACTGAAGTCGGGACGTTGAACTGAAGAGAACGACTGAAGTCGGGACGTTGAACACTCCCCCATCTCCCCCATCCCCCCCATCTCCCCCATCCCCCCCATCCATGACAAAAACTTCGGGGCAGTTTCCGGACTCTGGGGGTTTGGTGTTGAAACAAGCGCACCAAGGAGATGTTTAGGGGTTTTGCTGTGATTATGAATTGATTGATTGGTTAGGGCAAGTCCCCCATCCATCGAAAACATTTATGGCAAATTGTTGTCCAGCGATCGCGCGGGGGTATCCGGTGTGGTATCCTAGCAAGATTCGTGGGGCGGCAGTTGGATTGCCCTGGGCAAAACTAGAAAAACTCTCTTCGCTTTGCTTGATTTAAACTGAATTGTATTTTATTGTCGATTTCCTGTTCATTACAGCAGTTTGAGGTAATCCCATGACCTTCATTGCCACAATCCTCACCAGTTTACTCTCAATTCTGGTAGTTCTCGTCGGGCCAAAGTTTTCGGATGAGAAACATCGCAATACTGTGCGCGCGGTTGCCCTGTTAATCGGCATTTTAGCAGCGACAGCTTCCCTGTTGAAAACTTTTACGATTATCCCATCGGGCAAAGTTGGGGTGATTGAGGTGTTTGGGAAGGTAGAAGCCCAGCCCCTGAATCCCGGGGTGCATTGGGTGAACCCTTTTGGAAATGTTTTGAAGTTTTCCACGCGCTTGCGGGATATGCCGGAAAAAATTTCAGCTACCTCCCAAGAAGGGTTAAACCTAGTGGTAGAGGGGACCATCCAGTATCGTCTAGACCCGAATAGTGCAGCGGATCTGTATCAAAATGTGGGTGCGAATGATGGTGAAATCGTGCGATCGCGGTTTCAAGCGATTATGCGGGAAATTACATCGAGTTATCCGGCGAGAGACATTTACACGGCTAAACGAGAGGAAGTCACTCGGAGACTGCGGTTATCGATGCGGGAGTCTTTAACGCCTCTCGGTTTTATCGTAGAAGAAGCCTTTCTCAAGGATGTGGCGCTACCGGAGAAATTACAAGCTGCCATTGAACAGAAAATGGAGGTAGAACAGGACAATCAACGCATGGAGTTGGTGCTACAGAAAGAGCAGCAAGAAGCGGAAAGAAAGCGCATTGAAGCCTTGGGAATTGCGGAGTATCAACAAATTATTTCCCCGGGTTTAACGTCGCAATTCTTGCAATGGCGAAGTATTGAAGCAACCGATCGCCTTGCTAATTCTAATAACAGTAAAGTAGTAATTATGGGCGGGTCTGGCAATAATGCTAATGTGCCGGTGATTCTGCAACCCTAGGCGATAGCCCATCCTACTGTAACCCCTTTTTTATTAACCTAAACCAATGGCTGAACCCTCCAAATACTATATTGTCAAGGGCAAAAACGGAACTTGTGAAATCCTCCCGGGCGATCACCTAGAAGGGTCGGACCAAGAGGAAATCCGGGAGAAATGGGGACCCTTTGAGTCCCGGGAGGGTGCGATCGCCCGTCGCGTGGGTTTGATTCGCGCCGGAAAGTGCCAACCGTTATAACCCAAACGGGAGAATCAATCGGTGTCATACAGAAATTATGCATCGATTGATTCCCCTCAATCGCTGTCTAGCGGCCCATCTTGCCTAACACCCAGTTTCGGGACTCCAATGCCAGAGAGAAATTCGGTTGAATTTCCAGGGCTTTTTCGTAAGAAGCCAGGGCTTCATTGTACCGTTCAATCGACTCCAGGGCGATTCCCCGTTGAGTCCAGACCAATGCATCTTGAGTTTGAGCGGCGATCGCCTGATCAAACGATTCGATCGCATCGGGATAACGCCGGAGTTCATTGAGTGCCACCCCGCGATTTGCCCAGGATTTGCCATCCCTGGGTTCCAACTTCACCGCTTGATCAAACGAAGTCACTGCCTCTGCATAACGGCGCAGTTCCATTTGTGCCAAACCGCGATCGCGCCAAGCTGGATGAAAACTCTCCTCGATCGCCAAGGCGCGATCAAAAGCCTCGATCGCCTCAAAGTAACGACCCAACCCCAGACTCAGCAAAACGCCGCGATTATGCCAGCCTTTATAAAAATCCGGTTCGATCGCCAGCGCCCGATCGTAAGCCGCTAACCCTTCCCCAAATTGAGAGGCACTATACAGGGTCGTTCCCTTAGCATTCCAGGCTATATAAAACTCTGGATTAATTTCCAAAGCGCGATCAAACGAAGCGATCGCCTCATCCTGACGCTGTAATTGATTGAGTAATCGACCCCGTTCCAACCAGGCATTCAAATCATCTGGGTTGCTTGCCAACAGGCGATCGTAAGCGGCCAGAGAGCGTTCAAAAGCGCGATCGGCCTCCTGGGGACGTTGTAAATAGTCTAAAACCAACGCCTTGCGTTCCCAGCCTTGCGGGTCATTCGGTTCCACTTCTAGGGCTTGGTCCAGGTTCCCCAGAGCCTCATCATAGCGCTGTAAACTGAGTAAAGCAAGACCCCGACCCTTCAGGGCATTCACATCATTCCGGCGCAGTTCCAAAGCGCGATCGTGAGAGGCGACTGCCTCCTCGTAGCGTTGTAATTGATACAAAGTTTCCCCGCGATTGTTCCAATAGCGGGCATTTTTCGGTTCTAAACGGCTGGCATTGTCATAAGCCACGAGAGCCGATTCATAGCGATCAAGCAGATAGAGGGCATCCCCGCGACATTTCCAAGCCAAGGCATAATCCGCCTTAATCCCGATCGCCTGATCGCACTGATCCAGGGCTTCCAGGTAGTCCTGAGACTCCAAAAGCAGGCTGGCATTTTCGATAAATTGGTCCGAGTCCTGACGTGCTTGACGAGCTTGCTGAGAATTGCTCACCGCGATCGCCACCCCTGCCGTTCCCATCAGGGCCACCACTGCCAGAATCGGCCAGGGGTTATTCAAGGGTAACTTTTGGGAAAGTTGGGTCACCCCGGCTAGAGCAGTAGCCCCGATGGGAGCCTTGGCTTTACCCGAGGGACTCGCCCCTAGGTCGGCCTGGGGCGGATCTGAGGGACCCTGGGGAGACACCGAACCATCCGCCCCCATCGGCACCGGGACCGCCTCCGGAAAGGGGGCCAGAACCGGCTCTTGGAGGGCGCGCAGATCCGCTAACACCTCCTGAGCGGATTCATAGCGCTCGCGGAAATAAGATCGCACCATTTTATCCAGAATCGCCCCAAAGCGATCGCTGACCTCAACGTGCTTGCGCCAACTGAGTTCGCCGGTATGGGGTTCCGTCCCCAGATAATCCGGACGCACCCCGGTTAACGCTTGCAGGGCCACTGCCCCCAAAGCATAAATATCACTATTCGGGCGGGGATTTCCCACCATTTGCTCCTTTGGCATATAGCCCGGAGTCCCGATCGCCGTCGAAGTCGTTAACTGGCCCTGGTCAATCGTCAAGGTGCCAATTTGCTTCACCGCGCCAAAATTGGTCACCATCAGCTTCCCGTCGGACTGACGCCGGAAGATGCTCCAGGGGGTTAAATCCAAATGAATGGCATGATGTTCATGAACGAAGGCGAGGGTTTCTAGGACCTCTTGCAATAAGGCCACTGCCTCCTTTTCCTCGTACTTTTTGCCCTGGATTAATTCATGAGAAAGGGACTGTCCCTCAATCTGCTCCTGGACCAAATAAAATGCCCCATTTTGCTCAAAATCTGCCAGCAACGTGGGGATGCACTCATGAGTGCCTAAACGGTGTAATAATTGCGCTTCCGCATCAAAAAAGCTTTTTGCTTCCCACCAGGGAAAAGTCTCTTGTTGAACGGGTTTAATTTGCTCCACCGTACACCAGGGCATTTCTTGGCGTTGTAAATCCTCCCCTAAAAAGGTTTTACTAAAGCGGCGTTCCGCTAACAGACTCACCAATTGATAGCGACCATCGAGGACATTGCCAATTTCATGTAAAGACCGTAAATCAGCGATTACCTCCGTCGCCTGTTGGTAGCGGTCTTGATAGTCTGAGCGCACCATTTTATCCAGAATCTTAGCCAACTTGGGGTTGACCGGGGCCAAATGATGCCAGATCGTTTGCCCTGTTTTGGGGTCTCGTTCTAACTCGCGGGGGGGGACGCCGGTTAAGGCTTGAATGGCAGTCATGCCGAGGGCATAAATATCGCTATTAAAGCGAGGTTTGCCCCCGAGTTGTTCGATGGGGACATAACCTGGAGTGCCGATCGCCGCTGTACCCACTTGTCCTTGGGGAGTGATGGCTAAGGTTTCGATTTCTTTAAAAGAGCCAAAATCCACCGGGATAATTTTGCGATCGCCGGTACGACGGATTAAATTAGAGGGTTTTATATTGCGATGAATCACCGAGTGCTGATGAATGAACGCTAACACTTCCAGGACTTGATGTAACAGGGCCATCACCAACCCTTCACTCCAGCGGTTGCCTCGGATGATTTCTTGACTCAGGTCTTGACCTGGGATAAATTCTTCAACAATATAAAATTTTTGCTCCTCCTCAAACCCATCCAAAATTCCCGGAATCAGGGGATGAGCGCTTAATTTTTGCATCACTTCGATTTCTCGTTGCAAGCGCCCACGGGCCTCGGTCAGCAGGGTGGGATTGGAGAGATTTGGCTGGAGTTGTTTAATGACACAGGGGCGTGGTTGGTCCGGCTGTTGTCGGTCTTCAGCCAGATAGAGTTTACCAAAAGCACCTCGCTTGAGGTCTTTGATGAGTTGGTAGCGCCCTTGGATGAGCTGTCCGGTCATGGCGTTCATCAGTTGCATAGCTTTAGATCTGCTGCGGCGGTTGAGTGAATAGTGTTCCGGGGCCAGAGGGCCCGGTTGTTCTGGAGTCTTGGGGGTGCGATCGCGAGGTTGAGATGATTTTTTAGACGGGTGGTACCCCTTCGCGGGTTTACAAAATCTGACAAAGACCGGGAAAATCAAATCACGGATGCGATCGCCAAGGGGGTTTACAACCCCTGCAATGGGTTGAATAGGGGCCTTCGTTCGAGCGCTCCTGGCATTTTGAAGCACTTGCATTCAGGATAAACAGCTCTGGCACTAACAACACATCGATTGATTTCCATGCAAGCAATCCGTTGAACAACAAAGGTTTTTACAGCAAGAATCGCACCCTTTGAGAAACTAGCGTGGCGCGATCGCAAGCGATCGGACTTGCCATCGGCGAAAATATCTTCCTATCTTATCGGTTTCTCGTGCCCTGTCATCAATAAAATCCAAAAATGTCTGGGATATTGGCAGGATTTACGGAATCTTTAAAGTTAAACCCTAAATGTAGAGGCGATTCTCGAATCGCCTCTACATTTAGCGGGAATTCTCAAAACCCTTGTAATACCAAATCCGGTTGTTACCCGTCGATTTTCGCTTTTAGCCCGCGCCTGAAGGGCTTTGTCCGCGAGTGTCCCACCCTTGAGGGTGTGGGTTTTTATAGACTTTGATAACCGAATTGCCTGTAAGTCCTGATGGGGTAAAACAAGGGCGCGTGACGGCAGGGGAGAATGCCTCAGTCTGTGGGTGAGGGCAGATTGAGGGAATTAAGGGAAGTTTTCTGTAAGGATTTTCCGCCAAATTGACCCAATTTATGGCAACCTGAAAAACATAACTCCAGACTAGAACACCCCGGCGCGTCCATCGGCTGATCGAGAAGGGGTACGAGCCCCAAACCTAGAAGCCTGAATGCGATCGCCCCAGGACCTAATCAACCAACCTGCACAGCAACTATTAAGATTGCGATCGCCAGTATGCAAACACTCCCGAACCCAACCACCGCCCAACCTACTGCCAATAACGCCCTGACGGACACCACCATCCACCGTCGCAAAACCCGCCCTGTTCCGGTAGGTAACATTACCATCGGAGGCGGTAACCCCGTGGTGGTCCAGTCCATGATTAACGAAGACACCTTAGATATTGAGGGGTCCGTCGCCGGAATTCGCCGTCTCCATGAAATCGGCTGCGAAATTGTCCGAGTCACCGTCCCCAGTATGGCCCATGCCAAAGCCTTGGCGGAAATTAAGCAAAGACTGGCGCGGACCTATCAAATTGTTCCCCTGGTCGCTGATGTCCATCACAACGGCATGAAAATTGCCCTAGAAGTCGCCAAGCACGTGGATAAGGTCAGAATCAATCCCGGGCTGTATGTCTTTGAAAAACCGAGCCCCAACCGCACCGAATACACCCCCACCGAATTTGCAGAAATTGGGGAAAAAATCCGGGAAACCCTCGAACCTTTGGTCATTTCTCTACGAGATCAAGGTAAATCTATGCGCATTGGGGTCAATCACGGGTCCCTAGCTGAACGGATGCTGTTTAGTTATGGAGATACTCCCGAGGGGATGGTGGAATCCGCCCTCGAATTTATCAGAATTTGTGAATCGTTAGACTTCCGCAATCTGGTCATTTCTATGAAAGCATCCCGAGTGCCGGTGATGCTGGCCGCCTATCGCCTGATGGCGCAGCGCATGGATCACTTAGGCATGGATTATCCCCTGCACCTCGGGGTCACCGAAGCGGGCGATGGAGAATATGGTCGGATTAAATCCACCGCAGGCATCGGCACCTTATTAGCGGAAGGGATTGGCGACACCATTCGCGTGTCCCTGACGGAAGCCCCAGAAAAAGAAATTCCCGTCTGTTACAGCATCTTACAAGCCCTGGGTCTGCGCAAGACGATGGTGGAATATGTGGCCTGTCCCTCTTGTGGTCGCACCCTCTTTAATTTAGAAGAGGTCCTCCATCAGGTCCGCGAAGCGACTAAACACCTGACGGGACTCGATATTGCTGTAATGGGTTGCATTGTCAATGGACCCGGAGAAATGGCCGATGCGGATTATGGTTATGTGGGTAAGCAACCGGGATATATTTCCCTCTATCGGGGTCGGGATGAGATTAAAAAGGTCCCGGAATCCCAAGGAGTTGAGGAGTTAATTAAGTTGATTCAAGCCGATGGGCGATGGGTTGATCCCTAGGGATGCAGAGGTAGGGATTGAACGAACTCTTTAGTATTGTAGGGTGGGCAATGCCCACCTTCATATCGGTGGGCATTGCCCACCCTACTCCTAGGGCAAATTCGGCCTGCGATCGCCCCTTAACCCGGGCTTTAACAGAATCAGGCCGGTCTGTTACCTCAGCAAAGCCTGTGTTATCGTAGGGCTAGGGACAAACCTTATCCCTACAATCCTGACAATCCTCCATTCCTTATTTGAGCTGTTCCCGGCCCAGTGGGGAAAATAAAATCAGGGCAGGCGCTTTCTCGTCGGGTTAGTCATCTATCGTTCACTATCAACCCGGTGCTTTCCCTTCATTAACCCCCATCCCTTCCCTGTCGATTGCTTCCATCGTACTACCTTCTTTGTCGAAAGATAGAAGAGTCAACCGGGGTCGTCCTTAATCGTAGTTTTTCCTTCCTGATTGAATATTTATGGTGATTACAAAACGCGGACTTATAGTAGGTGCAACAGCAGTAGCCTTAACTGCTGTTACGGTCACGGGGGCGGGACTTCATCTGTCCCAAAGTCAAGCATTTTTTCAAGAAAGTCCCAAAGAACTGGTAGACGAAGTTTGGCAAATTATTAACCGCAATTATGTGGATGCCACGTTTAACCAAGTGGATTGGGAAACGGTTCGTCAAGATTATCTGAACCGACCTTATACCAATAAGGAGGAAGCTTACACCGCGATTCAAGAAATGCTGGACCAGTTGGGTGACCCCTACACCCGGTTTATGAATCCAGAAGAGTTCAAGAATATGCAGATTGATACTTCTGGAGAACTGACAGGGGTGGGGATTCAAATCTCCCAGGATGAAGATACGAAGCAACTGATCGTGATTTCTCCAATCGAGGATACACCGGCTTTCTCGATGGGAATTCAAGCTAGAGACGCCATCCTCCAGATTGACGGACAAAGTACCGAAGGGATGGATATCAATGACGCAGTGTCCCTGATTCGGGGTCCCGTGGGCACTGAGGTGACCCTGACGATTGAACGGGTGCTTGACGAAGAACGCGGGACGAAAGAGACGAAAGATTATACGATTCGGCGCGAACGCATCGAACTCCATCCGGTCCGCTACAGCTATCAGGAAAGCCCGATGGGTGGGATCGGTTACATCCGTCTGACGAATTTTAACGCGATCGCTGCTGAAGAAATGCGCGACGCCATCCAGGACCTGGAAGGCCAAAATGTCTCCGGCTATATTCTGGATCTGAGGTCCAACCCCGGGGGTCTACTCCATGCCAGCATTGAAATCGCTCGGATGTGGCTCAATTCCGGCAGCATTGTCTCCACAGTAAACCGCATAGGAGAAATGGACCGTCAGACGGCCAACGGACGCGCCCTGACGAATAAACCGTTAGTGGTTTTAGTGGATGGGGGTTCCGCTAGTGCCAGTGAAATTCTCTCTGGGGCCTTGCGAGACAATGAGCGTGCGGTCCTCGTCGGAACTAAAACTTTTGGCAAGGGTTTAGTGCAGTCGGTCCGTGGGTTGGGAGATGGATCCGGACTAGCGGTGACGATTGCCAAGTATCTCACCCCCAATGGCACGGATATCAACCACGAAGGGATTACTCCAGATGTGGCGATCGAACTCACTGAGGACCAACAAAAACTCTTACGGGGCGATCGCACCTTAATTGGTTCCCCCCAAGACCCTCAATACACGAAAGCAATGGAAGTCCTCCGCCAAGAAATTGCCACCGCCCGGGCTAGAAGGATCCCCGCCAACTAACTGAAATCGGTGAATTTGTCAGGGTTATAGCGCTTATAATCTCCATAAGGTACAGCCCTCACCCCAAACCCCTCTCCCAGAACGGGAGAGGGGCTTTGAAAAGCAATTGTAGGGTGGGCAGTACCCACCTTTCCCTACCCTGGGCAGTGCCCACCCTACGTTTACTACTTTTAACAACCGGATTTGGTATTAGAATGGTTAAATAAGACCCCCATCCCGTAAGATGAAAGGGTCTTATTTTTTTTCTTGTATCCCTCAACGCAGTCTTTTCAGTTCTTGACGGGTGTTGAATCCTTCGCTGACCGCATCAAGAGGGGGGACGGAAACCCAGAATTATATTGCTCATATATGAATAACCACAGAACCGCACAAATTGCTCAGATTGTCGAAAAACGTCGCCCTTTAGCCGACAAAATTAGTCGGGTTGAGGACAATTTGAGGTCCCTGGGGGCGGCCCTTCGGACCTTACAGGACCACCGCGATCGCCTCCTGGATTCCGTGGAGGATGTGGCGATCGTCGGACATCTCCAAGACGTGGATTTTTGGAAAATTCAGGTGGAGATTGCCCGGGAATTAGAGGCAACGGCGAAACTGAAAGCTCGATTTTCCCGGGATACCCTGAATATTGGTGTTGTCGGACGGGCTAGACAAGGGAAAAGTCGCCTCTTACAAAGTTTAACCGGACTGACGGCTTCGGAAATTCCCGATGGCGATCGCCAACATTGTACCGGCGTTTTGAGTACCATCTACCACAATCCCACCCTGGAAACTCACGGGGAAGTGTTCTTTCATAGTGAGCGATCGTTTTTAGACGAGGCGATCGGCCCCTATTACGACCAACTCCAGCTAGGACCAGCCCCCCAGTCCCTCGATGACTTCGCAAGGCAGTCTCTTCCACCCCTCCCTCGCGACCTCTACGGCGCACAAACCGGGGCAAAACACGAACATCTCCGGCGCTATCACACCCACCTGGACCAGTATCGGTCTCTCCTCCAGCAACCCTCCCCACGGCGGATTTCTCAAGGGGAAATTCGCGAATATGTCGCACAAGATACCCCCGATGGGCAGCGCGTCTTTTTCAATTATCTGGCGGTGCGTCAAGTTAAAATTGTCTGCACCTTTCCCAATGGGGATGTGGGAACCATTGCCTTAGTGGATATGCCCGGATTAGGGGATACCGGCATTGGCGATGAAGTGAGGCTAATTGAAACCCTCGGTCATGAGGTGGATTTTGTTTTATTTGTGAGAATGCCGAAATCCTCCGGGGATTATTGGGCTGATGTTGATGTCAAGCTGTACGACACTGCTGCTGCGGCATTAACCGAACTACCGATCGCCCTTTGGTCGATGATGATTCTCAACCAAACCCACAAGGGTTCTGGCAATGGGGATAATGGCAAAAACTGCCAAGATTTAGCCGAAACAATGGCCGAAAAACATCTGGAAGTGGTCAAAACCCTCACGGTGAATTGCGCCGATTCTGTTGCGGTGAATCAGCAGATTTTAGAGGGAGTTTTGGAGTATTTGATGGCTAAAATCACCGAACTGGATCGCCAATATGCGGCAGCCTGTCAAGACCGACTCTTGCACCTGCGCGATCGCCTCGCTGCCGAATTGGTCAAGGCAAGGCAAGTCCTGGGCCAATCAGTCCAACGAGAGAGCGAATTTCCCCTATTTTTGCGGTTATTCGATGCCCTTTGGAATGACTTAACCCGGGGATTAGAGGGATTTTTGCGGGGGCTATCTCAGCAGCGAGAGGCGGAAGATGTGGAGTTTAAGAAGCAAGTCCAGAAGGCGATTGCCAATTGTCGCCAGGACCCGGGAATTCCCACTTTAGAGGAGATAGAAACTCGGCGCGATCGGGTGGGAGGATATCCCAATGCTTACTATCAATATTTGAATGAAATTAGAGCCCATTTGTCCCAACATTTTTTAACCTTAGATGATGGATTAAAGCAGGCGATCGAGCGAGTCAAGTCCCGATTAGTCGATGTGCTCAGGGAACAGGGACGGTTAGGAAACCTTACGCCAGTTCGGGGGAGTGAATTTTTAGGCGTAATGGCGGAACAGTTACCGGAAGATTTACAGAAACTCAACCTGGGGTTTAGAATCTTAGATGAATTTAATTTATCCTATCGCGGACTGATTCAACATCGGATTCGTCAGCAGTTGGATGGATTAAATCCGGATAAGACGGGATTGAAATTATCCAATCAAGGAGTTTCGGCGTCTGAAGTTTTAAGCAATCTGAAAACCCTTCATGCGGAAGCCGTTTATAAGTGTGAAACTGCTTTGGAAGATTTGTTAATTGAACCGAATCAAGCGGCGTTTGCAATTGTTGAGGAATTTGTGGACCGGGTGTTGCGGGTGGAAGGGGTGAAAACTGAATGGCAAATCTTTTTAGAACAAGTTCGGTCCGAGGTTTGGCAGGATGAATTTGACCGTTTAGGCAGTCGCGATCACCTCCGTCGAGAATGGTTAACTGCCGTGGATACGGTAGAAGCGGGCAATCAATTGAAATTGATGCAATTTCTGCCCGGGAATAGCAGTTGAAACAGGCGGAATAAAGAGCAGGTTTAGGCTTCCAGCAGGGAGACAAAAACCCGGGTTTATAACCCAATTGATTAATGGTTAACAAAGAGTTTGGGAACTCCAAAAAATAAAATCCCAAAACCGTTCGTAGTGACTCCTTAAGGTACAGCCCTCACCCCAAACCCCTCTCCCCGAGGAGAGGGGCTTTGAAAAGTACATAATAAGGCCACCGAACCGCTATAATCCTATTAGAGGGCAAGAAGTCGTTGTCACCCGACGGCGAATTAAAATTGATGAATCTTTGCCGATGAAGGCCGCTTATAGCGAGTTTATCGCCGGATTATTAGACAGTCAGGAGAGTTTAAAGGACAACTGCCTTTGATGCTGCTGACATAAAAGTAACTACAAAAACAATCAGGTCAACCCTAAAACCGAGAACATAATGCAGGAATTAAAAGTGACTATGCTAGGACCGAGTGGCGTGGGTAAAACCAGCCTTTTGACTGCCATGTATGAGCAATTTGAACGCAATATTGGACAAACCAATTTGCAACTCACGCCAGATTTAGAAAGTGCAGCATTGCTACAAGAACGATTAGCTGAACTGAAAACTCTGCCGGACAGTTTTGAAACGAAAGGATGGATGCAGAGTACGGAAGACCATAAATCTTTTATCTTTGAGTTGGGCAGAAGAGGGGCAATTCCCTCATTAACTCTGCATTTTCAAGATTATCCCGGAGAATATCTCGCCGCCAAAAGTTCGCGGGAAGAAAAGGAACGAGTGGAGACATTTGTGCGGGAATCGGCAGCGGTGGCGATCGCCATTGATACCCCTGCCTTAATGGAAAAAAACGGACAATGGCATGATACGGTCAATAAACCCCAACAAATTGCCAATTTATTTCAACGAGTCTATCGCGAATTAGAGTCTCCCCGCTTGGTGATTTTTGCCCCAGTACGCTGCGAAAAATACTTACAAGATGAGAAAAGCAGCGC
Source organism: Oscillatoria sp. (assembly GCA_011390515.1). Taxonomy (GTDB): domain Bacteria; phylum Cyanobacteriota; class Cyanobacteriia; order Cyanobacteriales; family Laspinemataceae; genus Laspinema. The sequence continues at coordinate 24,947 of JAABSJ010000030.1, forward strand.
GGAATTAGTCAGGCAGGTGCAAGCGGGGTATGCGAGGGTATTAGATTTATTGCGATCGGAATCTTTACTCTCAAAAGTCGTGGTAATTGTGACGCCAGTTCAAACCGTCGGAACTGTGGTCTTTTCTCGGATTGAAATGCTGGATGGCAAACCGTTATTTATTTTCAGGAAAACCAGTCATGATGCTCAATATAATCCCCAAGATAGTGAACAACCTTTGCGCTATTTGTTGCGGTTTTTGCTCAGACTCCATTTGGACCGACGCAATTTAGGCTTGTTTAATTTTATCCGAGATTGGTTAGGATTGGATAATCACCTCAAAGATGCAGTCCGCGAATTTGCCAAGGGCTGTAAAAATACGGGGGCTTATGCGGTGTTGCAGGGTCAAAATTTGCTGAATATTGGATAGGAGAATGTCATGGAAATTTATGTCAAAAGCCGGGGATTTGCTCAGGAAGAGGGCTACTGTTGGCTACAGGAAACCCCTTCGATTCTCACGTTAAATCGGGTTACGGACTGCATTCAAACCGAATCCCCCTCTCTCGTCTTGGGGCGCTATAGTGGACGGTTGCTATTGCTGATTACTGGGTTGGAGGCGAAGGGGCGGACCGATTTTCGCGATCGCACCATTCGCAATTCCATCGCCTGGGTTGCCGAAGATTCCGCAGCCCATGAACAACAGTTACGGGCCATTTCTGTCCGCGCCTTACGCACCTTTTTAGAAGACAAACAAGACGGATTAGATGCGGAAATTGACCAAGCAATTCCCCTGGGAGGACCGGACGGATTTACCGTCAGATGGGAACTCTTAACCGGATTATCGGCGAGTGCAACCCTTGCCAGTCACCCCCAAAAATCGGACCGAGAACGAGAAGAACATTCCACGGATAAACTCGCCAAAAATTGCGATCGCACCAAAGAAACCCTCGCCACCCAACTGGAAAACTATGGGTTACCCGACAGAGAAGGTCCCCTGGTTGTCGTCACCGGAATTAAAAGCAAAGATGCCTTAATTCAGGCAGGAGTCTGGCGGGGTTTATCCAAAAGTGTAGAGGAAGAAGATTGGACGCCCATTCGGGAAAGACAAAACGTCCCTAGTTCTCCCAGAGAACTGTTTCAGCCGGAAAAAAAGCTCAATGAAACCGCAACTTTAGTAGCAGGAATTGTGGCGATCGGAATGTTATTTTTAGGGTTTTTGTGGTTTTAAATAACCTAAAATCAAAGAGTGTGAGTATCTTGCTTGCTATTGTAGGAGGAGTGCGAGCATCTTGCTCGCCATTGCAGGATAAGTGCGAGTATCTCGCACTCCAAAAGAATGTAGCTGATAACGATGGGAAAGGTTAGGGATTACAATTCATGCCCAATCACTATAAACAACAAATTGCCGATTACTTTAATCACCGAATCAATTATGACCAAGAAGGCGATTTTCATCCCCTTGTGGCCCATCATCTCATCCAATGCGCCGACATTCAACCGGGACAGCATATCTTAGATATCGCCACGGGAACAGGTTTAGTCGCCATTGAAGCGGCCCAAATTGTGGGAAATAGTGGGTCAGTAGTGGGAGTCGATTTGTCCGAAGGAATGTTAAGGCGATCGCACTCCAAAATTGCTGCTGCTGGTTTAACCAATATCGAACTCAAACAAGGAGATATCGAAACTATCGACTTCCCCGACAACCGCTTTGACCGGATTTTTTGCTGTTGCGGCATTCCTTATATTCCCAACATTCCCACCAACTTGCGTCGGTGGCATAAGTTTCTAAAACCCGGTGGCATCATCGCCCTGACTGGCATTGCTGAAACTGCTTCGATTGTCAGCAACCTCTTAATAAAAATTGCCCAAAGCTACGGGTTAGAATTTCCCCGTTGGTCCGAAGAAACCGCAACGCCAGAAAAATGCAGTAACCTCTTACAAACCGCAGGGTTTGAACAAATCCAAGTCACCGAGGAGCAATGTGGAGACTATTTGAGCTTAGAGTCTGCCCAAAACTTATGGGAGATGATTTTAAACAATCCTCTGACTCAGATGAATTTTGTCCAACATCTCAATTCAGAACAATTAAACGCCGCCAAAGACCAATATTTTGCGGAATTAGAAACCTTAGTAACAAAGGAAGGCATCTGGAACGATTTAACCTTATATTATATGGTCGGACGCAAACCCATCACCAGATAAAAATTAATTCGAGAAACCCATCGTCCCGAATTGGGTTGACTGGGGTATCCGCAGACTTGAAATTGCTCATAACCAGAATAGCAACGCCCACCTCTATCCGGGATGGCACCATTGGCAGTAAACTGTAATACGATGTTTTTTAACGATTGACGATGGCAACGATTAACGACAACTACCTCAAACTCAAAGCGGGTTACCTGTTTCCCGAAATTGCTCGTCGGGTGAATGCCTTTGCCGAGGCGAATCCGGACGCCAAAATCATCAAACTGGGGATTGGCGATGTCACAGAACCTCTACCCGAAGCTTGCCGCAAAGCAATGGTAAAAGCGGTGGAAGACATGGGCGATCGCAGCCAATTTAAAGGGTACGGGCCCGAACAAGGGTATGCCTGGTTGCGCGAAAAAATTGCCATCCACGACTTCCAATCCCGAGGATGCGCGATCGATGCCTCCGAAATCTTCATTTCCGATGGTTCTAAGTGCGATACCGGAAACATTCTCGACATTTTCGGCAAAACCAACAAAATCGCCGTTACTGACCCGGTTTATCCCGTGTATGTCGATACAAACGTCATGGCAGGACATACCGGACCCGCCAATGATAAAGGAGAATATGAGGGATTAGTTTATCTCCCCATTAGTGCGGAAAATGATTTTACCGCTGAACTTCCCACAGAGAAAGTTGATTTAATTTACCTCTGTTTCCCCAATAATCCAACCGGATCAACTGCCACTAAAGACTACCTGAAAAAGTGGGTAGACTATGCCAAAGCTAATGGTTCGATTATTTTCTTTGATGCGGCATACGAAGCCTTTATCACTGACCCGAATTTGCCTCACTCCATCTATGAAATAGAAGGAGCAAAAGATTGTGCGATCGAGTTTCGTTCCTTCTCCAAAAATGCGGGATTTACCGGCACTCGTTGCGCCTTAACCGTAGTTCCCAAAACCTTAATGGCAAAAGCCTCTGATGGTTCTGATGTCGAAGTTTGGAAACTCTGGAATCGCCGCCAATCCACCAAATTTAATGGCGTTTCTTACATTGTCCAACGCGGTGCAGAAGCTGTGTATTCCGAAGAAGGACAAGCACAAGTTAAAGAATTGGTCAGTTTCTATTTAGAAAATGCCACAATTATCCGCGAGAAATTAACCGCTGCCGGATTGTCGGTTTACGGTGGCGTGAATGCACCTTACGTTTGGGTAAAAACCCCCAATGGATTATCCAGTTGGGATTTCTTTGATAAATTGCTGCAAGTGGTGAATGTAGTCGGAACTCCGGGTTCTGGGTTTGGCGCTGCTGGAGAAGGATACTTCCGCATTTCTGCCTTTAATAGCCGGAAAAATGTTGAGGAAGCGATGCAGCGGATTACGGAAAATCTGAAAGTCTAGTCCGGGTTTAGCAGAAAATTAGAAACCGGGTTTCTGAACAACGATTAGGGAGAAAACCTTAACCTTGCTCAGAAACCCGGTTTCTTTTACTGGAAAACGGAATGTGTTCTAGGATTGAGCGCTATAATAGGGGGGAAGTTGAAAGAGGCGATCGCACACCCAAACCCATTCATTTTGGAGGTCCCCCAACATGGTCCAAACCCCATCCAAACCGTTAACCTTAGAAGAATTTCTCACCCTCCCCGAAACCAAACCCGCCAGTGAATATATTAAAGGCAAAATCATTCAAAAGCCAATGCCGAAAGGAAAACATAGTTCAATTCAAACTGAATTTGCAGCTACAGTCAATGCCACTCTCAGAGTTCCTAAAATTGCCCGAGCCTTTTCTGAACTAAGATGCAGTTTTGCTGGACAATCCATTGTTCCTGATGTATCAGTCTTTGTCTGGGAAAGAATTCCCCGGGATGAAAACGGCGAAATTGCTAATATTTTTACAGCCGCACCGGACTGGCTGGTAGAGATTTTATCGCCCGAACAGAGTCAAACCAAAGTCACAAAAAAAATTCTGCACGCTCTCAAACATGAGACTCAAATGGGTTGGCTGATTGACCCCCAAGAAAAGACTATTTTTGTATATCATTCTCAGCAACAAATCGAAGTCTTTGATGAACCTGAACAGCAACTTCCTGTTCCTGTCTTTGCCAGAGAGTTACGGCTAACAGTCATGAAGATATTTGGCTGGCTGTTAGAATAGATTGTAATCCGATAACAATTTACTGTTTTTTATTATGACCCTGATCACCAGAATTGTTAAACCCGTTAGTGAAATAAAGCTCGAACCCGGGAGTACCGTTACCATTTCCAACATCAGTTGGCAGGAATTTGAAACCCTATTACAAGAATTGGGAGAAAAAAGAGCTTCCCGCATTGCCTACAGTCATAACACTTTACAAATCATGGTTCCGTTACCTGAACATGAAATCCCTAGCGATTTGATTTCTGATATTGTCAAAATTTTTCTAAAAGTAAAAGGCATAAGATATCAGCCTTTCAGATCGACCACCTTTAAACGAGAAGGAATGGCAGGAATTGAACCGGATGCTAGTTTTTATATCCAAAACTGTCAACGGATGATCGGACGTCGCCGTCTGGAACCGGATGACCCACCGCCGGATTTGACAATAGAAACCGATGTCACCTCTAAAACTACCATCGAAGCCTATAAAGCGATTGAATGCCCTGAAGTTTGGGTGTATAATCAGTCCAAGCTAACTATCTATCTGTTACAAGGGGGAGAGTATGTCACGGCACAGAGGAGTCCGATTTTTCCGGAACAGGCGATCGCCCAAATTATTCCCCAGGTAGTCGAACGCGCTTGGCAAGTGGGGACCTCTCAGGCATTGGCCGAATTTGAAGCGGCGATCGCTGAAGGGGGGAGTTAAAGGATAACCCTCCGTCAGTAAGAGAATCTCTTGGTTAAAACAAGTTACCTTATATCTCTAGCCCCTTGAATTTAAAAGTTAAGATTTATTGCAAAGGGTTTACACATTTAATAAATTAATGTAATTTTGATAGATTAATCTTTAATAACCAATCAATTAATTTTCGATAAAAACATGAAACTTCAAAATCTAGAGTATCACAATCAAGACTATGAATGGAAATTAAACCCGGTTGAATTCACCACCAACCCGACTTTACTTGTTGGTATATCCGGTGCAGGGAAAACACAGATTCTTCGGTCTATTTTTAATTTAAAAAAATTTGTTAATGGCGCTTCTTTAAATGGAGTAAAATGGAATACTACCTTTAGCACCGAAAATGATATAATTTATTGCTGGCAAGGAGAGTTTGAAACACAAAAGTCATTTATTAGAAGTGAACAGGACTTAAATATAGAATTTAAAATAATGAATGAAAAGCTTTATAAAAACGAGGAAATTATTATTGACCGAAAAGGAGAAGAAATTATCTTTAAGGGAACTGCCACTCCCAAGTTATCGCCCCATAAGAGCGCACTACACTTGCTTAAACTAGAAGAAGATATTGGTCCAGCAACTGAAGAAATTAATAAAATTATTTTAGCTGACGCCTACTTAAAATATGTACAACAACAAATTTCTACTGTATCGGTTTTTTTATTGAACAAACATAAAAATTCTTCTTTGTCGGAAATACAAAAAAGTGAACTCCCGCTTCCGACCAAACTTTCTCTAGTTTATCAAAATAGCCTCGACGTTTTCCAATTAATTAAACAGAGATTCATTCAAATATTTTCAACCATAGAAGATATTAAGATTGAACCATTAAACTTGGAGGATATGGCTATTCCAGTTTTTTTAGCTGAATTTCTTAAAGAATCTACAGTTGTTCATATTAAAGAAAAAGGAGTAAATAACTGGATTACACAATCTAATATATCGTCGGGAATGTTAAAGACCCTGATGTATATCAGCGAACTTTATTTGTCCCCGAAAGGTAGCGTGATATTAATTGATGAATTCGAGAACAGTCTGGGAGCTAATTGTCTTGATAGCATGACCGAAATAGTTAAGGAAAATAAAGATTTACAATTTATTCTGACTAGCCATCATCCTTATATTATTAACAATATTAGTACCAAGCATTGGAAAATAGTCACTCGACAAGGGGGAGTAGTTCAGGTAAAAGACCCTCATGAATTGGGGATTTCTAACTCCAGGGAGAAAGCCTTTATTGATTTAATCAATATATTGGAAGACTACCCTGACTTAGAAGGGGATGGAGAATGAATATTTATTTTTTGTTGGAAGGAAGAAGTACCGAAAAGAAAGTATATGGGGCTTGGTTACAATATCTGCTCCCTGAATTTCAGAGAGTTAAATTTTATGACGACGCTCAGGACCGTAACTATTTTTTAATCAGCGCTCATGGCTACCCTTCTATTATTCACGAATATATTCCAGATGCCATCAACCGAATTAAAGAAACGGGTCAGTATCAATATTTGGTTGTTTGTCTGGATGCTGAAGAAGATACCGTGGAAAGTAAGAAACAAGAAATCGACGATTTCATCAAAAACTCCCAGACTGAATTAGGCTCTATAAAATTAATTCCGATTATTCAAAATCGTTGTATTGAAACTTGGTTTCTAGGAAACCGTAAAATGTTCGACTCTAGGCAAACAAATATTCAGATTCCTTTGGCGGAATATGTCAGGTATAGCCTTTCTCATGTCCATAAGGTACAGCGATGGCGGCCCCAAACCGTCGGCGGCCCAGAACGGGAGAGGGGCTTTGAAAAGTACCTCATCAGTCCGGGAACCGCTATATTATGATGTGTCAATTCAGGACCCGGAACTCATGGGTCATTATAACGAGGATTACAATCACGCGGAATTTCATGAAACTTATTTAAAAGAAATATTTAAAGCTAAAAATACCTTTTATAGCAAAAAGCATCCTCGGGATGCTCAACGGGACTATTATTTGCTAGAATTAATCCAGCGGATAAACAAACACAATCATTTAAACAGTCTCAAAGAGTTTATAGATTTTTGTGAATTTATCCGCCGTCAATTATAGCGCAAATTATTCCCAGGGTAGTCGAATGCCTTTGGCAAGTGGGGACCTCTCAGGCATTGGCAGAATTTGAAGTGCCGATCGCTGAAGGGGGGAGTTAAACTAGAAAGGCGATCGCCTCCGTCCTATCCCCATTATCAAAGATGATTGATCTAGCAGTCCTAAAGGGCCATTACGACGAGACTGTTCGCCTCCCACAAACCCCGCTAATCAAACAAAGACTCCGACAACCCCCGTCCGTTTCTGAAACAGCATTTACAGGAACGAGCATCCTATGATTATAGATATAGCTATGTGAACTCAAGAGGTTTACTATGAACAAACCCTATGTAGACAAACGAGATGAAGGGTATTGGGTGGCGGGGACTCGCGTTTCCCTTGATTCCATAATTTTTGCCTTTCTGGACGGATTATCCCCCGAAACCATCGCGACAGAGTGTTTCCCTACTCTGTCCCTGGAACAAGTTTATGGCGCAATTACCTATTATCTCGCTCATTGTTCTGAAATCGATACCTACTTAAAACAAACAGATGCTGAATTTGAAGCATTACGGCAATCAAACCACAGTGCCGACAGGGAGTTTCACCAAAAACTGATTCAAGCACGGCGGTTACATTCACTCCAAGTATGAAAATTCGCTTTCAAGCCGATGTCGATCTAAACCATATTATTGTCAAGGCAACCCTACGGCGAGAAAGTCTGATTGATTTTCAATCCGCACAAACTGCTAATTTAGATTCCTTGAGTGATCTGGAAGTTTTGGCAGTTGCAGCGCGCTTAGGGCGGGTACTGGTGAGTCACGATCGCAAAACTATGCCTTTGAATTTTAGTGAATATATCACTCAAACCACTAGCACGGGTGTCATTATTATCCCGCCAAACTTATCGATTCGGGCGGCGGTAGAGGATATCGTTTTGATTTGGGAAGCCAGTGAAGCGGAAGAATGGATTAACCGCATTCACATCCTTCCGCTGTAAGTCAATCTCTGGTTCAGGCCAAACCAGAATGTATCCATTCTCCCCTTAAATTATCCAGCGCCCTTTAACCCAGATAAACTCCCTAACATCCCTTTGACTCAGGATAAAATAAAGAGATAAAGAGTTCGGAGGGCCAGTTTCCTGGTCAATACGCCTATCGAAACGATATACGGACAGCTACAAGGACTTAAATCCAGTCAGCTTAAGCAACTTAACCGCCTGTACCACCAAAAACTCCCCGTAGATGCGATTACCACCTCGGAATTTGCCCAGCGTCTGGCGGCGATTAGTACCGAAATCAAAGATTCGGTTTGTGTTTATATCAATCGTCGGGGTCAGGTGATCCGGGTGGGGGTGGGTTCACCGCGTCAAACCCAAATCCCAGCAATGGAATTACCCCGATATGGGGAGGGGCGTCTGAGTGGGATTCGCTGTCTTACGACTCAGTTCAAGGGGGAGGGTCCGAGTGAGTCTTCTCTGACGGCAATGGCGATTCAACGGTTAGATGCTTTAGTGATATTGAATTTAACCGGGGAGGGGTTTGAACGGCGCGGGGGTGGGGCCACGGGTTATGTGAGTCAGTCCTATTTAGCACATTTGATTCCCCAAACGGGTATGGAAGAGGGTGAGGGGGATGGGGCGATCGCCTCCTGGACTGTTTCCCCCCCCATGAGTCTGGATGCTCTCTCCCTGCAAGACTTCCTAGAACTCGTCGAGGGCCTTGAAGCGGAGTTCCAGCGCGAATTTATCGCCCGGGATGTGGATGCAGACCACGATCGCGCCCTATTAATCGGGGTGATGACCCATAATCTTAAAGATGAGCAATTTGAAGATGGACTCACCGAACTCGCTCGTCTCGTGGATACTGCCGGAGGAACCGTCCTGCAAACCATGCGCCAGAAACGTCCCCGTCTCCATCCCCAAACCGTGGTCGGAAAGGGTAAGGTGGAAGAAATCGCCCTCACTGCACAAACCCTCGGCAGCAATCTGATTGTCTTCGATCGCGAACTCTCTCCGGCCCAAGTCCGCAATTTGGAGGTCCAAATCGGCGTCCGAGTAGTTGATCGCACCGAGGTGATTCTGGATATCTTCGCCCAACGCGCCCAATCTGGGGCCGGTAAACTCCAAGTCGAATTAGCCCAACTGGAATATATGCTCCCCCGTCTCACGGGTCGCGGTCAAGCGATGTCTCGGTTAGGGGGTGGAATTGGGACCCGAGGCCCTGGAGAAACCAAACTGGAAACCGAACGCCGCGCCATTCAACGGCGAATTGCCCGTCTGCAACAGGAAGTCAACGACTTGCAAGCGCATCGATCGCGGATGCGTCTGCGTCGTCAACATCAAGATGTCCCTTCCGTGGCGATCGTGGGTTATACCAATGCCGGTAAATCTACGCTACTCAATGCCTTGACCAATGCGGAAATTTATACGGCAGATCAACTATTTGCCACCTTGGACCCCACCACCAGGCGGTTAGTGATTCCCACGGTGCTCGGCAGTAACCAGACTATCGTTGTCACCGATACCGTAGGATTCATTCACGAACTGCCCCCCTCCTTGTTGGATGCCTTCCGCGCTACCTTAGAAGAAGTTACTGAAGCGGATGCCTTGCTGCACGTGGTCGATTTATCCCATCCCGCATGGCAAAGTCAGATTCGTTCGGTGATGAAGATTTTGGGGGAAATGCCGGTGACCCCAGGACCCGCCCTGGTTGCTTTTAATAAGATTGATGCGGTGGATGGAGAGACCCTGGCGATCGCCAAGGAAGAGTTTCCCCTAGCGGTTTTTATCAGTGCCAGACAGCGTCTCGGACTGGAAACCCTGCGCCAGCGTCTCGCTCAACTCATCGATTATGCCGTGGCCCCTCAGTAATCTCTTGATTCCGCTTTGCCCAAGTTACGCGATTTTGCTGACGACAATCCTACTCTAATTGGGTAAGAATAGGGTAAGGACTCCTAGGTCAACAAGTCCGCAATAAATTTATTGAGGACTTGTTGCTCCGTAAAATCTCGGTCTTTATCAAAACTTTGTATTTGTGCCGAGCCAAACTCTCGAACATTTCTAGCATTAAGTTTATTTATATAAAGATTTTACAAAGCTGGGAGAAAACTATGGACAGACCTGGTTCTGTATGGATACAGTTGAATGGAGTACCGGCGATCGCTCCGCAAAGTGGGAGTTTGGCCTCCTCCTGTAAAGGGGTCAAGGGATTAACCAATTCCGTCGCTTAGTGCAATTGCCTAATAGGGTGGCATAAATATGCTGACTAGAACAGTCAAGCAAGAGTGCAACCGTCGGTTCGATTTCACCCATTATGCTGGTAGGATTCAGGAAAAAGATATGTTTAGATTACTCAAACCACTTACTTTAGGACTATCAGTCATTGGCTCCGTAGGGGTTTACTCCTTGACTGTCGCCGCATCTGCCTCAGCGTTTTCTTTCTTCGATGGGGATACCTCTGTTGGTATTTCTATCGACGATGTTGGCACAGAGTTCACCGTTAACTTTGACGGAAGCGTCTCCGACAAACGAGGTGTTCCACAAGACGTTAATGGACTCTCCTCGCAAGCGATTTTTAGATTGGAGAATTTTCAGTTTAACAGCGTTGGCGGCTACACCGAGGCGATTTTTGATGTGGACCTCAAGAACACCTCCAGCGAGGGTATCACCTCTCGCACCTCAGCCCTAGGGTTCAATGTTTTAAATTTTGATCGCAACCATCTCGGTTCAAAGTTGAGCCTCCTTGGCGTCGGGGATGACTCAGGTTCCGGTAACACCCGCGTTACGGACCTATTTAGCAATGACCTCAGTGGAAAATTTCCCAATAAGTTTGGAGACATTGATGTCTGCTTTACCGATGGGCCCAAATGCGAAGGTGGAGGCAGTGGCGGCGTTTTCACTGGCAATAGCGCCGAAAAGTTCACGGCTACTCTAGCCTTCTCTGGTGAAGTCGAAACCTTTGCTCTGAATAACTTCGGGGTTCGCTACCAAAGCATTAACGGCCAGACCTTTGTAGAGCAAAGTGGCACCGGTCAGGGTACGATTATCGGCATCCCCTCAGAAACAAATCCGAAACAGGTCCCGGAACCTGCTGCTACTACGGCGCTGTTACTGGTCGGATTGGGAGCCCTGAAATATGGAAAAAAAAAGCCGCAAACTCTGATTCAAACTGAAATTTAAACCCTAGAATCATGAGAACAAGTGAAGGAATACATTAATTGTGAATAAGGGGAGCTGTTTGAAGCTCTATAAATTTCAAACTGGGTGCTTTCGCGCTCCCCCCTCGTCGTGGGGAGTGTTTTTGTCAAAATCTACCCAGTCGGTTAATCGTAATTAACTTTTATTTGAATCGCTTTGTAGTTATTAATCAATAAGCTAGGCAATTTTTATCAACCCGAGGTGGGATGAACTCGCTTTAGGGGGTCCTCTGGGGATGAGTTTTGCCAGAGTGAATCACAGATTAACAATCAGTCCGAGTCAGAAAACTAACAGGGGTGAGCAGTCCCGTTACAATTGAATAAATATCCGATTGCTCAGACCTGTGAACCAATTATGAAACCTAACGTAGAAATCTACACCTGGAGTCGTTGTCCCTTCTGTCAGCGGGCGAAAGCGCTGTTAGATCGCAAAGGTGTAGAGTATGCAGAATACTGCATTGATGGAGATGAAGACGCCAGGGATCAGATGGCAACCCGTGCCAATGGGCGTCGATCTGTGCCTCAGATTTTTATTAACGATCGCCATATCGGGGGATGCGACGATTTGCACGCCCTCGATGCCAAAAATCAGCTCGATCCGATGCTGCAACCGGAGTCGGTTTAGTCCGGGGGGACCCTCAAGGGAAAACAACCCGGTTCTTTTCCCCCCTTTCTGCACAAACGCCCCGAAATTGGGGCCAAAACCCCCCTTTCTTGTCCCTCGGATTGACAGCAGTATCCATCCGGTAGAGGGATTGGGGCGGAAATAGCACTCAAAAAAAGCGATCGCCTCCCAGGGGCGATCGCTTTTTTGTCCCATTTAGCGGTTAAATAAAATAGGTAAAGCTCCACCCGGGGAAGCATTCACAAGGGAAATCAACGTGAAATTTGCCTTCATCATCGATCCGATCCAAAAACTAGATCCCACCCACGATACCAGCGTCGCGCTGATGGAATCCGCCCAAGCAAAAGGACATGAGGTTTGGATAACTGAGGCACATCAACTCAGCGTCGTGAATGGCAAAGCTTGGGCAATCCTCGACCGAGTGACCCTCAAACCCATCGAACGTGCAGGCGATCGCTGGATAGCAGCAAACCCCTGGTACCAAATCCAACCGGACGGTTCCCATCCCCTGGAAACAATGGATGTCGTCTTCATGCGAACCGACCCCCCCGTCACCATTCCCTATCTCTACGCCACCTACATTCTCGATTACATCCACCCCGATAAAACCCTCGTGGTGAACTCCCCAAAAGGACTGCGGGCCGCCAATGAAAAAATGTATGCCCTCCAATTTACCTCCGTCATTCCTGAAACCATCGTCAGTCAAAGTAAAGCCGTCATTCGCGATTTCTTAGACCGAAAAGGCGCAGCAGTTCTCAAACCATTAGGGGGAAAAGCTGGGGAAGGCATTTTATTCCT
>JAABSJ010000302.1 GCA_011390515.1 Oscillatoria sp.
GGTTTATGGGGCTAGACCTCTCAAGCGGGCGATTCAACGGGAGTTGGAAAACCCGATCGCCACTCTGTTATTAGAGGGGAAATTTGTGGCGGGGGATACGATTTACATTGACCGAGGACCGACAAAGTTGGTGTTTGATACCAAACCGCCGGTTCCCCGGGAAGAAAAGCCGGTGAGTCCGGTGTCTGAAGCGCCAGAAGCGAGTGAAGATTCGGTGGAAGAGGTGAAGACTGAACCGATCCGGAGTCTATTTGTTGATGAGGCGATCGATGTGAAGGGGGAGAGGATTCCCTAGAACAATGTAGGAGAAGGAGTCAATTCTCTGACCCAATTGGGGTACTATCCAGGATAGGGGGCAAGACCCTGTAACCGGACCCTTCACCGAAAAATTGGAAAATCCCCTCGCCACTTGCTTGATGAGAATTCATAGGCTAATTGTGGCAGGGGATACAATTTACCGGGACTCAAAACCGTCTTAATGGGTATTTAATACCTAGCCCTGTCAAGGTGTATTTGTAGGGGCGCTTCCCGAAGCGCCTCCACATGAAATAACCTGAAGGGGTGATTCAATTGCTCTTATGGACAGGCGATCACTCTCGCGCCTCTACATGAAATAACCTGAAGGGGTGATTAAGAGGGCTGTACCTATGGAGATGAGAAACGCTATAAAGCTGTCAGATAAAACTTAATATTTTCAGGAACAGGGAGGATCGAAGATATGGGTGCTGATCTCACCGTCGTGATTTGCACGTATAACGGGGCACAGCGATTTCCAGAAGTGTTAGAGGCACTTTTGGATCAAGTCAACACCGAAGAGTTTTCTTGGGAAATTCTGTTGGTGGATAACAACAGTACGGACAACACGGCTCAAATCGTTAGAGACTATCAACAGAAGTTTCAGGGAATTGGACCTCTACAGTATTGTTTTGAACCTCGACAGGGGGCGGCTCATGCGCGTCACCGGGCTGTCAAAGAGGTGAAGAGTCCGTTAATTGGGTTTTTGGATGATGATAATATCCCGGCCAAAGATTGGGTATCCGCTGCCTACAAATTTGCCCAAGAACATCCGAAAGCGGGAGCTTATGGGAGTTTAATTTCTCCGGAGTTTGAAATTGAACCGCCGCCGAATTTTAAGCGGTTGATGCCTTTTTTAGCCATTACCCAACGGGGTTCAAAACCGTTACTTTATCAGTCGGATAAGAACCTATTGCCGCCCTCTGCCGGATTGGTAGTCCGCACTCAAGTCTGGCGGGAAAGCGTTCCGGAACATTGCATTCTCAGTGGCCGTACTCCCGGGAGTATGCTCACTGGAGAAGATATTGAGGCCCTTTCCTATATTCAAAAGCAAGATTGGGAAATTTGGTATAATCCAGCGATGCAAATTACCCATAAAATCCCCCGTGGGCGGTTGGAACCGGAGTATTTAATTCCGTTCTTTAGAGGGATTGGTTTGAGTCGTTATGTCACGCGAATGGTGAGGATTAAGCCGATATTCAGGCCGGTTTTTACCTGCGCTTACTTCGCCAATGACTTGCGGAAACTGATTGGGCATATTTGGAGATATGGGCTTGAAACACCCGATGCGATCGCCGCTTGCGAACGAGAGTTGTTAGTCAGTAGTTTAAATAGCTTTTTTTATCTGTGGCGTCACGGATATTTGAATCCGGAAAAATCGATAAAATCTGCTCAAACAAACGTCATGCCTGCTATCAATCCATCTTCCCATAATTGATAGAATATCCTGAGTATTTTATTGTACCACCCAATTTTAAAGTCATGGATGACGCATTAGTAGACGTAACCGTAGCCATCCCCACCTATAACAGTGCGGCTCGAATATCCCAGGTTTTAGAGGCCCTCTGTAATCAAGTTAATCTGGAAAATCTCAGGTGGGAAATTATCATTATCGATAACAATAGTCGGGACAACACTGCTCAAATCATTAAAGACTATCAAAGCAATTGGCAGCAAAACTATCCCCTAGAATACTATTTTGAAGCGCGCCAGGGACCCGCCTTTGCCCGAGGGCGTGCCATCCAAGAAGCCCAGGGAACTTATGTGGCTTTTTTAGATGATGATAACATCCCGGCACCGGACTGGATCGCGGCGGCTTATGACTTTGCAATTCATCATCCGCAAGGGGGTGCATTCAGCGGCCAAATTCACGGAGAATTTGAAGTCAAACCCCCAGAAAACTTTAAACAGATTGCCCAATTTTTAGCCATTCGCGAACATGGACCTCAAGCCTTTCTCTTTGACCCGGACAACTTAAAATTACCGCCCTCTGCTGGATTAGTGGTTCGCAAACAAGCATGGCGCGATACTGTACCCGATACCCCTCAACTCGCAGGCAGTCAAAAAGAGGCTTTAGCGCGGGGAGAAGATTACGAAGTCTTACTCTATTTGCACAAAGCCGGGTGGGAAATTTGGTACAATCCCGCCATGCATATCAATCATCAAATTCCTCATTGGCGACTCGAACGAGACTATTTGTTATCCTTAGCACGCGCTTGTGGGTTAGCCACTTGTCAGTTAAGGATGATTAATGCTAGGACAAGGGAAAAGCCAGCAATTTGGGTGAGGACAATTTTGGGGAATCTGCGCCGCATGGTTCAGCATCGTTTGAAGTATGGTGACAAGCTCAAAAATGAGTTGATTCCAGCCTTTGAAATGGAGTTTTATCGGGGAAGTCTGATGAGTTCCTTTTATTGGATGAACCATCTTAACCGGGGTCAATCCGGTATTGGGGACAAAGCAGAGGGAAAATAAAATGCCAACCATTTCAGTGATTATTCCCGCCTATAATGCTGAAAAGACGATTCAGGAGACGATTGAATCAGTTTTAAATCAGACCTTTCAAGATTTTGAGTTGATTGTCATTAATGATGGGTCTACGGATAGAACATTGGAGATTGTTTCTAGCTTTACTGATTCGCGACTGCAAGTATTTTCGTTTCCAAATTCCGGCCCTCAGAAAAGCAGAAATCGAGGAATTTCCCTGGCGACTGGTGAATATCTATCTTTTATCGATGCCGATGATTTATGGACCCCTGATAAATTAGAACGACAACTGCAAGCACTCCAAGAGCATCCCGAGGCGGCGGTGGTTTATAGCTGGACCGATTATATTGATGAATCGGGTGAACGCTTACCGGGGGGTCACCATTATAAATTTACGAATGATGTTTATGAACGCCTCTTATTGGGTGACTTTATTGGCAGTGGTTCTAATCCTTTGATTCGCAAAGAGGCGTTTTTGGCCGTGGGGACTTTTGATGAATCCTTAGAGGGGGGCCAAGATTGGGAAATGTGGATTCGATTAGCCTCAAAATATCAGTTTACTGTCGTTAAGGCACCGCAGGTTTTATATCGACAATCGCCTCAGTCTTGGTCATCTAATCTGGACCGACAGGTTAGAGGATATAACCAAGTTATTGAAAAATCCTTAGCCGCTGCTCCAGAACATATCCAGAATCTTAAAAGTCAAATTATGGCGAATCGCTATAAATTTTTAACCTTTAATGCCTTGGAATCCGGAGTCGATCGCAAGCAGAGCCTGATGGCGGCTAGATTTCTGGGGATTGCGTTAAAAAACCAACCCTCTTTACTAGCGAATAAGGTGATTTGGATCGTAATTCTTAAAATTTTTATAGGGACGCTTTTCCCGCCTCAGTTAGGAAGTCTTTTTATCAATTCCATTAAAAGGGACAAAAAAATAATGAGTGAATAAAGGACTGGTTCTTTTTTACATTCGAGTTTAATTAGACTGATCCGGTGTTTAGACAAGACCCACCCCAACTCCCTGAATATTCATCCCTATAACCCCTTTGTTATGTTAGCCAAATCGACTAAGTTTGTCCTCAAAAATGTGCTGAGGGTCTCGATGAGGGGCCTAAAAAAAGGCCCTCATGTAACTCGGTATTATATGTATCGGCATCTATCAGAAGTCCTTAAGTCCAGAACCCCTCCGGGTAAAATTTTATCTCTCAGTCACTCCACTGCGCTTTGTCAGCAGTTTTTTGATTTAAACCACTCAGAATTGGTTGAGGCAAACTATCCAGATTATAATTTTCTGTCTCTACCCTTTGCGGATCATGAGTTTGATTATGTGGTGAGTGACCAAGTATTGGAGCACGTAGAAGGAGACCCTCAACAGGCAATCAATGAAAGTTGGCGTGTCCTGAAACCCGGTGGGTTAGCCATCCATACCACCTGTTTTATCAATCCCATTCATGACTATCCTGGAGATTTTTGGCGGTTTACTCCCTTGGCGTTAAAGTTGCTACTCCAGGACAAATTTTCAACCCTAATTGAGGTAGGGGGTTGGGGAAATAAATATGCCTGGGTCCTGGATTCAATTGGATTGCGATATGAGGGCATCCCCGAGGCAAGTTGGCATCCCCTGCACAAAATTGCTATGCGGAATGACCCAATATGGCCGATTGTGACCTGGGCGATCGCCCAAAAGTAATCCCTGCTAACGGACGTAAAACTTCACTCCCTTAACCCGCAATTATCATGGCTGTCGAATATTTAACCAAACTCCGACTGATTAGCTACTACAACCAAAAAAGAATCATCCAGTCTTTAGGTAAATCCGTTCATAAAATTTTAGAAATCGGGATTTTTAACTCTTTATTTTCAGAGATTTTGTTAAGAGAAGGCTATGAAGTCGTTCGGGCTGATTTTGACCCCGACTTGAAGCCGGATATTATCCTAGACCTTAAAAGTGATTTTAAAATTGAACCCGATACCTTCGATGCGATCGTTCTCTTTCAAGTCCTAGAGCATATCCCTTATGAAGATTTTGAAAAGGCAGTCCAAAAAATTGCCCAAGCCACCAAAAAATTTGTCGTAATTTCCCTTCCCTATAATACCGCCTATTTCACCCTGCAATTTCACTTTTCCTTTAATCAGCGTCCCCGGAGTTTATTGCTGCAAATTCCTCAGTTTTGGAGCAATCAGCCCTATACCCCGGATGAACATTGTTGGGAAATTGGATTAAAAGGATATCCCAAAAAACGGATTGTTGCTTCCCTAGAAAAGGCCGGTCTCACCCTCAAACGGGAATATCAAGACCCCCTGTATCCCTATCACTACTTTTTTGTCCTAGAAAAGAAATAGACCAAGGGATGTACTACTCCCCGTTGTTTACAGAGTCGTTATGTTC
>JAABSJ010000303.1 GCA_011390515.1 Oscillatoria sp.
TCGAAGCGCCCCTACAGGGTGATTTTGTGATGTTTTTTCGGTGAAAACCTCTGGGGGTTGGGCGCTTCTCGAAGCGCCCCTACAGGGTGATTTTGTGATGTTTTTTCGGTGAAAACCTCTGGGGGTTGGGCGCTTCTCGAAGCGCCCCTACAGGGTGATTTTGTGATATTCTTAGTCGGTTTTAACCGACTTTAGCTATTAGGCGGGGGTTTTAACCCCCGACGGTAGGGATTCTACATCCATTTACCCACCACAACTCGCAACGTTCCATCCTCTAATTGTTCCTCTTGTTCTACCTGAAACCCCTGTTCTTCTACAGATGCCATCAAGGTTTTATAAGCGTATTTTTGAGTCACTTCCTCAACCAATTTCTCGGGATTAATTCGCGCCCCCCAAAAATCTGCCACCAACTCATAAGTCTCTCCAGTCCGCCGAAATCCTAAATCATAGCCATTTTTTTGGCGAATCACATAATCCGCCTGGGTGGTTTGATTTTGATACCCTCGAACTGTGGTATTTTCCTCAACGTGATGCCCTAACTCTCGCAAGCAACGATGGAGGGTTTCGCCGTTTTTAATTTGAACTTGAATCGTGGTAAAATGAGACATGATAGTTCTTCCTAAATCAATTAAGTATGGGGGACGATTTCCAGGGTTTAATCGGAGTCAATAGAACCCATGCCTTTTTGGATGGACCACTGTTTTAACTCCTGGGTTAATTCCGTATCATTAGAAGCAGTTCGGGCACCAGCTTCTGCTGCCCAATGTTTTAGTTCTTCGATTTGATAGCGGGCGATCGCCGCTAAGGGGACCGTTTCTTCACTGGCACGTAAAATATCCTCCGTGGTAAAATCTCGGCGTTTTCCCGTCGTGTTTCCTCCAAATGCGCGGTGCATTCCATCAATTATCACTTGTTCAATTTCTGCCCCACTAAAGTTGTTGGTTTGACGGGCAAGTAATCCCAAATCAAACTCCCGCAACCGACTGGGGCGAAGTCGCATCAAGTGAACCTTGAAAATTTCCCGACGTTCGGTTTCCGTGGGCAAATTCAAAAAGAATATCTCATCAAATCGTCCTTTTCTTAACAATTCTGCGGGTAAAATCCGGACATTATTAGCTGTTGCCACAATAAAAACCGGAACCGTTTTTTCCTGCATCCAGGTAATTAAAGTGCCAAATACTCGACGACTGGTCCCGGAATCGCCATCGGTTCCTCCGGAAATATTGCCAAAGGCTTTATCAATTTCATCAATCCATAATACACAAGGAGACATTGCTTCTGCCAATTGAATCATTTGGCGCAACCGACTCTCGCTTTCTCCGACAATTCCCCCAAATAATCTCCCGGTATCTAAGCGCAATAAGGGTAAACGCCACTCATGGGCAATGGTTTTGGCAGACAGGGATTTTCCTGTGCCTTGAATGCCCACTAATAACACGCCTTTCGGGTTGGGAATTCCGTAGCGGCGCGCTTCTTCACTAAACACATCATTTCGCATTCTTACCCAGGTTTTGAGGTTATCTAATCCACCCACATTTTTGAGGGATTCTCGGGCGGGTAAGAACTCTAAAATTCCCGTTTGGCGAATGGTTTGTTTCTTTTCATCCAGGACGCTTTCAATGTCGGTTTCGTTGACTTGTTGTTTGTCGGCTAAGGCTCTAGCGAGAACGCGCTGAATGCGGGTGCGACTCAATCCCTGGCAGGCTTTGATTAATTGTTCTCGGGCTAATCCTGTGATTTTAAGTTGTTCGGGGTTGACGAATTTGGTAATTAAGGTATTAATATGGGCGGCATCGGGGAGGGGAAAATCGATGACGGTGATTTCCTCACTTAATTCGGGGGGAATGGCGAGGGTATAGGCGGTTAAAATCAGGGTTTTGCGCGATCGCTGTAACTCCCGGGTGAGATTTCGCAACTCCCGAATCACGGGCATATTTTTGTCCGAGGTGGAGTTTTTGAGGATGGGGTGCAAGTCGCGTAAGACGAAGAGGGAATCTTGCGGGGGTGCTTTGGCGATGCGATCGAGGGCTGCCATCACTGATCCTTTTGCCGATCCATTATCTCCCCACCCGCGCACGATATCCCAGAACAAAAGTTTCCGATGGGGCATTGACAATTGAGCCACTTTGTGCAATACTTCGTCCACAGCTTCCTCTTCCACCGCCACCAGGTAAAGAATGGGATAACGCGCCCGAATCATTAAATCCAATTGGGCAATTAAGGCCGTATGGGGCTGAGTTTGACCGCCCAGGACGGCATCGTAAACTTGGGGGGAGTCAGGATGATTCAGCATTATAATCCAAGGGAGGCCCTTAACTGTTGATGATAACCTATTCCCATTTTACAGGGTCAGGTTTGGGTTTGGGCAGTCAAATTGAGAGCGGAACCTTAGAAATTCAAGGGACGGTGATGGGATAAGTGTGGGATGAGCGCAGGGGGATTCAGGACCCGGTGTTGACGCTCTCACAAGAGTCGCAGACTGAATGCCTGGGGGAAAGGGGCAATTCTAGGGTAAAACAGGTTTCCCCAAATGCGCTGGTCACTTTAATCTGGCCCCCGATATATTCAGTTTGTTTACGAACTAGGGCTAATCCCAATCCCGTTCCCCCATGTTTCCAGGGGTCGGCACTGGGAACGCGGTAGAATTTATCAAAGACGTGAGTTAATTCCGTGGCGGGGATTTCTAGGCTAGAATTGCTCACTTGCAGATGTAACCGGGAGCGATCGCAATGCGCCGTAATCGTAATCCGGCCTTGGGAGGGGGTATATTTGCAGGCATTTTCGAGCAGTTCGGTGAGAATTCGCTGCAAAATATCAGAATCGCAGAGAATCGGGGGCAGGGCGGGGTCGATCTCCACATCCAAGATTTGTTGAGTTTTTTGCACTTTTTGGATGAAAGGGGCAACAACATTTCCTACCCACTGTTGTATCAAAACCGGGGTGAAAGAGACGGGTTCGATCCCCGCTTCCAGGCGTTGTAACTCCAGAATACTATCAATCAGGCGAATTTCCCGATCGCATTCTTCCCGCAAAATCTTAATATACCCCTCGGCGCGATCGAGGCTATGAGGCGGTTTGCTCTCTTTCTCCTCCGATGGAGTTGTCACTGATGATGACTCCTGTTGTCGTTTTTGTTCCACCATTTCCAAAATTTGCACCGCCATTTTGATATTGGCGATCGGGGTGCGTAATTCATGGCTGACGGTACTGAGAAAATCATCTTTCAAGCGATTCAGACGCTCTAATTCTTGGACTTGGGCGAGGGAAGCTTGATATAATCGGGCTTGGCGGACGGCGATCGCGCATTGAGAGGCCACTTGCTCAACCAGGGCGATTTCTGTGAAACAGAATCCATCCTGAGCGGGTTTGCATAAACATAAGTTCCCGATCGCCCCACCTTCCCCAAAAATAGGAGTCACCAGAATAGTCATACCCTCGGGAAACTCATTGAGGAAGAGAGGACAAAACTGCACACAATCCTGATGCAGTAACGGTCCATAAATCTCCGGAACCTGCCTAATCGCCTGCCCTAAATCCGACACCCTGTCATGAGCATATTCATAGCACACCGTTTCGGCTTGGGGTGAGGTTTGGTAGAGAGTCGCATTACAATAATCCGACTCTAAGGCAACCGCCAACTCTGTGACTGCCGTCTGCAAAATTTGCCGTTCGTCCAAACTATCGCGCAGTTTTTCCGTAATCCGATTCAGCATCGCTTCTTTTTCTAAAGCGCGTTGTAACTGCCTGGTGCGTTCTTGGACTTGCAAATCCAGTTCTGCCGCCAGAGTTTGAAATCGCTCCTCACTACGCCGGAGGGCTTCTAAAGTGCGATTCCGCTCGATCGCATGGTGGATCGCCCGGACCAACAGTGCGCCCACCAGTTGTCCCTTGAGGAGATAATCCTGTGCGCCTTTGCGAACGGCCTCGATCGCCTGTTCTTCGTCCTGAGAACCCGTCAAAATCACCACCGGAATCGTGGGGGCTTGAGTTTGCACTTGCATCAGGGTTTCTAATCCCCAGGAATCCGGCAAAGATAAATCTAATAACACCAAATCAAACTCAGTTTTCGCCAACTGTTTTAGGGCTTCGCTGACACGCCAAACGTGAGCAAACGTAAACTGCTCTTCCCCAAACCCTGAGAGTATCTCTTGTAGAAGTTCTGCATCCGCGAGATTGTCCTCCACCAATAAAATTTTCATATTTTACGCTTCATCCAACCCAATTAATTTTAAGGGAAAGTAAATTCTTTTCTGATTTTACCTTAATTGTTTATGACGTTTGAAAGAAATTATCTTAATTTTCGGGAAATTCAACCCCCTCCAAATGGGCAGCGATAGCTCACCCTGAGGCCCGCCCAGGCTGAGTTTAATTAAACGGGGCTGGAACAGTTCGAGGGGTCCATTAAAACTGGGCTAACCCTTAAGGGTAAGGTCACCGTAAACGTAGATCCCATTGCGATCGCACTGTTAACCTGAATCGTCCCACCTTGCACATCCACCGCATTTTTGACAATGGATAAACCTAAGCCAGTCCCTGAGATCCCCTCAGTATTGCTGGCGCGATAAAAGGAGGTGAATAGGCGATCGCGTTCGGACGGAGGAATCCCGATTCCGGAATCCTGAATCTGAAAAATCACCTGATTGGAGTCCACCATCAGCTCAAATTTAACCGAACCGCCATTGGGAGAATACTTAATCCCATTGGAGAGCAGATTGGTCAAAATTTGTTCAAGCAGATTCAGGTCTAAGTACACCGGAAAGGACTTGACCTGGCTCACAAATATTAAGTGAATAGAATGAGCCCGTTGGAAGCATTGATTATCCAGTTGGATTTGAAACTCAGCCACCAACTTTTGACAAAATTCCGGCAAATCAAACCAACTGGGGTTAAAAGAAGTCGGTTCCAGGGATTCCTGATGCCAGAGTGCCAGCAGATCATCAAGGATTTTATTCATTCGTCCCGCAGACTCTTTGATTTTCCGATTCATACGGAATCCGGTTGTCAAAGGTCTGTTAAAACCCGCAGGCTCAAGCCTGGGGCTATACGGACGAAGCCCGCCTGCGCGGGCTAAAAGCGAAAACCGACTTTTACCAATCGGATTTGGTATCA
>JAABSJ010000304.1 GCA_011390515.1 Oscillatoria sp.
ACCATTTGGGATAGAAAACCTAGAATGGTGGAAAATCTACGAAACAATGGAGATTTTACCCCCTGGGAATGATCAGGTGGGTTGTACCAGACGGTTTAAACTCAGTGGTTACAAGGAAACATACGATGAATTGCTTGTAGAGAGGGATGATGAAAAATTCTTAGAACGATATGATTTTGTGAAAGTAGAAGGCCCAATTCCCGGGTTTAAAGCCGCATCTACTTTTGTAGAATTTACTCCCTCAATCAATCCGATAAATCCTCAAGAAAATTGGACACAAGTACGGTGGTATTCTTATACCGATGCTTCTCCATTCTCTCTAAAAGAAGGATTGATGAAGACGCAACACAAAGCATATACTAACGCAATTCAGTATTTGAATGAAGCGTTAAATTTGAAACAACAAGGACCTAAGCCAATGACTTTATCTGAAAACCTCAAACCAATGATCGCAGAAAGAGCGCTCAAAATGCTGGAAACATTTCAAAAAGTTGGAAAGGAAATAGTTGAGGATACTCTAAAAGAGCAGCAAGAAATCTGGGAGTATCAGAAATATCAAATTGAGCTGGGGGTGCCAGAGGGTGTTGATTTTACCCAACTTCCTCGGGCTGTCAAGGGACTTCCCCGATCGGAAGCGTTAGATCCCGAAAGAAATGGGATGTTTTCTAAACGGCTCAGTGAGGTGATCTATACGGAAATGGGGATAAAAGAGCGTTTCGCGCGCTCGGGAGACTTTTACGAGGCCGTACAAGGTGGATATATCGGTAAAACGGAACATATTATCAAGAATTGGGCTAAAGATCGAGAATACGCTCGTCATTTCCTGAACGGACTCAATCCGATGGTCATTAAGGTGGTCAAAGCGATTGAGGAAGTACCCGAAAATATGCGTGGCCTGACCTATAAAGATAGCTCCCTCATAAATTTAATTCAGGAAAAACGCCTGTTAATGGTTGATCTCCCTGAGCTAAAAAATGTTAAGCCCTATCTAGAGATGTACACTTATCCCGCTACCGCGCTAATTGTGCAGGATAAGGAAGACAAAGAAACATTCGTAGATATGGTAGGGATCCGATTAAATGATACCCTTCCTGTCTATACACCCCAGTCACCTAAAAACCGCTGGATGCTCGCTAAACAGCACATGAAGAATGCCGATAACCAAGTTATGCAATTTGTTTGGCATCTCGGATTCGGACATCTTGCTGTCGAACCTTTTGCTATTGCTTTTCACAACGCTTTCTCATCCCATAGCGACCATCCCATCAAAGATATTCTCGCCCCTCATTTTAAAGATACGGTCGGCATCAACTACGTGGCACGGCATACCTTGGTTTCCAATGTGGTTCCCTTTACCGATAAAACCTTTTCCACCGGAACCGTGCAAGGTTTAGTAATCATGCTCAATGCCTGGTTGAAATGGGATTTCGAGAAATCGAGTTTCCCCAACCAACTGGCTGAACGCGGATTTGACCGGGAACAAACCGATGGGATTCAAAATTATTACTATCGCGAAGATGGTTTTAAATTGTGGGATATTTTTGGCGAATACACCACCGACTTCGTAAATGCTGCTTATGCGACTGATGAGGAAGTGGCAAATGATCCTGCGGTGAAAGGATGGATCGCGGAAATGCGAGATCCAAATAAGGCCGACATCCCTTCATTCCCGGAAAAAATTACCAGTAAGCAGCAACTAGCTGGTGTTCTGCAAAATATTATCTGGAAAACGAGTGCTGGACACGCCATACTCAATTTTGCCCAGTATGACTACGGTTCCTATGTTCCCAACTATCCGATCACGATGTTACAGCCAATGCCGGAAGGGGAAGAAGAGATTTCGGATGAGTATCTACAATCTGCCTTACCGCACACGAAAAAGCGGATTTTGTTCCAGGTTAGCTCGGCCTACTTACTGACGCAACCTTCCCGTTACCGTTTCGCGGGTCAGTTCGCGATCGCACCTTTGGAAAAGCGATTCCCTGAAGTACAAAAACGAGCCAATCTTCGCTTCAGTGCGCTGTCATCGGACATCAAAGTTCGCAATATGAAACTGCAAGATGCCGGTAAACTTCCCTATCCTTATTTAGATCCAGAAAATCTTCCCCCCAGCATTGACATTTAATCCTGAGCGGGGAAGAAATGAAACGTTCTACCACGGCTTAAAGGCTCTCGAAACTTTTCTGGTAAGTTTTGAAATCACTCAAAGCTGGTAGTTAATACCCTTGACTCTCCTGAACTTAGGCATCCTGTAAGAAGAACTTGAACAATTTTTACCTGAAAGCACTATCCCTCTGCTGTCAAACCGGGTTGAAAGCCGGAGCCCTCGGGGCCTGAAATAACGCCAAATCGTTAATTTGCCCTAAAGTGACAGCGATCGGGATATCCCGAGAAAATTTCAGAGAAAATTTGGGTCCTTTATTTTTACAGGATGCCGAAGTGCCAAGATTCGTTGAGTCCGGTCCTGTCGGTACCGATAGTTATGGGATTTGCCAGTGCTGCGCCCCATCCCTGTCGGCACCGACAGTTATTTCTCAAAAACTGCTTCAGGAAAACCTGACCCAGTTTTATTGAATCGGATTTTCAAACCCTTATCCAGTCTGGGCTGTATCCATCACCATTCATCCCAGACCAGTGGCCCTTAAATTATTGACAGTATTGTTTATAAAACTTATATAAATTTTACATAAACCCCAAAGGGAATATGGTATTTTAAACAGCAGTTCTGATGAAATCAAGAGCAAGGTCGGGTTCGATAATAGATCGAGAAGAGATAAAGTCAGGAATTCTCGATGTAAATTGAACAAAAAATCTCGGTAAACTTAGGAGAAAACTATGCCACTCTCGATGATACAAGCCTATTCAGTTCTCAACAGCGCTAATGCGAAAAAGACCTTATTAATTTTATATAAATTAGCGGTCACAGTTCGCAAAAACTTGGGGAACGATGTCTATCAATACAACTATACTTATATTCCGCCTCTGGCCATGACAGAAGGGCCGCCTTTGTTGGACACAGGCTATCACCTACCGCTAGAAGAGTTGCCCCATCCCAAATGGATATTTTTAGTCCTGCATAAACTTGCCGTTATTATGGTGAATAAAGCCATTGGCAACCTGCTCACGGAAGGGAAGGAAACCCTATCCTTTAGTGTAACTGATGGCCCAGAAACGGATATTGACTTACTCACGGAAAAAGCAAAAGCGTTAGAAGAACTGGACCAACAAATCCAATCGGCTGAAAGTGACCAAGATTTAGAGCAAGTTGCGTTACAATTAGCCGCCTTAACCCGGGAGATTTCTGACGAACTGGCTCCTGTGGATTCTTCCTCAGTGTCCTTTGACATTTCCGCAGACCCGGAATCTGAACTAGAAGCACAAATCCGGGAAATTGATGAGCAGGTTGCTGCGTCAGAATCAGAAGATGTTTCCTTTAGCATCTCATCGGATACGGAAGACTCAGAAGGCGTCTCAGACTCCCTCCTGGCAGCCTTCCGGGACGCAATTAGATCCAGTGGCAAATTGGTAGATCTGGATGAGCAACAAGCTACCTCCGGAGAAGTTTCTTTTGCTGTGGATTCATTTGCGGCAGCACCGAGTCTGGAAGACTACAATCAATTATTTACCCGGATTTCTTTACCGAAGATTAGTTCACGGTTTCAAGAGGATGAGGTTTTTGCCTATATGCAGGTGGCCGGACCCAATCCGGTGATGATTGAGCAGGTTGGTGAGGGTGACCCCTTCGTAGCACATCTCACCCAAGAATTACCAGAGGGAGGATATGCGAAGATTATCGGGACCTCAGACTCTCTAGCAGCAGCAGTGAAAGAAGGGCGGCTCTATAAAGCCGATTATTCCCTGTTGGAAGGCATGGAAAATGGGACATTCCCTGACCAGCAAAAATATACTTATGCGCCTTTAGGACTATTTGCGGTCCCCCCCCAAAGCGCTTCATTGCGGAATTTGCTCCCCCTGGCGATTCAGTGTCAGCCTGGGGCCGATTGTACAGGCCCAGTTTTTACCCCACTCAAGGGCGAGAGTTGGATGGTGGCTAAGACCATCTTACAAATGGCAAATGTGAACTATCACCAACTGGTCAGTCACCTGGCGCATACTCACTTGGTGGTGGAACCGTTTGTGTTAGCAACTAAGCGGATATTACCCCGGACCCACCGTTTACGGGTGTTGCTTGACCCTCACTTCGAGGGAACTGTTTTAATCAATTATGGCGCTCATAAAACCTTGATCGCCCCTGGATGGGACGTGGATAAGTTACTCGCCAGTACCATTGAGAATGATGGCCAGATAGCGGTTAAAGGCGCACAAAAACATCTTCATAATTTCAATGAGGTGAGCTTCCCCAAACTGCTGGCTAGTCGCGGGGTGACCAATAGCGCTCAGTTACCGGAATATCCCTATCGTGATGATGGGTTGTTGATTTGGAATGCCCTTCATGAATGGGTGAGTGATTATTTACGGCTTTGCTATACCAGTGATGCTCAGATTGTTGCCGATGCGGATTTACAAAATTGGGCCAAAGAATTAGTGTCCCATTCTGGCGGTCGCCTTGAGAATTTTGGGGAAGATGCCTCCGGTGCCATTAAAACCTTGGATTATTTGATTGATATGGTCTGTAGTGTCATTTTTACTGCCAGCGCTCAACACGCAGCGGTGAATTTTGCCCAGAATGATCTGATAAGTTATGCTCCGGCTTTTCCGTTAGCGGTTTATTCTCCGGCCCCAACTAATCCTGATGAGTCGATGGATTGGATGGAGTGGCTACCTCCCCTAGACAAAGCTGAAAACCAAGTTAAAGTCTGTTATTTGCTGGGTTCGGTGTACTATACTCAACTGGGTGGCTATTCCAAAAAACAGTTCACGGATTCCAAAGTGAAGACGGCTCTGGGTAAGTTTCAAAATCGATTGAAAGATATCGAAAAGGAAATTACTAAGAAAAATTCTTCGCGGATTATGCCTTACAAGTTCTTGCTGCCTTCTCAAATTCCCCAAAGTATCAATATTTAGGGGAACGGGGATATGGGGAGTCTGAATCTGCTCTGTAGAGGCA
>JAABSJ010000305.1 GCA_011390515.1 Oscillatoria sp.
ATCGACAGCCATATCCATTACCTGGATAGTTTCTTCGGAGGCCCCATCCCTGAAAACGTTTAACCCGTAAGGATGGAAGCCTTAGCTTGATGCGTATGGTGTGCTGCCCGCCCTCGTGCTGCATACTGCGGTCAATGCTTGGGGGTGGGTCATACCAGTCATGGTTATGCCAGATGGGAGTAATCTACGACCCTATGGGCTGGCAGTGGGATTGCTTGTGGTAATCGCCCTAGGTCTATTGTGCGATACGGAGCCCCATCTGCCTCTGCGATCGCGCTGAAGTCAAAATTGGGTCCAGAATCTGGACAGTGAAAAGTTCTGTGAGATAATTATCAAGGGGCCTTAAACTGTCCAGTGCGTCTGTGTATGGCAGTCATGCATGAATGACTCTTTGGCCTGAAGGAATTTTGTCAAAAGTAAGCTGGGTGGACTTTCAGCGAAAATAGAAGGGGCAGATTGTTGTAGAGTAAGCTGAACAATTTGCTCACGCTTGATAACCACTGCTAGGTACGGTTCTGAACCAACCAGAAAAACCTTGCCAAATCGTCAAGGGCATGGATAAACTCAGGATTTGTAAAATCCCCAAAACTAAAGCAATAAGAATGACAAGCCGTTCAAATGCTTCTATTTTATCTTGAATATTTACCAGGTCATTATCAGAGTAGTCTTGGATATTCATGTTTTTAGGTTTTCAGGAGGATGGGGACATATTTTTCATCCAGAACCGATAGTTGAAGCCGGATAAAAGTTCGATTAAGGTCCGAAAAGTTACTTCAATTTTAAACCGCCAACTATAGCAATCCTTGCAGCAGTTGTGGAAGACGATGGCGGCCCCCAACCGTCGGCGGCCCAGAACATCCGAGGGGACATCGGGTGAGGTACAAATCATTTAGGATTGCTATATAGCGCTTCTCATCTCCATAAGGTACAGACCCTCACCCCAAACCCCTCTCCCAGAACGGGAGAGGGGCTTTGAAAAGTACATAATCAGTCCGGGAACCGCTATATCACAACTAAATTCTCTCTTGGAGTGGGTTGGTTGGCGATAGAAACCGGGTTTCTGGCGATGATTTTGTGTGGGGTGGCGGAATGTTGGGCAGAAACCCGGTTTCTCACTTGGGGGCTAGAAACTGGGGGGGAAATCTGGTAAAGTGAATTGACCCTAATACCAGACAACGACCAGATGAACATTCGGATTGGCAACGGTTATGACATCCACCAACTCGTGAGCGATCGCCCGTTAATACTCGGGGGCGTCCGGATTCCCCATGAGTTGGGATTATTGGGTCATAGCGATGCGGATGTGCTGACTCATGCGATTATGGATGCTATGCTCGGGGCCTTGAGTTTAGGGGATATTGGACTGTACTTTCCCCCCAGTGACCCCCAATGGGCGGGGGCAGATAGTTTAAACTTGTTAGAGCAAGTTCATCAACTGATTCGAGAACGGGGATGGGAAGTGGGGAATATTGATTCCGTCGTGGTGGCGGAACGACCGAAATTAAAACCCCATATTTCCGCCATGCGCGATCGCCTTGCTCAAGTCTTGAATATCGAGGGCGATCGCATCGGAATTAAGGCCACCACCAATGAAAAACTAGGCCCCGTCGGACGAGAAGAAGGCATCGCCGCCTATGCCGTCACTTTATTAGTCACTCAACCCTAAACCAATCGCTACAATAAAACCTAAACCCCAAATTCCTAACATAACTCGGAGGAAAACGTCTCAATGATGGTTAAAAAATATTGGCAACAGGGAGTGGCGATCGCCCTCACCGTTCTCATGGGTATTTCTTTATCCTCCTGCAATCCCGCCCAATTTAAAACCTCTGCCGCCCAAACCCCCTTAGTCTTAAGTATTCTCAGCGACCCCAAAACCTTTAACTACGCCCTGAGTGAAGAATCCCCCAATATTTTTGGCTATACTTACGAAGGGTTAGTCACTGAAAATCCCCTCACCGGAGAAGTCGAACCCATCCTGGCCGAATCCTGGGAAATTTCCCCCAATGGATTGCAAATTATCTTTACCTTACGAGAAAATTTGCGATGGTCTGATGGTCAACCTTTGACCGTTGATGATGTTGTTTTTACCTATAACGACATTTACTTTAATGACAAAATTCCTAGCAGTACCGCTGATGTGCTGCGGATTGGCGAAAGTCGCGCCTTTCCCACGGTGCGAAAACTGGACGATCGCCGGGTAGAATTTACCGTCGTCGAACCCTTTGCCCCCTTCCTAAGAGCCGCCGGATTAGCTATTTTGCCCGCCCATGCCCTGCGGGAATCCGTGGAAACCTCAGATCGTGAAGGAAATCCCGTCTTTCTATCAACTTGGGGCATTAATACTCCGCCCCAGGAAATTATTGTCAATGGTCCTTATAAACTCGCCAGTTATCGACCCAGTGAACGAGTTTTCTTTGAAAAAAACCCCTATTACTGGCGCAATCCTCAGCCTTATATTGAGCGAATTGCTTGGGAAGTCATCGAATCGCAAGATACCGGAGTGGTCCAATTCTTATCGGGAATTTTGGATAGTATTTCCGTCAGACCGGAAGATTTTTCTTTACTGAAAAAGCAAGAGGACCGAAATAATTTTAAAATTTTATATGAACTAGAACCAGCTCCGGGAATCACCTTTATGACCTTTAACTTAAATAAAGGTCGCTTCGAGGATAGCAATCGTCCCGTGGTGGACCCGATTAAATCCCGTTGGTTTAATTCCGTGAAATTCCGACAGGCGATCGCATTAGCAACGGACCGGGAAACCATGATTGAGAATACCTTCCAAGGTCTGGGCCGCCCCATCAACTCTCATATCTCCGTCCAAAGTCCTTACTATCTCACCCCAGAAGAAGGCTTAAAAGTTTATGACTTCAATGCAGAAAAAGCCCGCCAACTGTTACAAGAAGACGGATTTACTTATAACAACCAAGGCCAACTCTTAGACTCCGAAGGCAACCGGGTGCGCTTTAACTTAATTACCAATGCCGGTAATAAAATTCGCGAAGCAATGGGGGCTCAAATCAAGCAAAACCTGAGTCAAATCGGCATCCAAGTCGATTTCCAACCCCTGGCTTGGAATGCCGTGATTACCAAATTATCCGATTCCCTAGATTGGGAAGCCCTAATCATTGGATTTGGCGGCGGAACCGAACCCCATTGGTCCTCTAATTTATGGTTACCGGACGGGCGACTCCATATGTTCAATCAACCGCGCCAAGTCGGACAAACGCCGTTAGTCGGGCGAGAAATTGCCGATTGGGAACAACGCCTGGGGGATTTGTATATTCAAGCCTCCCAGGAAATTGATGAAGCCAAACGCCGAGAACTCTATGCCGAAACCCAACGGATTACCCAAGAATATTTACCCGTGATTCAGTTAGTCAATCAACTGTCAATGACCGCAGTTCGGAATCGAGTGCAAGGGGTGGAATATTCTAGCCTAGGGGGAGCATTTTGGAATATTTATGAATTGCAACTGCTGGAATAGTTGTCTGGTAAAATGGCAATTCCTAGGGCAAAAACCCTCAACTCAATGGGAGCATCTGAATTTTGCCTAAAAACCGATCGGACCTCTCCCCCCTACCCCCCTCCCCTACAAGGGGAGGGGGGAATAAAAGTCTTTCTCCCCCTTCCCTTGTAGGGAAGGGGGCTGGGGGGTTAGGTCTCTTTTCAAAATTAAGATGCTCCCAACTCAATGGCACCGCACGATTAACACCCACCCATGAATCCCGAAACGCTCCAATCCCTATTAGAAGCCGTGGCAGCCGGTAAAATGAGTCCATCCACTGCTGTAGAAGAGTTAAAATATCTCGGATTCGAGCCGGTGGGGGATTTTGCCCGAATCGATCGCCATCGGGCGTTGCGAACCGGCTTTCCAGAAACCATCTGGGGTCCAGGGAAAACGCCGGAACAAATCGCCGATATTATACTTTCCATGCGGGAGCATCATCCGGTGGTGATGGCAACCCGGATTACCCCCGAGGTGTTTGCAGAGATTGAGGACCGGGTACATGGGTTGTATTATTATCCCACGGCTCGGATCTGTTCGACTGCGATCGCCTCCGCAACGGCGAAATATCCGGGCAAAATTGGCATTCTCTGTGCTGGGACTGCGGACCTCCCGGTTGCCGAAGAAGCGGCGATCGTTGCGGAACTCTCGGGGTTTGAAGTTAAACGGTATTGGGATGTCGGCGTTGCCGGAATTCATCGCTTACTCGCCAGTTGGCGGGCGATCGCCGAGGCAGATGTCCTGATTGTCGTCGCCGGGATGGAAGGCGCATTACCCAGCGTTGTTGCCGGTTTAGCCAATGCACCCACCATCGCCGTTCCCACCAGTATCGGTTATGGAGCCAGTTTTAATGGATTAGCGCCCTTGTTAACCATGCTCAATTCTTGTGCTGCTGGTGTCGGAGTGGTTAATATTGATAATGGCTATGGTGCCGCCATTTTAGCGGGACAAATCCTCCGAACCGCACAACGAGTAACGGAAAAAACCGCTCCTTCGGACTAGGGACCAGAAACCGGGTTTTTGCCTCAACTTAAGGCAATGTATCAGAAACCTTGGAAAAAAACCCGGTTTCTAACCTTTACTGTACAGGCGTGATTTGATACACCTTAAATCCTGAACCTCTAGGCAACGGATTTCCCTCCATATCTGTGGGATAGGATTCCATTGGACTTTC
This sequence comes from Oscillatoria sp., assembly GCA_011390515.1. GTDB lineage: Bacteria > Cyanobacteriota > Cyanobacteriia > Cyanobacteriales > Laspinemataceae > Laspinema. The sequence continues at coordinate 4,686 of JAABSJ010000305.1, forward strand.
CGGAACATAAGGTTGAGCCGCTATATATTCCCCTGAAACTTGCACAGAACTGCCCACAAATTCCTCAAATTGTGCCATTGATACCGCATCAGAAGGACGGAGAATGACCCCTTCCTCTGCCGATCGCTCGCGAACTCGGGCATCTCCCACATCTAACACATAATAATCCCCACCGCCAGCATTCCAAGATTCCGTATTTTTTGTCCAAGGCTTTTTAATCACAACCCCAGATAGGGTGAAAATCTCTGACCTTTGTTCCATACTCATGCCATTGGTTACCGCTTGCGTTTCCTCCAGTCCAGTCCCAACACAACCGGCGAGAGGAAGCAGTAGAACGAGAGAAAATCTAATCAGCGATCGCATCTTGAA
>JAABSJ010000306.1 GCA_011390515.1 Oscillatoria sp.
TATAGCGGTTCCCGGACTCATGAGGTACTTTTCAAAGCCCCTCTCCCGTTCTGGGAGAGGGGTTTGGGGTGAGGGTAGTACCTTATGGAGATGAGAAACGCTAATAGGATGTAGTGGAGGCAGAGCTTCCAATTGTGCATGAAATACTATTTCTATCCCGTTAAATCATGACCCGTAGTCTCTTCAATGTAGTCAATTACCTTCTGATAATCCTCGGGATTACTTTGAGGATGGATGATAATTCTCATGCCACTATCCGGTAAGAAAAACGAGATTTTTCCATTACCTGGAGCGCAACAAAAGGCACTAATTCGATTCAAGTCGATATCGTATTCTTCGCGCTCGTAATGAATTTTCACCCAATGAGATCCGAGAGAGTATTGTAAGGTTTTGTTGATGAAATTGACCACGGTTTGATAAGCCTCGGTATTACTCTGAGGATGAATAACAACAGGAGTGCGACTTTGAGGTAACCAAAAGGCAATCTTTCCGTTTGGCGATTGACAAAAAGCACCGATCCGCGCTAAATCGACGACGTATGTCTCTCTGTCATAAATGAATTTGACCCAATACGTCACAAAACCTCCTCACTCGGCAATTCCATCGAATTTACAGACCTGTCATCGGTTACGATCGCCCAGGAGTGACGGCAGCAGAAATCTCCGATGAAACCGAGGGCTCAGCATCATCAGAGATAGAAGCCAATGCCGCTTGGATGAATCCTTTAAACAAGGGATGGGGGTTACTGGGTCGAGATTGAAACTCGGGATGGAATTGGGTGGCAATGAAAAACGGATGAGAGGGGAGTTCGATAATTTCCACCAGTCGTCCATCGGGGGAAGTCCCACTGACCACATATCCGGTTTCAATAAACAGGTTGCGATAAGCATTATTGAACTCATAGCGGTGGCGATGGCGTTCGTAAATCACCTCTTTTTGATAAACCGAGGCGGCAAGGGTATCGGGAATTAATCGACAGGGATATAATCCTAAGCGCATGGTGCCGCCCAAATCGACCACATCTTCCTGTTCAGGGAGGAGGTTAATAATGGGGTTGTTGGTATCCGGGTCGAACTCGGCACTGTTGCCATCTTCCAATTTGGCAACATGACGGGCCCATTCGATCGCCGCGCATTGCATTCCTAAACATAACCCGAGGAAGGGAATCTGCTGTTCTCGGGCATATTGAATGGCGGATATTTTGCCATCCACCCCGCGAATCCCAAACCCACCGGGGACTAAGACCCCTTGGATATCTTTGAGAAATTTTTCAGGGCCATAAGCTTCGATATCTTCGGAGTTGACCCACCGCAGGTTAACATCGGCCCCAAAGGCGATCGCCGCGTGTTTAATCGCTTCAATGACGGAGAGATAGGCATCACTCAGGCGAACATATTTCCCCACGATCGCAATATCGATGGGTTTACCCTTTCCATACAACCGTTCTACCAGAATTTGCCATTGTTTGAGGTCCGGTTGACGGGGGTCGAGTTTCAGCAAATCTAAGGCTTGTTCGGCCAATCCTTCCCGTTCTAAAATCAGAGGAACTTCATAAATACTACTGGCATCTTGCGCCGTAATCACGCATTGAGCCGGTACGTCACAGAACTCTGACATTTTTTCCTTGAGTCCCGCAGGCAGAGGGCGATCGCATCGACAGACTAAAATATCCGGCTGGATCCCAATTGATCTAAGTTCCTTCACCGAGTGCTGGGTGGGTTTCGTCTTCATCTCTCCTGCTGCACTAATCCAAGGCACCAGGGTGACATGAATGTACAGGACATTACTGCGCCCAACTTCCTTGCGAAACTGCCGAATCGCTTCTAAAAAAGGTTGGGATTCGATATCGCCAACGGTCCCGCCAATCTCCGTAATCACCACATCGGGATTGGTATTTTTAGCCACCCGTTTGATGCGTTCTTTGATTTCATTGGTAATATGGGGAATCACCTGCACGGTTCCCCCCTGATAATCCCCACGTCGTTCTTTATTCAGGACTGCCTGATAAATCGAACCTTGGGTCACGCTATTGAGACAAGACATGGACGTATCGGTGAAGCGTTCATAATGTCCTAAGTCTAAATCCGTTTCAGCGCCATCTTCAGTAACAAAGACCTCTCCATGCTGAAAGGGACTCATGGTACCGGGGTCAACATTAATATAAGGGTCCAATTTCAAAATGGAGACGGAATAATCCCGGGACTTAAGCAACCGTCCCAGACTCGCAGCGACGATCCCTTTTCCGATACTGGAAACGACCCCACCCGTTACAAACACAAACTTAGTCATAAAATTTACCCAACGCTGTGATTTACGCGCCTATATCCTGGGTTCATTGTGCCACATTTTATGGCATGAGTACCCTTGATCCGGGTCCTAAAACCATTAATCCTAACGCTTAACGGGAGAAGGCCCCATTTGGTGTTAGGGTCATCGGACAACCCTGGAGCTAAAGATGTCGGATTGACAATGCCCAACTTATTCTACAGTCAGGATTTAGACCCCACTATTACAATTGTAAAGCTTGAGTGCAGATGTTACGCTGGCACAACCGGAGTTCAAACAAAGGACTCTGGGTGCTAGGGTGCTAGGGAATGAGTGGGACAAGTTTGGGGAGGGAATCCTGTTGGGGTTGCTGCTTCTATTGTCCGCATCATTAAGATTGGCGATCGGTTTGAGCAAATAGAACACCATAATGAAAAAGTCTAGCAATCGACTGAAACTCTTACCACTGGCAATATTTGGGTCTCTGACGTTGTTCCCGGCATTCGGGACCCTTGGGGGGACTGTATCCGGGGGTACAGCGCCTAGAACCCTCTTTACTTTCATTCCCGAGGTTGCTGAGGTCCCGATCGCCCAGGAGACTTCTGAACCTCGGGAATTACCCCTGATTGACCCAAATGCTGAGGACCCTGTTGATGTTGCACCCCAGGAGTGGGTGGATTTTGAACCCCCAAACCCGGTTGAGTCTGCATCCGAGGACCTCAAGTTTGAACAGGTCATGCAAGGGGCCAGGTCCAAAAATTTGAGCCGTCGCCCCCTAAGTGAGATTATCTCGGTGGTGGCGGAACAATTGATCGGCACCCCTTACGTTGCCGGGTTATTAGATCAATCCTCCGAGGAAACTCTGGTGGTTTCCCTGGCGGGGTTTGACTGTGTATTATTTATAGAAACTGTCCTGGCGATCGCCCGAGGTATTGCGGTCCAAGATTACACCTACGAAGGATTAGAAAAGCGCGTTGAAGAACAACGCTATCGCGATGGTAAACTCACCGACTATTGCAGTCGTCTCCACTATTTCTCAGACTGGATTTATGATAATAGCAAACGCGGTCTCGTTGAAAATATCACCCCATCCCTTGGCGGAATTCCTCTGAATCAAACCTTAAATTTTATGACAGAGCATCGTCAAAGCTATCCCCAACTGGCAGATGATGAAAATTATAATTGCATTCGGCAAGTGGAAGCCAAGCTCAAGGATGTTCCTCTGACCTATATTCCCCAAGACAAAATTTCTACCCTCTACGATCGCCTCCAACCAGGAGACATCATCGCCACCGCTACGGATATCGCCGGACTCGATGTCACCCATACCGGATTGGTTTATCAATCCCAAGATGGCAAAATGAGTTTTATTCATGCTTCTCCCAGTGGAGAAGTCACCGTTTCCCCGGATTTACAATCTTATGTTCAAGCCGTGGAAGGTCAAATAGGCATTATTGTCGCCCGTCCCCTAGATACCCGTCCTCAACGCCCGGATACCTTACCTTCTTTTTAAAGCGTTTTCAGGTTAAATTGACAGGGTTCGCCCTGTCTTTTTCCCTGTTAACCCTTGACGAATTTCGAGCTAAATTTGACTTTAACCCATGCGAAACCTCTTTCTGTCCACGGCCATTGCATCTATTATGCTCACCACTCCTGCTGCTGCCCAACAACCGTTGTTTGTTGCCTATCCTCCCCCGGAACATAAAACGACTTCTGACCGGATTTTCTTAATTGGAACGGCTGCACCGGATGCGGAAGTGTTAGTCAATGGACAACGAATTGACCGCAGTCCGGCTGGACATTTTGCTCCGACTTTTCCCTTAGAATTAGGGGAAAATATTTTTACCTTAACCCATCAAGACCAACAACTCCAAATCAAGGTCACCCGCGAGTCTAGTTCGCCGCCGGTTCCGGAAGGAATGGCCTTTGTGGAGAGTTCTCTAACCCCGACGGTTGATATTGCCAGAATGTCGGGAGAGTTGATTTGTTTTGGGGCAATTGCGCCACCGAATGCGACGGTTTCTGTGCAAGTTGGCGATCGCACGATTCCGTTGATGCTGAATCGGGAATCGGTTTCTCTGCCTTCTAATTTAGCAGTCTTAACCGGAACCACGGAGCCGAATATTTCCCAAGAAGCGGGTAATTTTGAAGGCTGTACCACGGCCCCCCAAGACCCGACCAATTGGGGTCAACCGCGTTATCAATTGTCCATGAATGGACAAACAAAAACCCAAATGGCAGAGGGGAATATTGAGATTGTTTCCCCGAGTCAAATTACCGTGGCGGAGGTGACTGCCGAGGCAGCAGTGGCGCGGACCGGCCCCAGTACCAATCATTCCCGTCTCACACCGTTGCCCAAGGGGACTCGCGCCGCTGTGACGGGACGGGAGGGGGAATGGATTCGGTTAGATTACGGGGCCTGGATTAAAGCGGAGGAAGCCCGAATTTTGTCGGCTGGGATTCCCCCGCGATCGGCCATTCGCGGGGTGCGATCGCGCCAAGTTCCCGGCTGGACCGAAGTGCGATTTCCCCTGCAAACTGCCGTCCCCATCACGGTCAACCAAGGCGATCGGCTATTGAAACTCACCTTGCATAATACCGTTGCCCAAACCGATACCATTGCGTTCAACGACGATCCCTTAGTCCAACGCATGGATTGGCAACCCTTGGATAGCGATCGCATTGAATATACATTCCATTTCAAACCTTCCCATCAATGGGGGTACAAAGTGCGGTACGAAGGCACAACCCTGATTCTCTCTCTGCGTCATCCCCCCAA
>JAABSJ010000307.1 GCA_011390515.1 Oscillatoria sp.
AGGGGCTATTGGGTAATAATTAGCGTGAAATATATCTGCTGTGTCTAAACTATTCCCATAAATAAGACCTGCATATTTATTGATGATAGACCAGTTAGTGACTAAAGACTGTCTGAATTCTTCTACAAATGATTCGTTCTGATTTACATCTCCCCTAGCATGACTAATTTGGGAATGATTATTTAACATTTTGTCAAGTTCTATTAGCTTGGTGTATAGACTTTTTATAAAGCTGGAGTGGGCTAGGGGTATCGCTTTTAACCGAGGATTAGAGGAACGGTATTCTAAGCAGGCTTGTAATATGTCGAAAGCTCCACTGTGAGAAAGCAATAAATCACATTCTTGTGATTCCGCTAAACTACAGACAATATTTTCTACAACTCTAGCCACACCAGTTCGCGCCAAAGCATTGTATTGACCTAATCCAAGAACTGAAATATCATGTACAACTTTCATTATTTCTCTATCCTTAATTATCAATTAAAATAATTTGAAATTTTTTTTAACTTCAAGTTAACGCTAAAACAACGATTTGCTTTTATGAATTAGATTAATGAATTACAATCTACTTGATTTTCTCTGTACAGTAGTACAATTTCCCAATTTACTTTGAATGCTTGGATAAATTATGGCAATGAAAGTAAAGATAAATCATAATTTATGTTTGATTTAATTTTTCTGAGATGTTGTTGATTTAATAACTTCTTTTATCAAGCAACCATATCCTAACGCAAGTCCCAACGGCCTTTTTCAAGTTTAACAGTCCGACGTTCACTGAGACTCTTGAGATCACAGGGAGTAATTTTTTCAGTGAACATATTGGCTTTTCCTGACTCAGGTGATGAATTTAATGTAATTCGGTAATGAATCCTTGGTAATAATGCAGCTTGTTGGATTTTAGTCATATTGCCTAGAAGAATAATTTCCGCTTCCTCAGTGACGTCTATGTTGTCTTCCGATAGTAATTTCATTGTTACCCCCGCTAAAAGAAGGTTAGCATCTTCTTCGGAAACAGTGCTAGCATCTATCATTAACAGAATATTAGGGCAATCTGGATGATTTAAAATAGATTTTATGACGTTTTCTAGTTCAAGCAAAAGAGAGCTTTCTGATTGAAACCACTCGGGAATAAAAATTAAATTTATCTCTCGCAGAGTTTTTAAATGGAGAAGAAAATGAGGATCTAGTAAATCAACATACTCATCCTGGATTACTGGATACGGAGAATGGTACTGGAGATCTGTCGGAGGTTGATTTGTTCGTAAAATAAAAGATTCTCCCAGTTTGGTTAACTCGATTACAGCGATCGCATTTGCAAAAGGAAAAGGCCAATTAAACTCGACCTGAGTTATTTTTTGTGGATCTAATTGGATCCATTCTTGCAGGGGGTTATTTTTCTCTAGCTCGATTCCTAACTTTTGAAAATAGTGAAAACTGATTGCCGTTTCAGGTATTTGATACTTGCTTGGAAGAAGTTCTAAGTATTTTGCATCAAATTGGATAAACCATCCAGCATCGATTAATTTTCCAAAAGGAACTGTGATTAATGCCTGTCCTCCTAACTCCAGCAAATCATAAATCTTGGCAATTGCCTTTAAAGGAGTTTCTAAATCGCGTTCTACTAATTTTTCTCCATAAGAGCCAGAAGAAGGCTCTGCTCCCTGACCAATATGTTCTACGGTGGAAATTGATACAATCACATCATATTTCTGCTCTGATGGAAGATCCATGAGGTCTACATTGTCTACACCCATCGCAATTTCAAATTTATCTACAATTCGCCTAGGGCGCAACCCCAAATATTCACTTAATGAATTCTCATAGTGGGAAAGAACGTTCCCCACTTCCATTATTTTAAAGTCGCGGCCAGAGTTCTGGGTAGTTATATTGGCCAGAAATTCAAATGCTATCGGTATTTCTACTGCTCGCTCACCTAAATTGTTGAACGATATCCGATTGTAATAGACGGGTTTTCCTTTGAAGTAAAAAGTTACAGGGAAGCTCATAATATATACTTTAAAATTATCGGTTAATTACTAATATAAAAATGAAGTCTTTGAAAAATATAAAGAATACTCTTTTATTAAAATAAAAGCTTCTTTCTCAAACTTGAAGAAGCGATAAATTTTAAATCCCTTAACTTCCTGATACATTTACTTTGACTGCTCAAGGTTTTGGATTAGATTGAAAAAGTCCCCCTGGCTCTAAAAAAGCGATCGCCTCCTTAACTAAAATTCAACTTAAAAACCCCCATGTTCTTCTATAACGGCACTCTGCATGACTCTAGCACCCTTGAACTCTCCATTACGGACCCCGCTCTCCTCTATGGTGCAACTGTTTTCACCACTTTGCGGGTTTATGAGCAATCCTTGGATTCTCCTCTGACTGGATGGCAGGATCACTGTCGGCGGTTGAAATCTTCGCTTGAACCCTTCCAGTGGCCCGAACCGGATTGGGAGCGGGTGCGGGAGGGGGCGGAGTTGATGATGGCTGAGTGGCCGGTACTGCGGATTGCGATTTTCCCGGATGGGAGAGAATTAATTATAGGCCGAATTTTACCACAGGAGTTGGCGATTCGTCAAGAAGTTGGGGTGAAGGCTTGGGTGGCGGCGGATTCTTTGTTTATGAGATCGCTTCCTACCCATAAAACCGGCAACTATCTCTCTTCCTGGTTGGCGTTGCAAGCGGCTCAACGGCAGGGGTGTCAGGAAGCGATTCTCGTTGATGGTCAAGGCAATTGGTTAGAAACCAGTACCGGCAATCTGTGGGGATGGCGGGAGGGGCGGTGGTGGACTCCGCCTATCGAGGTAGGGATTTTACCCGGGGTGATGCGATCGCAACTTCTGAACTGCCTAGACAATCAAGGTCATCCCGCCATCCTCGAACCCTGGACAGCCGAAGTGGTGAGCGGGTTTGAAGCCTTAGCCTATAGTAATAGTGTGGTAGAAGTCATCCCTCTATGTGAAGTCTTCTCAGAAAACAAAACCCTCGTTTATCCCTCCTCCCATCAAGAATTCAGCCAATTGCGTCAGCTTTTCCTTTACCACTAGCCCCGCAAATTCTGATAATACGTTAACATTAGTTAACAGAGTAAAATAAAAATAGCCCAAACACCCCCCATTCCAGAACTAGGAGGACCGCTGGTGAATAAAAAATGGAGAAACGCCGGACTATACGCAATGCTGGCGCTCGTTGTCATCTTTGTGGCAACGACATTTTTTGAAAATCAAACATCAAACGAGGAAACCTGGCGCTACAGTCAGTTTATCCAGGAAGTTCAAAACAACCGCATTGATAAGGTAGTCATTACCTCCGATCGCTCCCGAGCTAGAGTCACCGCTCAGGATGGCAAAAAGGTCGTAGTGAATTTACCCAACGATCCGGAACTTCTCAACATCCTCACCGACCACCAGGTCAATATTGAAGTCTCCCCCCAAGGCGATGAAGGCTTCTGGTTCAAGGCACTCAGTAGCTTATTCTTCCCTGTTCTCCTCTTAGTGGGCTTAGTCTTCTTGCTCCGTCGTGCTCAAAATGGCCCAGGTTCTCAAGCGATGAACTTTGGCAAATCGAAAGCGCGGGTGCAAATGGAACCCCAAACCCAAGTCACCTTCGGGGATGTCGCTGGGATTGAGCAAGCCAAGCTAGAACTGAGCGAAGTGGTAGACTTCCTGAAAAATGCCGATCGCTTTACCGCTGTTGGTGCCAAAATTCCCAAAGGTGTTTTATTAGTCGGCCCTCCGGGAACCGGCAAAACCCTCCTGGCAAAAGCCGTAGCAGGTGAAGCTGGCGTCCCCTTCTTCTCCATCTCTGGCTCAGAATTTGTGGAAATGTTTGTGGGGGTCGGTGCCTCTCGCGTCCGCGATTTGTTTGAACAAGCCAAATCCAACGCTCCCTGTATCGTTTTTATCGATGAAATTGACGCCGTGGGTCGTCAACGGGGTGCCGGTTTAGGCGGTGGCAACGATGAACGGGAACAAACCCTTAACCAACTCCTGACCGAAATGGATGGGTTTGAAGGCAACACCGGCATCATTATTATTGCTGCTACCAACCGTCCTGATGTCCTCGATGCCGCCTTATTGCGTCCGGGTCGTTTCGATCGCCAAGTTGTGGTCGATCGCCCTGACTATGCGGGTCGTCGGGAAATCCTCAATGTCCATGCTCGCGGTAAGACCCTGGCGAAGGATGTGGACCTAGACAAAATTGCCCGTCGGACTCCCGGTTTTACAGGTGCGGACCTAGCTAACCTGCTTAACGAAGCCGCAATTCTGGCAGCGCGACGCAATTTGACTGAAATTTCGATGGATGAAATCAATGATGCCATCGATCGCGTCCTCGCCGGACCGGAGAAAAAAGACCGGGTGATGAGCGAGAAACGCAAAACCCTGGTTGCCTATCATGAAGCGGGTCATGCTTTAGTCGGTGCTTTAATGCCCGATTATGACCCGGTGCAAAAAATCAGCATTATTCCTCGCGGACGTGCTGGTGGGTTAACCTGGTTTACCCCTAGTGAAGAACGCATGGATTCCGGTCTGTACAGCCGGTCCTATCTGCAAAATCAGATGGCAGTGGCCCTTGGCGGTCGGATTGCTGAAGAAATTGTCTTCGGTGAGGAAGAAGTTACCACAGGTGCTTCCAATGACTTGCAACAGGTGGCACGAGTGGCAAGGCAGATGGTGACTCGCTTTGGAATGAGCGATCGCCTGGGTCCAGTGGCCCTCGGTCGTCAGCAAGGCAATATGTTCCTCGGTCGCGATATCATGGCAGAGCGTGATTTCTCCGAAGAAACCGCTGCAGCAATTGATGATGAAGTTCGCAATCTGGTGGAACAAGCCTACGGACGCGCTAAAGAGGTGCTCGTTTCCAACCGTGAGGTGTTGGATGAACTCTCCCAAATCCTGATTGAGAAGGAAACCGTTGATGCCGATGAATTGCAAGAGCTCTTAGCCAACAGCGATGTGAAGATGGCGGCGATCGCCTAATTGACTATCGAGCA
>JAABSJ010000308.1 GCA_011390515.1 Oscillatoria sp.
ACGAACGAAGAGAACGACTGAAGTCGTTACTACGAACGAAGAGAACGACTGAAGTCGTTACTACGAACGAAGAGAACGACTGAAGTCGTTACTACGAACGAAGAGAACGACTGAAGTCGTTACTACGAACAGAAGAGAACGACTGAAGTCGTTACTACGAACATCCTCCCCTATACCCCAAGGACAAATGACAAATGACAAATGACCCACTCCCCCACATTTCCCAGGGGTAGCGTACCATAGAGATCAGGCAAATCTGAGCCGGTAAGCGTTGATAAAACATGACATTTTCAGGCACTGGTAGCGTTCTAGCGGCTTTAACTCGGGTGGGTCGCATGGGGGAGTTGACCCGGCGGGTCAAGGATATGCAGGTTGGCGAATTTGTCTGCATCCTTGATTTTATTACGGCAGAATTTCAGCAATGTCTGCTGGCGATCGATTTGATTAATAATGAAGCGCTCGAAATTCTGTTAGAACAACTCCTCGATGCCTTCACCCTCAAAATTAGTCAAATCCTGCAAGCAGAACGGACGACTATTTTTTTAATTGACCAAGAAAAAGAACAACTTTGGTCAAAAATTAGCCAGGATGAAACCGGCAAGAGTACCGAAATCCGCTTACCCATCCATGTCGGCATTCTCGGTCATGTTGCCTGCAATGGGGAAAGTGTCAATATTGCCGATGTTCGCCATCATCCTTTATTTCAAGCGGAAGTAGACGAACCCCCGGGATGTGACCCGCGAAATCTGCTCTGTGAACCGATTTTTAGCAGCAAAGACACCGATCGCGTGGTGGCGGTGGTCCAGGTCCTGAATAAAATCGGGGAGGTTCCGTTCAACCGCGAGGATCAGCTTCAATTTGCCGGGTTTGCCTCTTCCATTGCCATTATTTTAGAAAGTTGTCAGTCTTTTTATGTGGCGGCAAGAAATCAGCGCGGGGTCAGTGCGTTACTGGAAGCAACGACGACTTTAGGTCAAAGTCTGGACCTAGAAACGACGTTACGCGCTGTGATGGACCGCGCCAAGGATTTAATGCAGGCCGATCGCAGTACCCTATTTTTACTCAGCAAGGAAACGGACGAACTCTGGACGAAAGTCGCCAAGGCAGATGGCAAAACAATGGTGGAAATCCGGATTCCGGCGAATCGCGGGATTGCCGGTTATGTTGCCTCTACAGGTCAAACCCTGAATATTCATGATGCCTATCTTGACCCCCGCTTTGACCCGACAACGGACCGGAAAACCGGGTATCAAACCGCTACAATTCTTTGTATGCCGGTTTTTAATGCCTCGGGGGAGTTAATCGGGGTGACGCAACTGATTAATAAACAGAAGGGGAGTTTTAATTCTTCCGATGAAGCGTTTTTGCGCGCGTTTAATGCTCAGGCGGGAATTGCCTTGCAAAACGCGCAATTGTTTGAGAGTGTGTTGCTGGAGAAGCAATATCAAAAGGATATTTTAGAAAGCCTTTCCGATGCGGTGATTTCCACCAATATGGATGGGAGAATTGTCACGATTAATGAGGCGGCGTTAGAGTTGCTGGGATGTCCGATTCAGAAGGATGACCGCAACCAGAGCGATCGCCAGTTTCAGATTCAGCGGGAAAATAAGCAAAAACTGCTGTTGTGGCAGCAAAAGTTACAAGGTCGCTATGTCTGGGAAGTGGTTCCCATCGAACATCTAAGATTTCGCTTACAGGATGCGTTGCAAAATGGGGCACGCCATTTTGTTCCGGAACAAAGTCTGACTATTGGGTTAGTTAAGTTGGATGAAACAAAGATGGAAAGTGCGATTTTGGTGATAGGCGATCGCAACAATCCAGAGTCTTACATCCCCTGGAATGAGCCGGATGAAAATGGCATAAAATACCCCAAAAGTCAAGTTAAAGAAATCGAACGCAGTCTCAACCTCACGGTGAATCCTTTAACCAACCCAGAAGGGGGAGTCCGGGGTGGATTAGTGGTTTTGGAAGATATTAGTCGCGAAAAACGGATGAAGACCACCATGTATCGCTATATGACCCCAGGGGTAGCGGAACGAGTGATGGCATTGGGGGAAGATGCCTTAATGGTGGGGGAACGCAAAGAAGTCACTATTTTATTCTCGGATATTCGCGGTTATACAACCCTGACGGAAAACCTAGAAGCGGCAGAAGTTGTCTCGCTTTTAAATAACTATTTCGAGACAATGGTAGAAGCGGTTTTTAACTGCGATGGCACGTTGGATAAATTTATTGGGGATGCGTTAATGGCGGTATTTGGTGCGCCGTTACCCCTGAAAGACCATGCTTGGAAGGCGGTGCAATCCGCTTTAGATATGCGTCGGCGTTTAGATGAATTTAATCGTCAGCAAAAAGAACATAATATTCGCATCGGGATTGGCATTAGTTCCGGGGAAGTGGTTTCTGGAAATATTGGCAGTCAAAAGCGGATGGATTATACGGTGATTGGGGACGGGGTGAATTTAAGTGCGCGGTTAGAAAGCGTGACCAAGGAATATAAATGTGATATTATTATTAGCGAATTTACTTATCAACTCTGTAGCGATCGGATATGGGTGCGCGAGTTAGATAAGATTCGGGTGAAGGGGAAAAATCAAGCGGTGGGTATTTATGAATTAATCGGCGATCGCCAGACTCCCCTGGATGGCGACAAACAGAAATTCCTAGACTTTTATAGCGCCGGACGTGCCGCCTATATCTCTCGGAATTTTTCTGAATCGATTACCCTTTTTCAATCCGCAGGCGCAATTTACCCCGAAGACCAAGCGGTCAAAATTCATATTAAAAGAGCAGAAGATTATCTTAACATTCCCCCGCCAGAGGACTGGGATGGTGTGCATACCATGACGACGAAGTGAGTGGGTTTGTAGGTGTCCCTCAATCTCCCCTGGCCCCTTCTCAAGGCTACAGGAATGATTTAAAATAGCTATAGGGGTTTGAAATTGCGATCAAAAGGAGGATTATAGGAAGAGAACCCATAGTAATGTGACATGACTCCCCCGAATAAACCGACTCTCACCGGACTGAGAACGAGTGCAACAACTCCACAGGCTAGACTGATTCAAAACCCAGCGACTCAGTTTCCCCCTAAACAAGCGCGTGCGGTGGATCGGGCTCAGAAACCTATGAATGACTTATACCGCAAAGATGCAGCGTATGGAGATGGCAGTTGCGCTTTCATGGTAATGAAGGAACAATTTGAAGGCGGAGTCGGGAATCCTCCCCAGTCGCCGATCCCAAACAATTCTACTCTTCACGAGACAAAATGTCGGGAGTATAGGAGTGCATGGGACGATTATTTACCCGATTTACCGCCTGAAGCACAAAAAAGAATTCAGGAGGAAATTCAAAAGATGAACGAAGCATTGCAATGGGCCCAACAGTACCGGAATGACGAAGACCCCGAGATTCCTAGATGGGCTAGACGTTGGAAACATCAGTTAGGAAAATAAGCAATGACTATTATTTCGTACAATAACCAAAAAACAAATCGCTATAGAGGGAAGAACTGGCAAGGAATGTCATGTCCAGTCTCCCTCAAACCTCATGATGCTTTGATCTGTTGTGATCTCAGAAATACTCAATTAGAGGGCTTGGATCTGTCAGGAGTTGAGTTTTTCGGTTGCCGTTTGAATGGGACATCCTTTCGAGGCACCACCCTGCGAGGAGCCCGATTCATCGGATGTTTCTCTTCCGATGAAGGGCCAGCACCAGAGTTTAAGGATGCGATGATAGAAGGGATTTCCGTGAGCGGCTCCCATCTTCATTTCTCGGACCCAAGGCTTACGGATCCTTTTTGGGGTGACGATTTGAGAGTAGCGGACTGGGATCCGCGTCATCCCATCCCAAAATGGCCGTTAGAAGTGGCAACAGCAGCAACCCAAACTCTATCTGAACGGAATGATACTCGATACCATGCGGCGATCGCCCTAGGAGAGTTAGATAAGTCCGTCGTTGCGCCTCTGTTGGGGACTCTGTTAGCCGATCCGGAATGGGATGTGCGTTCAATAGCGCTAGAAGTCTTAGGGAATCTCCGACATCAGGAATTTCCACAGGGCGATCGCACGTTATTAGAGTGGATGTTCCTCCGTCTGGGAGATGATCATTCTATCGTTAGGCAGAAAGCCGTCAAACTGGTTGAAAAAATTTCCCCTCCTGATGAAGTTTTGGTTGATGCCATCTCCGAGATCATGGCGAGTTCATTAGAAGAACAACGGGAGGGTCTTGATTCGGTGATTCAATTCTGCCAAGTTGATGAAAAATATGGCCACTTATTGAAGCAACTGGATCCGGTTTTACTTCCGGTCATTCACCGTCAAATGAGGGCCGATTCATCAGAAGAAAATCTGGCCGGTCTTTATGCCGCGATTGACTTATGCGAACTGGATAACAGATATTTTCATTTGTTGGAGGAAAAGACGATTCAATCGCTGCGATCAAGTGCAGACGTAAAAGTGAGTGAGCAGGCTTGCGAACTTTGGGCTATTCTGGAGGAGGCAGATGGTTTACCCCATTTATTACCTGGTAATTAAACGATTAAACCAGCTTAAATAATCCGGGGGGGGAGACCAGAATATCGGTCTTTTAGTTTAAGTAGAACCAGGTCCTAGAGTTTTGTACTTAAACTGGTTAATTCTTTTGATTTTCTGCATCACATTTACCTCATTTTAAGGAACTTTCATGCCATTCCCCTAAGACCAAATCCGATATCCTTGATAACAAAGTAAAAATCAGAATTCCCAGAATCGTCACTAGGAATAAGGCGGCAAACATTCTGGGAATTTGCAGATTGTAACCGGCAATCAGCATTTGATAGGCAATCCCGGAATCGGTCCCGCCAGTCCCGGCGACAAATTCTGCAACCACGGCACCAATTAAGGATAATCCCCCACTAATCCGCAATCCTGATAAAAAA
>JAABSJ010000309.1 GCA_011390515.1 Oscillatoria sp.
TTAAATCGTTCCCACCGAAATGTAACTTTGCCCTGTTTAGGCCAAGCGGGTAACAGATAACAATCCGAAAGCGCCCCTAAATCTTCCAGGTAAGTCGGTCGCCAGGTGGCAGTTCCAGACAGGCGATAGGGTGAACGAACCCAACCCAAAGCATAAGCTAAGGCATAGTTTCCCAAGACTCCCTCGGTATAATAAGCATCGGACAATTCTCGGGAGGCAAAAAAAACGGGTTCTGCACACCACAATTCAACCAAACGCGCCTGTTCAAACAAAGGCGAATTTGTTGGGGCATTGTCTACAGTTGTGAGGAGTGACATAAGCTAATTTTTGAAAGTTGTAACGAATTTTAGAATGGTCCAAAATACAATTTCTGTATTGAACCGGAAGGACAAAACTTGGGTGTATCTGAGATCTTGCACCAGTGGCAACAACCGGCGGGGGATCAATCCCCCGCCTAATAGAATCAAGTCGTCTAAAGACGACTGCAAGCCTGATACAGTGGTATTTTCAGTCGGTTTCAACCGACTTTAGCTGTTAGGCGGGGGTTTTAACCCCCGCCGGTTGTTGAGAATGGTGCAAGATGTCAGGTGTATCTCATTTTTTCCGGTCTGGCCCTCATCCCCCAACCCCCCTTCGACGGGTCGAAGGGGGGAGCCAGATTTTAACCTTCTGGGGTTACAGGTTCAGCATTTTTCTTGCCCTTCCGACTGCTAGAAGCCTTTGCCGGAGGTTTGCGGAACGTTTCATAAGAACGATCCAGGCGTTTGAGAAACGTTTCTCGCTCTCCATCCCAGTGATGGTCAACATCTGCGATTACAGCGGTTAATTGATCTTCCGTTAGCTGCATAGAAATCCCCCGACGGTTTGTCCAAGTGGCGATCGCATCTTTGGTCATCCGTGCCAACAAATCCGTATCAAACGGATGCTCTAAGGGCGTTTTGGCCTCTATCAAAGCATCGTAGAGACTTTGCACCAACTCCAACGAACTGGGCAGTTCTGTAATCCCTCCAAATATCCCTAAAATCTGATTTTCCATGCGTCCGATGCGACTGGAAACCGCACCATATCGGGGGGTCATCAAAATATTGCCCAGAACATACCGCATCTCATCCGCAGTCATATCTTTCAGGGTCACCACATCCAAAAAGTGTACCCCAGGTTTGATATACTCACTGGTATTGAGGGCGGTCGATGCTTTGCCATTTTCATCGCGCATGGTTCCCGTTTCAAAAATAGCATTGATGGTGCGTTCAGCTACAGTTTCAGAAGTTGGCAATAAGCTAAAGGCGTCTTCTGTCCAAACTCGGCTTTTTTGTGCGCCTCCTCCACCGGCAGCAAATCCATATAGAAAGCAATCGATACACATTTCACAAGGCGCATTGGTATTCAGAGAACAGACTGCTCCGTCTTTGTTCGGATATAAAAGCTCAAATCCGCGAAGTTGTTCCCGACCAAATCGCCGTTCAGGAGCGACTTGTTTGCGCTTGGTCATGACTAAACGCTGAATCGAATTTTTATGCTGAAATCCAGCTTGTACAAATTCACTGCACATGGGTTCGCCGGAGCCTTCAGTGCGGAGAATTAACTCAGATTGGGTTTTCCGCAAGACCACCACCCCGATGGTCCGACCTTTCGGGAAATTTTCATAGTTGGGTGCGAGGAATTTGCTCAGGGTTTGAATGGACATAATTCAGTCTCCTATTCAATAGTTTCAGTTACTTCAATCTCGGAATTCTCAGACTCAGACTTGGCTTTATTTCTTGCATCTTGCAGGAAGAAAAAATAAGCAGATTCTAAGGTTTTTTGGTCAGCAATGAGCTTTTCGGCTCGACCTTGATAGACCTCCTCATAAAGTTGGCGCAAGACTTGATAATATTCCGTGATTTGCTCAAACTTGGTTGCACCAACCCCATGCTCTCGAATGCGATCGAGTCGGGTATGATAATTTTGCACCAGGGCGGCAAATACCAGGTCCAAATCCATGTAAGGCTTTTGAGAACGAATGGCAGCGATAAAATTGCCAAATGGTTCTATGGAAGAAGTCCGCTTATAAGACCCCCAAATTTTTCCGGCAACTGCCAGTTGAGCCGCTTGTTTGAGGTATTGCGTTAAGATATGATTGTCATCGGGCATAAGACTCTCCAGTAAAGTATTCAGGGGTTCACAAATGTCACTCCAGATTTGTTCCCAGTTGGGATTCTCTTTTTCTCGCAAAATCCATCGCAATAAAACGTAGTAAAGGCTAAAGGGTTGGGATGTTGCCCGCGCTAAATCATACAGGCAATCATCCCGCTTTTTAGGGCTGGCAACGGCTAAAACCAGTGGTCCAAGACATCGGAGTCTGTCCCGAATTTTGGTGGCATCTTCCCGACTATACTGCCCTGTTTCTAGTAACGGGATGAGGGAGGTGGGAATTCCTTCGACTTTGCCATAAACCTCTACAGAAGGTTCTATTTCCAAATGAGAGCTGACAATAAATGGAAATCCAACTTCTAAGGATAAAGACAGTTCTAATGCCAACCACAATGACTTAAGCAGCGCTACAGAAACATTGGTATCCCCCCATAATAAAGGAATTAGGACGTTGCCATTAATAAAATCCGAGCGTTGAGGAAAGGCAAATCCTACAACTTTGCTAGATTTGAACTCTAAGCTGTTATCCCGATAAAGTTGCCGTTCATCAACTTGAATCGGTCCACCTTCTAAATTAATTCGGGCTTTATCCCGTAAGAAATCGCTCCAAATTCGCCGTAGTTCTGGAGAAGAACCGGAAGGCAGGAGGAAGTGTAAGTACATCGGTTCATGTTTACTACCTGCCGGAAACTGTCCCCCGATCGCAACTAACTGATAGGCTAATGCTTCAATAGAATCCGCGTACCGAGTCGGTTCCGCACTCATTCCACCGGGAATCCGATTAGAAAACATCTGCACTTTGGTTCCCGGTGGCATATTTGGAGACCGCAGTTTTTCAGTGTTCGCTGATGTATAACCCATAGAAGACCGCTCTTTGGGAGGGGTCGTAATGTAATCGGTCAAGGCATCAAATCCATTGAGCAACGAGGGAATAGGTAGGTTCAACAGTTGCTCGACTGCTGTGCGAATTTCTGGAGCAATCGTTGAGTCCTCTGAGCCATCGTTTCCGCTCTCACTCTCTTTTCTTCTTTGGAGGGAGTCTCGCAAGGCTACTTCGATTCCTTCGCGGCCTTTTGTAACCACTTTGGCGGCAAACAAAGGACGAGCATACTGCGGGTCAAAGGGTTCGATCGCCGCCCGATGAACCGGAGAAATCCCCACCTGATCGGCGATTAAATCCCAAACTTCTTGGGTACTCGGTTGGGGATGAAGGCTGCGATAACTTAAATAAACCGCTTTTAATCCCTCTGCGATCGCAAATTCTTCGGGGTTACTCACGGGGACTAATCCCACCGCTTCCGCCTGTGCTAAGGCCGTTGAACCCGCTTTTTGTCCCCACTTGGCAATATCCTGCTCAATTTTGCTGGCTTTAAACCCTCCTTTCTTTTTTTCCAAAAACCCGAAGGCGATCGCCACCACTTCATCGATATCTTGGTTGATCGCTTGGGGAGAAATTTTAATTCCATCCTTGGTTGTATTCACCAATTGCTCGATATTTTTCCCAAACACTTCATTAATCTTGGATTGCCACCGTGCTGCTATTTTGGGGATTAAATCTCCTTTCGGCCAAGCTACCCCCTCAAACAAAACTCCATCGGGGAAAATCGCCAAGGGAGTCAGTCCTTGTTTGATTAAAATTTCCTCCACGGCATTGAGCAATAAAGCCGTGATGTATCCCTGATCCTTCGAGACTCTCACTTGGTAAAGAGAACAGGGCCGCTCAAAGGCTACAGTTAGCTCCGTTTGCAATTTCTGAATCCGCTTTTGTTCAGGAATTCCTAAATCAAATAAATCGGCAGCTCTTAACATCGCCACCCAGGGTTCCATCTCGTCCGGTTCCGGGGAAAAAATCATCCCATCGCTGACCCCGTGACCCGAGTGCCTTTCGATCAGGCGTCGAGCCAGTTCCAGCGAGTCTTCTCCCTGAACCAGAGACTGGACACAGGCTTCCTCAAGCTGTTGTTCCAGAAATGCCCGATCCCTCGCCAACTGTTTCACCTTACGACCGGAATCGTCGAGTTTGTTGAGGTCATGAACCGCTGCGGTTGCCAGGAGAATTTCCCGGATCCGGTCCGGGACTCCGGCTTGGCGGCTGACGGTCAAGATAAACTGACAAGCTGAATCCAAATGTTCTGCCAAAGTGCTTCCGGTTCTGACTCCGTACTGCTGATGCTTGCCATGACGTTGGTACAGTACCGGGCGAATATCGCTAAAGTAGCGCTCCTCCAAACTTGTGGGTGGGCCTTTCAAGAGTCGAAGACGTTGCGACATAAGATTCGACCTCGTGTTCAATTACAATAGCTACTATGGCATAATAAATTTAAAAGTGCAAGTGTAGTTTTTAAATGATCCGAAAGAAAGACACCATTACACTGTCAATTCCCCCAGGGACTAAGGAACGACTGGAAGAAATTGCTGCTGAACTGAAGGTGCTGTGGGGCGATCGCGGGAGTATCTCGGGGTTGCTGACGGCGATCGCCCAGGGACAATTTCAAGTGGGACAGTCCCTGACCCTGACTAGCGCCCAGGTTCAGGCCCTCGATCAAGCCAACCGCCTCCTGATTGATTCAGGCTATATCCCCGAAGCCCAAACCCTGACTACTCTACTCCTAGACCGAGGGAATTTAGAAGCCCCCCTGCGTCTGGCCCTCCAGCAACGGGTAACTCAACCCAGCGAGGCATGGCGTCTGCGTGCCGAGGAGCAGATCCAGAAGCAGCAACCGTTTCGACTGTTTTATCGAAACGCCCAAGAAAGGGAATTGGAAT
>JAABSJ010000310.1 GCA_011390515.1 Oscillatoria sp.
ATCAGGATCGCCGCATACAGGTTTTGGTGAATCGAAACCAGGTATCCGGCGATTCCCAATTGGAAGATATCAATCATCAGGACACAGATCCAAGCAGCAGTCCCGACCCCAAACATCACGGGTAAGGATTGCAAACCCAGTTGTTTATCCCCTTCAACGCTTTTAAAGTCATTGACGATCGCAATTCCCAATCCCGCCATACTGTAAATCAGGGTGATCACCATGATTTTGGGACCAATTTCCCCAAATAGGGCTTGTCCCGCCCACCAAGGCAAGGCAATATAACTGGCACCCAGGGCATAGTTTCCTAACCAGCCATTTTTCTTCAGTTTCAACGGGGGGGCCGAATAAATATAGGAGACGAAGGAACCCCCGACTGCCAAGGCGGTAATCGTGGGAAAATCATGACCCGCCCAGATATCCAGGGCGTAGGCAACCCCAATCCCGGCGAGTAACAACACCCAAATTTGGCTAATCACTTGCGGGACGGCGATCGCCCCAGAGGGAATCGGGCGATAGGGTTCATTAATCGCATCTAAATCGCGATCGTAGAAATCATTAATGGTTTGAGTGTAGCCTGCCAGTAAAGGGCCAGACATCAACATACAAGCGGCGGCGATTAAAATATGCTCTAACTTCCATTCGTAGTTACCGGAAGCAGCGGCCCCACACACCACACCCCAAATCAAGGGAATCCAGGTGATGGGTTTCATCAATTGCAGGCGAATCTTCCATAAGGATTTTTCCTGGACATCCGCCCCTTTCATCCCCAACATCTGCCGAGTTCTAGCATTGCGGTTGGATGACTCAGGGGAAGCACTGGGGATGGGTGTTGCTGAATCTACAGCCTCCGGGGGTGGAACGCGATCGGGAGAGTTGGACAGATTGGACTCAGATGTAGGGGGGTTAGACATATCAGACTTGGGAGAGTTTCGGTTCGTTAAATAATCAGTCTAATTGATTATGGGATAACGCCTCCCTAGCAGCAAGGCGATCGCTTGAACCCCTCTGCATTTTTCCAATGCTCAAACGCGAACATCTTAATCCCATACCAAGATATAGCGGTTCGGTGAACTTATGAAGTACAGATGCGACCAGGAGTGCGAGCATCTTGCTCGCTACTTATTAGACCTCTTGCAAAAAAAAGGATTGATCCCCCCAACCCCCCTTAAGAAGGGGGGCTTTAAAGAATTTTGCAAGAGGTCTATTAAAAAGCGAGCAAGATGCTCGCACTCCAAAGCCATCAAAAAATGTACCTCATAACCGTGTCCAAGGCTATACTTGATCGCCCGTGGGATGTATCCAGTCCAACTGAAACCCATCCCACGGGCGATCGCACCATTTAAAACACCTTAAAACCCGTCAAAACGAAATAATTAAGAATTGCTGCTGAAACTTCGCCCCTTTCACCGCTTTCCCCTTTAACTCCGGAGGCAAGGAAATATTACGCCGTTGGTCCCCTGCTTCAATGGTCACTTCTGGACCATATTGCGTCAGCTTGACTTGTTTTTTGTCAAACCCGGGCAAAAATAGCTTCACTTGACTATTCACCCGGTCCACTTCAATCGGTTGGGGGACGCCTGCTGGTTTCTTGAAGTCTGGCAAGGCATCCATCAGAGGTTCCCAATCGTTCCCCTCCATCTGAGGAATGACAGTCACCGGCAGGGGTGCAAATTGTTCCACCACTTCATCGGTGACTGGGGTTAAATTACAAATCAATCCGCCAATGGTGAGTCCCGCTTGTTGCGCACTTCCCCAGAGATAGCGACTGGTTTCCACCGCAAGGCGATCGCCCGTCGTCACCAAGTAAGCAATCACCCGATTGGGGTCACCCACGGACTGTTTCCCCTTTTCCAATAAATCCGTCGCTTGTTCTGCCGGTTTACCCCCGACATTATCCAGGGACCAGCCGCTATTAAACACCGTACTGGTAACAGGTTGCACAAAAGGCGACAGGGCTTTCCCCAGTTCCGATTCCGCCAACACCCCGCGAAATCGCCGAATATACCAGCTTAAAATCTCGGGGATTCCCAGCATCCGCAGGGTATCTTTATCCCCTCTGCCATCGTAAACAATCACATCATATTGATTGCTGGCATCATACTCGCGCAGGGCATTCAGTGCCAGGGCGCTATCCATCCCCGGCAATACCCCCAATTCTTCCCCATAAACTTCTTTAAAAAACGGAGTCCGTAGATATTCCGCTTCCAAATCTTTCACTTGTTGCCAACTGCGTTGCAGCAGTACCGCTGATTCTAGCTGTACTGCTTTGAGGTTAGCGCCGATTTCTATGGGATCGCAGGTGACGGTCGCACCGACGAGTAAACTAAAAGCGGGACTGCTATCCTGGCCGACGAGCAATACGCGCTTACCTTGAGATGCAAATCTCTTGGCAGCAGCGATCGCCACGGTCGTTCTTCCAGTCCCACCTTTTCCTAAAAAGGTCAAAATTAAGGCCATTTGTTTCTGTTTTGAGCCACTCGAACCTTTCTTATGTTAATGGTCGATCGCGGGAGTGACAGGTTGGTTTCCCCACTGTTCCCACCGCGATCGCCCCCCTTACAGGGCTTGGACTTCATCCTCAAAGAACCAAGTGGTGATTCCGCTGTCCAACTGAACCACCACTCCAACACCGCTGGCATCCGTCATTTTAAAATCTTTGATTGTGCCGACGGGATTGGTTTTAATTTTGGCGACCAGATCAGCAGACAATCTTTCTCTGAGGCGGGTAACTTTGACCTTTTGACCGATTTTCATTTGAAATCCTGTGGGTTTCCTCTGATTGAACCATTCCACAGTTTATCAGTGCTTGTCCCTGATTATGAAGCCTTTGGACAAAGGTTGAGGAAGGAATTTTGGGTGCATCGCAGTTTGGACAATCTGCCCTCATCCCCCCCGCCCCTTCTCCCAACCCTTCGACTTAGCTCAGGGGGAGAAGGGGAGCCAGATTCAAAGTCCCTCTCCCCTTGTGGGAGAGGGATTTAGGGTGAGGGGATGCTCCCGGAATTTTCTACCTTGATCCCTTGCTCCTGCGGTTTTCTCTAGTCCCCTAACCGAACTCATCATGCTTGCCAAACGAATCTTACCCTGTTTAGATGTCAAAGCCGGTCGTGTTGTCAAGGGAATCAACTTTGTCAACCTCAAGGATGCCGGAGACCCTGTAGAACTGGCTCAGGTTTACAATGAAGCCGGTGCCGATGAGTTGGTATTCCTGGATATCACCGCTACTCATGAGGACCGGGACATTATTTTTGACGTGGTTTACCGCACTGCCGAACAGGTTTTTATCCCCCTGACCGTCGGGGGCGGGATCCAATCCTTAGAAACAATTAAAAAATTGTTAAGAGCAGGGGCCGATAAAATCAGCATTAACTCGGCAGCGGTGCGAAACCCTGATTTTATTAATGAAGCCAGCGATCGCTTTGGGAATCAATGTATTGTCGTGGCGATCGATGCCCGTCGGCGCACGGATCCAGAAAATCCCGGTTGGGATGTGTATGTGCGCGGGGGGCGTGAAAATACCGGCATCGATGCGATCGCCTGGGCGAAAGAAGTCGAACAACGCGGATGCGGAGAATTACTCGTCACCAGTATGGATGCCGACGGCACTCAAGCGGGGTATGACTTAGAACTAACTCGCACCATCGCCCAACAAGTCCAAATCCCCGTGATTGCTTCCGGAGGGGCCGGAAACTGCCAACATATTTATGAGGCCCTCACCACCGGCCAATCGGAAGCGGCCCTGCTTGCCTCTTTGTTACATTACGGCCAACTCAGCGTTTCTGAGATTAAAACCTACCTCGCTGAACGGCAAGTCCCCATCCGTCAATTGTAAAGGGGAGTCCAAACGACTCTAAACCTGGGTAGATTCAGCCCACCTAAAAACCCCAAGAATCAGCCTTAGCCCGCGCAGGCGGGCTTTGTCCGTATAGCCCCACCCTTCAGGGTGCGGGTTTTTAAAGACTTCATCCCAAACGCGATCGGCACCCAGGCATTAATTCTCCCTTAATTCTTTGCCGTCTCTCTAAAGTATGAATATTATCTTAAGGTTTACGATATAACCGGCGCTGTCTGTCTCTGCAAATTCCTGCTAATCCTTACCCTGCATGGATTTTTGTTCCCCCTCCTCTCGAATGGGTAGGAGTGGGATTTTTTCTGTAGCTCTACCCACTTAATCTGAGAGGATGTTAAAATATGTAAAGTAATCGGGGAATATATGTAAAGTTATGATTCTGATCCTCATAATCGTCATAGCTTTGGTGGCCTGGTCCCTGCACCTGATGCAGCAAGCCGTCGATAAAAATGAATTTTCGCTCATGCTCGCAGGTACCTTAGTCGCAATGGCGGCAGCAGCAATGATGGCTGTCTATTTCCTGATGGGCGACTATATGCTGTATGTCCGAGAAATGGCGAATCGAGGAGTGCTGGAGTCTTATTACACTTCCACCAGCGCGGTGAGTGTGAATCCTTGGATAGAAACGGGGACGATAGATTATTATTATTCCGAACCGGGCGATCGCGCACCACTGCTGCCATAGCCCTCAAAATGCCACAATGCGTTCAATCCCATGTATCCAGCACGAAATCCTCTCAGAGCAAGGATTACCAGACTCCGGCAGAACATTTTTGAAAATTTTTTATTAACCTAGTTGACAAAGTAATCGGGTTCGTGCCAATATAATAAAGCGCTGAACGGGGCTATAGCTCAGTTGGTAGAGCACCTCAATGGCATTGAGGGGGCCAGCGGTTCGAGTCCGCTTAGCTCCATATAAATCAAAAAGAGGGACACAGTAATACTGTGTCCCTCTTTTTTTTGTTTTGCATCGGGGACAGAACCCGCACCCTCAA
>JAABSJ010000311.1 GCA_011390515.1 Oscillatoria sp.
AGGTTTGTAGATTGTAGGGGCGCAATGCTTGCGCCCTCTTTTGGGCGCAAGCATTGCGCCCCTACAAGAAATAACGATTTTTCGTCATTCAATTTACCCCCTTGACAGGGCTAGTCCTTAAAACCCTAGCAAACGATGAGCGAATCCATTCCAACCAATCCCCAACTCGCGGCCCTCATCCTCGCTGGAGGCCAAAGTTCTCGCATGGGGGAAGATAAAGCCCAAATCCTCTGGGAGGGGAAGCCCCTACTCCAGCGCGTCTGTGAAGTGGCCTGTCACTGTGCGCCCCAGGTTTATTACATCACCCCTTGGCCGGAACGCTATGAGTCTCTGCTGAGTCCGGAACATCTCTCAGGACGGAGGGTCCAGGCGCTGTCAGAGACGGATCACAAAAAGGGTCCTTTAGGGGCGGTTGGGGAAGGGTTGCGTCAGATTGAGGCGGAGTGGGTGTTGTTGTTAGCCTGTGATTTACCGTTATTAGATCCGGCGATCGTCCAACAGTGGGCCGCTCAATTACCCCTGATTCCCCCGGAAAGTCTGGCTTTGGTGCCGCAGCAGGGAACGCTTTGGCATCCGATGTGTGGATTTTACCGGCAATGCGCCGTAGAACCGTTGCGGCAGTTTCTGGAGGAAGGGGGGCGATCGTTTCAACGGTGGTTACCCCAGATTGGGGCTACTCCCCTGGAGGTAGGCACTGCGGAATTCCGGATGTTGAGAAATTTTAATACCCCTGGGGATTTACACGCCCCTAGTCCGGAGTAGCCTCCGGATTGTCGCCCTAGGGCGCTCTGGGGGAGGTTTGGAGGGATAATTACCTTTACTCCGGGGTGAGAATGCTGGAGAATGGGTTTATTGCCTTACAAATTATCCATTTGATGATAAATTATAGGGCGGATCCGATGCCTGCTCCTCCCCCAGATCTAAGCACTTAAAATCCAGGAATAATTCTTTGGAAAGATTTTAGCTGTGGAACAAGGGGCAAAGCCTATCGCCAAACTGTAAGCCGCAGTAATAGAGGACGAAAGAAATCTACTACTGCGCTGGTTTCTGGGTAGGAAGCCCGTGCTGTATTCTTTGAATCAGCATCGGGTAGTTCACAATCCTTGCTTATAATTTGTAGAGGAATCTTTACGATTCTCTACAGGGTTCTTTATGAACCGTAATCAACCCAGTCTTTCAAAATTTTGAACCATGCCCCGGATACTCGTCATTGACGATGACCCTGCAATCTCAGAATTAGTCGCCGTCAATCTGGAGATGGCTGGCTATGAAGTCAGTCAAGCCGAAGATGGCATCAAAGGTCAAGCGCTTGCGCTGCAACTGATCCCCGATTTAATCATGCTCGATCTGATGCTGCCTCGGGTGGATGGATTCACAGTATGTCAACGCCTTCGTCGTGATGAGCGGACTGCCGATATACCCGTCCTGATGCTGACAGCGTTAGGTCAAACCCATGATAAGGTCGAAGGTTTCAATGCAGGCGCTGATGATTACCTGACTAAACCCTTTGAAGTTGAAGAAATGCTTGCACGGGTGAGAGCCTTGTTGCGACGCACCGATCGCATTCCCCAGGCTGCCAAACACGCGGAGATTCTCAACTATGGACCCCTGACTCTCGTCCCTGAACGCTTTGAGGCCATTTGGTTCGATCGCTCGGTCAAGCTGACTCACCTGGAATTTGAACTGTTGCACTGCTTGTTGCAACGTCACGGCCAAACGGTCTCTCCCAGTGAAATTCTCAAAGAAGTATGGGGATATGACCCCGATGATGATATCGAAACGATCCGGGTTCATGTTAGACATCTAAGGACGAAACTCGAACCCGATCCTCGACATCCTCGCTACATTAAAACGGTCTATGGCGCGGGTTATTGCTTAGAGTTGCCTAGCACTGCACCGGCTAATGAAAACCCCCAAGCCGTATAGTTTCACCCCCCAATAAAGGAAGAACAAAATCGGGAGTTTCGGCTTTTTGAACTCTCTGAAGTTCTACCCGGTGGGGTGAAACGGCTCTTTGTTCAGGGTGATTCAGGATTCAATAGAAAAAGGCTCCCCCAAACTATTTAAGGTCGCGGGAGAGCGCTCTTTCTAACAATTTCCAGAAAAGCTGACCGCCCGGATCAGCTTGCGGATGACTCCAAACAGAATCCAGCTTTCCCGATTCATCGGTTCTAGCTGGATCCTGTTATGATCGGTTCTAGGGGGCCAAGGCGTTACCCCGGAGCAAACTACCAATGGTTTTCGCCGTAATCTTCATCTGCACCAAAGGATTGGCAGGAACGACGGTTTTATACAGATAGCTGTCAAACGTCATGCGCTGAACATCCATATCGGCACACATTTCCACAAAGGCTTCCCGAGTGGCATCGGTGCGATAGAAGACTCGTTGCAGGATATCCAGTACCGCGTAGGTGATGCCGTATTTCTTATCCCAACGTTTCAGGTAAATTTTCAGTTCTTCCTCAGTGGGAACGCGGGTCCCGCCTTCGGAAAACTCGACGATGGTTTCGGCGCACATCCGAGCAGATTTGGCTGCAAAATAAATCCCTTCCCCAGATGATTTGGTGACGGTCCCCGCAGCATCTCCGACGAGGGCGACGCGACCGACCACTCGACGCGGACGGGGATGTTCGGGAATCGGGTGGGCTTCCACTTTGATGATTTCGCCCCCTTCTAGCCGTTTGGCGGCCCGGGTGCGAATGCCAGCTTGCAGCTTTTTGATTAAGGCTTGGTTGACTTTCATGGTGCCGGTTCCCACGGCGACATGATCATATTTGGGGAAGACCCAGGCATAGAAGTCTGGGGAAACGTCGGTTCCCACATACATTTCTGCGAGGTCATTGTAATAGGCCATTTTGTCTTCCGGGAGGCGAATCCGCTCTTGGAAGGCGATCGCATAGTTATAGTCCCCGGCATCAATGGCTTTGGCGACGCGAGAGTTCGCCCCGTCAGCCCCAATGACTAGATCCACTTTTAGGGTTTTTTGGGTCCCTGCCACGGATCCATCGGAATGGTCCGCATAGTGGAGGATATAAGGATCCTTGTTGTTTGTGGGAATATCCAGTTTGTGAACGGTACCGTTAATCAGGTTTGCACCTAGTTTTTCAGCGCGATCGCGCAGGAATCCATCGAGGATTTCCCGGCGGCACATCCCAATATATTCTTCTTGTTTTTCTAAATTGATATCGACTTCGATATTGGACGGGGAGATCATTTTCATTTTTCTCACCCGGCGATCAATGATGTGATCGGGCAAATCAAACTCGCTCACCATACAGAGGGGTATGGCCCCGCCACAAGGCTTCGCATTATCCAGCTTGCGCTCAAACAGGTAGGTCTCAATTCCTGCTTTTGCAAGCGTTTCAGCAGCAGAGGAACCAGCCGGTCCCGATCCAACAACAGCAACCCGTAGTGCCAAAGAAGTTCTCCCTATCTGTGACGGTTACGGAAAGCAATCGTATCACGGACGACGCCCTGTTTATCAGGTTAACCCCCTATATGTGAAGAAAATGAAACATAGCTTAATATTTCTACACAATTGGCCCGGTTTGGCGGATGCTGGAATTTAGTCTGGGTAAAAGAATAAACTTGGACTTAAAATAAGGGCCATCTTCCCTGGGGCAACATGAACTCGAATGGACTGGATTCGCGGCTGTTACGGGATTCAAGACTCTTGGGGGCGATCGCGATCGCCTCGATTACCGGCTATCAAAAACACCTTTCCCCCCATAAAGGCTTTTCCTGCGCTCATCGAATCCTCTACGGTGGGGACTCCTGTTCTCAATACATCAAAACCGCGATCGCTCAAAGGGGCTTATCCGGGGCGATCGGCTTATCTCAACACCGATTTGCCGCCTGCAAGGAAGCGCATCACCTTCTGCGGTCCCAAGTTTGTGCCACAGCTCAACCTCAAAAAAAGCCCAACCGTTCCAGTCCCAACCGGGTCAGAGATTGTGCCTGTACTGAATTAACCGCTCTCTAAAACTTACTCAAACTTAATCATTTGATGTTTAGTTCCTAGCTTGGATCTTCCCAGACCTTTCCATCTCGCTTGCTTACACGGCTGAACTAGGGCTTGCTGAAAAAAAGCGAAACGCTGATGAGACAAGGCTTGTAGAAGTATTGCCCGGACACAAAAGACAGGAAAAAGGGGTAAAATTGGAAATTGTTGTGCATCGGTGAAGGGAAAATGTATCGAAAATCACAAAAAGCCCTGGGGCCAGAAGGATCCTTTGAACTTCCCTTTGAGGGCCAGCTGTGTGAAGACAATCGTTAGATAGTTCTGTCGAAGCTAATTCCGTGGTCCGAATTTGAGGCAGAATATGCCCAGAATTTCTCAGAAGACATGGGGGCACCAGCCAAATCTTTTAGGATGGCACTGGCTGCTTTAATTATCAAAGAAAAATTGAGAATCAGTGACCGAGAAACTGTTGAGCAAATCCAGGAAAACCCTTACTTACAGTATTTTATTGGAAGAAACAGTTATCAAAACGAAGCGCCATTTGACCCTTCAATGATGGTTCATTTTCGGCAAAGAATTAGTTCGGATATGCTTCAAAAAATCAATCGCAGAATTGTCCAAACAAGTCTAGGATTGAATCCGGAGGAACCTAGCACAAAAAAGTTAGAAGAAGCCGAAAAACCACAAGGGAATAGAGGCCGGCTATTAATGGATGCAACAGTTGCCCCTGCCGATATCAAATATCCCACGGATGTGGATCTGTTAAATCAAGCGAGAAAAACCACCGAACTGATCATAGACCTCT
>JAABSJ010000031.1 GCA_011390515.1 Oscillatoria sp.
GAAGAGAACGACTGAAGTCGTTACTACGAACTTTTCACCCATCCTCACTCGATCGCCGCAGTGCTTGCCGGAATCCCAACACGATTAAAATGTTAGAGAGGGTCAAAAATACTTCTGCTCCTCCATGTAAAACATCCACATTTGCTAAGGACTGGTGATAGACTTTGAGGGCGTAAATCCCCACGGGAATGGTCACGGCAACAAATACTAAAGTGCCGTAAAACCCAATTAATGCTAACCGGGGCATTTTCCCCGAACGAGTGATAAACCATAAAAATCCCAGATAGGGAAATAGGGAAACCGCAAACAAAGTATCTTTAGAAATCATCGGTTTATCTTAAAAAGTTGTTGATTTTATCTGCAAAAATTCGGGAGTGAGTTAATGAATTTGCCCAAATTTATCCGGTTATTTTTGAGGACCGATCGCCGGTTCTTGACCCTCCTCCATTAATGTAGAATCCTGAGATTTGTCCTGAAGTTTTGCCGATCGCCAAATCCACCAAGCGGCTAGACAGAGGGTACAGTTTCCCACTACCGTCATCGTCGCTTGTAGGGTTACCAACCAGTCTAAGGAGGTGGGATTATCAAAATAGTGCCAGGTACAAGCACACATCGCCCCTACCAATGCCGGAAGCATGGCAAAGGATAATCCTCGCCAATAGCGATCGCCCGTCAAGTCGCCATAGCGCCAAATCAGCCAAATGGCGGCGATCCACTCAATGACGCTGGAAACGTGAATCATCCAGGTGGGAATAGAGAGGGCGTGCATGAATTTAATCAGTAAAAAATAGACAACACCATAGGCATTAGCCCTTGTTGTATTTTATTTTAACCCGATTGGGCCGGACTCTAACCTCTTGACAAGGGGGATGGGTTAATCCTGTTATTGAGGTAAGCGCAGAAAATTTAATCCATTGGCGAGTTTGACAGGAGGAAGATTGTGGGGCCAATTCGGGCAGTCTGTTGTGGATATTATGGAAAAGGGAATGCCGGGGATGAGGCTCTGTTAGCCTCGTTATTGCAGATGCTGCCTGAAGGGGTCACCCCACTGGTGCTCTCGGGTAATCCCCCCCAGACTCGCGATCGCTACCAAGTCTCTGCCTACAATCGGATGTCTGCCTTTTCCGTCTGGCAACTGCTGCGGCAGGCGGATGTGTTTATTTGGGGGGGAGGCAGCTTGATCCAAGATGTCACCAGCGCCGTTAGCCCCTTATATTATGCCGGGTTGATGGGATTGGCGCAGGGACTGGGATTAAAAACGATCGCCTGGGGACAAGGAGTAGGTCCTTTACAGCGCCCCTTCACCCGCCAGATTGCGAAACAGACTTTTTCTAAATGCACCCAGGTGAGTGTGCGCGATCGCGGTTCTGCTGCTTTACTCGCCGACTGGCAGATTCCCTTTACAATGGCACCGGATCCGGTTTGGGCGTTGGAGGGGAAACCTGTTCCCGGGTTGTGGGATTTACCCGCCCCTCGGGTGGCGGTAAACTTGCGATCGCATCCCCTGTTAACTCCCGCCCGATTAGACACCCTCACCCGTGCCTTAATTTCCTTTCAAAAAGCCACCAATACTTGTCTGTTATTAGTCCCCTTTCAAGCCTCTCAAGATTTGGCGATCGCTCAATCCATTCAAGCCCAACTTCCCGGTCCCAATCATCTATTTATGCTCGAAGACCCCCGGGAACTCAAAGGACTTTTTCGCGGGGTTGAAATGACCATTGGAATGCGATTTCATAGTTTAATTATGGCCGCTGCGTCAGGATGTCGCTGTTTCGCCCTTAGTTATGATCCGAAAGTCACTCAACTCATGGCTGAGTTAGAACTCCCGGGTTGGGAATTAGCCGACATCCCCGAAGACCCCAATCTAATTAGTAAACTTTGGATAGAACAGTATGCCAATGGTGACCCGCTTTCTGATATTTCCATTCAAGCCATTGTCGATCGCGCCTTGATTCATGAAGAACTTTTGCATAATTTCTTTGCCAACTTTTTCAGCAGTCTCTAGGAAATTTGTAGCGGATGAGTAGAAATTGTAGGGTGGGCACTGCCCACCTACTTACGGTGGGCAGTGCCCACCCTACTATCCCAGATTTTTGACTAACCTCCCCTATCCTGAGCGGATTGCGCCCCTTGGCAAACTGAAGCAAAATGCGATAAAATTACAGTCCCCATTGCCTAATTTTCTAGGAGGTCTTGAGATTGGTTCGAGTACGAGTCCGACAGCACGTTAATCCCCTCAGTTATGCCTATCAAACCCCGATTGTCCCCCCAACGTGGTCACAAATCTATACCCATCCAGGCCAACCTTTGCATTTAGATATTGGCTGTGCTTGGGGGCGGTTTTTATTACAAATGGCGGCAATGGAACCGGATTGGAATTTTCTGGGAGTCGAAATCCGTGAGCCTTTAGTAGAAACGGCACTGGCGGAACGGGATGAACAGCAATTAAGCAATTTACACTATATTTTTTGTAATATCAATCATGCCTTTGCTCCCTTGATTGAGAGCTTACCTCCGGGGATTTTGCATCGGGTTTCGATTCAATTTCCCGACCCTTGGTTTAAAAAGCGCCATCAAAAACGGCGAGTGGTTCAACCGGAATTAGTGGAAAATGTGGCCAAGTATCTGGTGCCGGGAGGGATGGTTTTTCTGCAATCGGATGTTCATGAGGTGGCGGTAGAAATGCGCGATCGCTTTGCAGAACATCCGGACTTTGAACAGCAAGGGGAAGGGGAGTGGTTACCGGAAAATCCGCTGCCGGTGGCGACGGAACGAGAACAATCCACCTTAGATAAAGATGAGCCGGTTTACCGGGTTGTCTTTCTTAAAAAAGGGGAAATTACCGGATAAAAAAGTATGGGGAGTTGCAGTATCGGCTCAGGCGGTCCTTTAAACTGGAGGCTGATTTTCTTTTTTTGAAGGAGACTAGAAAAGATGAATCCAGACGATCGCCCTAATCCGATTCCCCCTAACCAAAATTATAATTTCCAACTCGCGATTGCCCGATTTTTCAAATTTCGGGAAAATCACACGAACTTTCGCACGGAAATCATTGCTGGAGTGACTACGTTTATGACGATGGCTTATATTTTAGCCGTGAATCCAGCAATTTTATCCAATGCGATATTTTTAGAGAGTTCCGGGGATTTATTTGGGGAGTTAGTCATTGCCACCGCACTCTCGTCAGCAGTCGCCACTTTAGTGATGGCAGTGACATCTAACTATCCCTTTGCTCTTGCGCCAGGGATGGGATTAAATGCCTTTTTTGCCTTTTCTGTTGTGATTGGTTTAGGGATTGAGTGGCGGGTTGCCCTAGGGGCTATTTTTATCGAAGGGATTTTGTTTATTCTGCTCACCCTTTCCAAGGTGCGGAACGAAATTATTAAAGCGATTCCGGAATGCCTGAAACACGCGACTGCTGCTGGGATTGGCTTCTTTTTAGCTTATATTGCCCTGTCTGGAGATCCGGCAACGGGAGGGGCGGGAATTATTGTGGCGAACCCGGTGACGATTACGGGGTTGGGAAATTTGCGGGAACCGGCAACCTTAGTGGCGATCGCCGGAATTGTGATTACCAGTGCAGCGGTGGCGAGGCGGATTACTGGGGCGCTGTTGTGGGGGATTCTGGGGACTGCACTCCTGGGTTGGATTTTGGGCATTGCACCGCCTCCCCAGGGAATTGCGGCGTTTCCCGCGTTTCCCACAGATTTGTTCGGACAGGCGTTTAGGGGTTTGGCAGGGATTGGTAGTAGCAATTTCTGGGATTTGATTGCGGTTACTTTTGTTTTTTTGTTTGTGGATTTGTTTGATACAATTGGGACTTTGGCAGGGGTGGGTGTCCAGGCGGGATACATTCGGGAAAATGGAGAACTGCCTCGGGCGACGGAAGCGTTGATGGCGGATGCGATCGGGACGACGGCAGGGGCGATTTTGGGAACTTCTACGGTGACAACTTATATTGAGTCTGCGGCAGGAGTGGCGGAAGGGGGTCGCACTGGGTTTACCGGGGTGACTGCGGCGTTGTTATTTGTGTTATCTATCTTTTTTATTCCTTTGTTCCAAGCTGTCCCTGGGTTTGCC
Source organism: Oscillatoria sp. (assembly GCA_011390515.1). Classification (GTDB taxonomy): domain Bacteria; phylum Cyanobacteriota; class Cyanobacteriia; order Cyanobacteriales; family Laspinemataceae; genus Laspinema. The sequence goes on from JAABSJ010000031.1 coordinate 4,081, forward strand.
ACGGCACCGGCTTTAGTGATTGTGGGGGTGTTGATGGCGGGAAATGTGAGGCGAATTCGCTGGGATGATCCGGCAGAGTCGATTCCTTCATTTTTAACGATTTTGGTGATGCCGTTGAGCTTTTCGATCGCGGAAGGGTTAGCGGTGGGGGCGATCGCTTATCCGCTGATCAAGACGTTTCAAGGAAAAGCGCGAGAAACTGCTCTCACCCAATGGATTCTAGCGGGAATTTTTGTCTTGCGCTTTGTTTACATGGCAGTGACTCCTTCTCTGTAGTAGTAAAAATGCCCTTTTTGGGGAAGGGCCGGGTATATTGGGGGATTCGGGATTAGTAAAGAAGGGTGAGCGCCTCACTCACCCTGAGTACCCCCCCATAACTTTGTGCTGATGTTCTAATCAAGAGCAAAATCTTTCTGAAAATACCTAAAGATACCTCATCGGATAGATGCAATAGAGGCGGGAATTATTAATATTCCCTGGGCTGAATCCAGTCTAATCAGCGATCGCCAGGGAAGATAGTTAAATGTTTACATGATCTGAGTAAATTGACTCACAACAAGGGGGTGATTTTGTTAAAGATACAATCTGAAATCGTTCAAAAGTTCAAGAATTAGATCTCCCCGGAGGTAGAGGGATTGTTGGAAGAATTCTACTTATAATAGAAGCGTAAACACGAATGCAGGATACATTTTTATCATGGCTTTAGTGAAAATTCACGATTTTTATCCCAACTATCAAGACGAAATTTTTGGCGGCACCGATATTAAAGGAATGGATATCTATGCGGGTACAACCGATGAGAAAATTGGGACCGTTTACGATATTCTGTTAGATGATACGGGCCGTTTCCGTTATCTCGTGGTTGATACAGGGTTCTGGATATTCGGTAAAAAAGTGTTGCTTCCCATCGGATCGGCTCGGATTGATTACGATGCTGGACGGATTTATGCGATCGGCTTAGTGGACAAAAATCAAGCCGAACAGTTGCCCGAATATGACGAACTGCAACCCATCGATTACGAGTATGAAGAGCGTGTGCGCGATGTCTACCGCCAGCGCACTGCGGCAACCGGCGCAGCAGCGACCCCGGCACCATCCACGGCTGCTACCCACACTCCCGATACCTACGACTACGATCAAGAGCCTGCTCTTTACGATCGCAACGATACCGATCACCGCAATCTCAAACTGTACGAAGAACGTTTGATTGCCAACAAGGACCGTTACAAAGCCGGGGAAGTTGCCGTCGGTAAGCGGGTAGAAAGCGAAGTTTCTCGCGCTGCGGTTCCTGTCGAGAAGGAGCGGGTTGTCATTGAGCGCACCAGTGCTGGCATGAGCGATGCCCAAGCGGTGGCTCCCGGAACTGCAAATTTCCAAGAAGGCGAAGTGGCACGAGCGGAAGTGTACGAAGAAACCGCTGACATCCATAAAGAAGCCTTTGTCCGGGAAAATGTCGCAATCCATAAGGAAGTCGAACGCGACATGGTAGAAGGCCAAGAAACCCTTCGTCGCGAAGAATTGGAAGTGGATACCGAAGGGAAACCTGTGGTGGAACGACACCCCCGCAAGTAATATAGCAATCCTAAATGATTTGTGCCCTCACCCCTAGCCCCTCGGATGTTCTGGGCCGCCGACGAGAAAGGGGCCGCCGAGGGTCTTCCACAACGGCACGCAAGGACTGCTATAGCTTCTGGCTTGTGGATCTCACAACAAACGGGCGCGGGTAAAATCTCGGCCCGACCCCCTAAAACGGGGGAATCGGGCCGCCAACTTATCCGAACAGGTGCTGGGTGGAATGAAACGGAAGCCCATCACCAGGATGCCTCATCTAACCTGAGTCAAAAGCCGAGTATAACAACAAGGCTTTTGGCTCAGGTAGAATGACTAAAAATGGTTTTAAAATTTCGTCAAAATTTTTCAAATAACACTAAAGGAACAGTCAAGTTATGAATGATCAAGTAAGGGGGAGAGGGGATAACCTGGGGTATGCTCAGACTGAGGGCGAACTTCCAACTCGATTAGATAACCTCAAGAGTCAACTGATTGATTTTACAGTCCGCGATTCCGAAGGGCAACCCCTGGGTCGAGTCACGGATTTAACCGTAGAACCGGAGAACCAACTCAACTTGATTGTATCTCTGGTAGACGATCGCCCCGGGCGGTTGGTGAAAGTGAGTAGCAATTTGATTGAAAAAATAGAATATGCCACGAATACCGTTTTTGTCTCCCTGACGAAACAACACTTTGCCGCCCTCCCGGAATATCAAACCCCGGTCTACAATAATAATGGCGAGATTGACCCATCGGAATTACCGGGAGAGTGGGTAGACTCGGTTCCCTCCCCTGGGAGTCAAGAGGCGATCGCCATTGAAGAGCGATCGCATCAAATCGACTCCCAGAGTTCCTTATCAGACTTTAAGCAGATCCGCAAAGAAGTCATTGTCAGTAACATTCCCTTACGGGAAGAACGATTAGTGGTGAATCGCCACAAGCGCAAAGTCGGTGAAGTGGTTGTCCGCAAAGAAATTGAAACCCGAATTATCGAAGTCCCCATCCGTCGGGAAAAATTAATTGTTGAGCAAGTCAGTCCCGAGTATAAAAAACTCGCGGAAATTATTTTAGGCGAGGGAGACGGTTATCGCCCTGCGTCCGATGCAGGGTCAGAAATCATGCCTACCGCCTCAGCTATCTCACCAGGGGAAGGAACAAACCAAGTCAGCGGAGAATTTCAGTCCCCGGAAATTGCGGCCCGAATTTTAGAAGAAATTGGCAAGCGGCAACCGAACGGTTGTGCAAAAGTGCGGATTGAACTGGTAGTGGAAGAGGAACGGTTTCGCAATACCTATCAGTCTTGGTTCGATCGCTATTCGACGCCGCAATCCTGAATTCCGGAGTGAGTGATCCAGATCGGGGAACTCCAAAAAATAAAATCTGCGAGCACAGATCCCCCTTTCCCCCCTGATACTAAATCCGGTTGATCAAAGCATTAAAAATTGTAGGGTGGGCAATGCCCACCTCGATTCGGTGGGCATTGCCCACCCTACAATTGCTCAACTCATGAGGTACAATTCAAAGCCCCTCTCCCATCTTGGGAGAGGGGTTTGGGGTGAGGGTTCTACCTTATAGAGATGAGAACCGCTATAAAGAACGGGCGGGGGTTTGAACCTCCGCCCGTTTTTTGTGGCTGGAATTGGGGAGTGAGATTAACCGGGGTCGGTTTGATGATTAGAAGCGATGATGCGATCGCGACCGGCAGTCTTAGCTTGATACAGTGCATGATCCGCACAGCGATACAATGCATCCACCGTTTTACCATCTTCGGGATACTGAGCAACCCCACCACTAAAGGTCAGGTGGAGACGCTGTTCCCCGATCGCCAAGGGTTCGGCATGGAGGACTTGACGTAACTCACTGAGGCGTTTGGCCCCGGACTCCTTGTTCATGCCATACATTCCCACCACAAATTCTTCCCCACCCCAACGAGCAACGATATCCTCACTCCGAAAAGTGCGAAGTAAGAGCTTACCAAATTGCCGGAGGACTGCATCTCCCATTGCATGACCGTGGAGATCGTTGACCTGCTTAAAGCGATCGAGGTCTAACATGGCCAGACACATCGGTTGTTCATGCCGTTGGCACAGGTGCAGGAACTTGTCAAATTCCGTGATGGATTTGCGCCGGTTCGCGACCCCGGTTAGGGGGTCGGTTTCTGCCATGTTTCGCAGTAACTGAATGCGTTCGAGACGGTTGAGGATGCGAGTGACCAGTTCCGGGCCAACGATGGGTTTACTAATATAATCATCAGCACCGGCAGCAAACACTTGATGGACGATATCCGGACCTGTGTGGGCGGTTAGAAATAAGACCGGCAGACTGTTCCATCGCGGATCGTTGCGAACGACCTGACAGAGTTCAATGCCATTGAGGTGGGGTAATTCTATATCGAGAATCAGCAGATCTGGGGATGACATTTCTAGGGTTTCCCAGAAGCCCTGGGCGTTAGAGAGGGCAACGGTTTTCATGCCCCAAGGTTCCAGGAAATGTTTCACCAGGGAGAGGATTTGCGGGTCATCATCCACGACCATGATTTTAGCTTCCGTGGTCTGCACTCCCTGCAAAACCTGTAATACTGCTTCGATGATTTGAGCGGGTCTCACTGGTTTTTGTAAGAAAGCACGGCCTCCTAGTCGAGCGACTTCTAAGCGGTCTTCTACCCGACTTTGGTCTGTAACGACGAAAACGGGGAGGGGAGGGAATCCATTGGCGAGTTCCGAGAGTAAGGTTAGTCCTTCTTCTTTATTGTTGGGGTTGATGGTGAGGGTGTCTTCGGTGGATAAATCTAATAAGACGGCATCGGGACGGAGATCGGCGATCGCAGTTCGGGCGGAGGAGATCGAGTCACTATTGACCACCTTGATTCCCCACCCTTTGACCTCAATCTCAATCTGTTGGGACAGTTCTTGGTCCCCCTCAATCATCAGGAGCACGGGCAGATCGTTGAGGGGACTTCCCCCCTGGCGATCGCTCTCGATGGGCGCTTGGTCGATCTGCGATCGCAGGGCCTGTACTAATGCCGTGAGATCCCCAGATTGACTGGCATCCAGGGTGGGACTCTGTAACAACTGTTCCACTTGCCGCGCAATCACCGAACCTTCAGTCAACCCAAAGGTCCCTAAAGACCCCGCCAATTTGTGCGCTTCCTGTTTTGCCTTAGCGTGCAATTCTGGGGGTAGTTCCCCAGATTCCAGGGCCTGGTTTGCCTGCTCGATCGCCGTTACTCGGTCCGCAATCCGCTCTTTGAAACGTTCCCAGACTTGGCCAATGGCAGCAACAATCGTCGGGTCATGTTTCACCGGGGGTTGGGGCTCTGATAAGTTCAGATTCAGGAGTTTAGCGACTTCACGAGCGAGTTCCTCCCCATCCAGGGGGTGATAGAGAAAAGAAGTAACCCGTTCTAGGGTTTCCGTCTGCTGTTTTGTGGTTGAGTGATTCCCGGGTTCTTGCGGTTTTTGACCTTTGCCCGAGGGGGCGATGGGGTAGGGTTCTACCCTTTTTACGCCACAGTAAATCACTGGAATTGGGGGTGCGGATTGCCCTTTTTTGCTGATTTGTTTCAGGAGTTCTGCCGGGGAGGGATGACGCAAATGTTGATCTAAAATGACCAAGGACCAATGGCGATCGCGCAATTCCGTTCGGGTATCTTCTCCCGTCTGGGTCACCCGGACCACCGCATTTCCCAGGCGCTGTTGCAACCAAAATCCCAACTCGTCCGGCAACCCTGCCATCAGGATGCTCGGCGGTTGTACTAATTTCTCCTCCTGAAGCGGTTTGAGTCGATACCCCAATCCATAGACCGTTTCGATCGCATCTGCCGGAGCCCCACTGCATTTGAGTTTTTGCCGCAACCCTTTGATATGGGCTCTAATGGTATCTTCCGAGGGGGGTTCATCAAAGGACCATAAATGATCCAGAATTGCACTGCGACTATAAACCCGGGTGCTGTTTCTCATGAACAGTTCCAAGAGGCGATATTCCGTCGGGGTCAAGGTGACGGGTTGATCGTTATAGGTAACGTCACAGTTACTCGGATTCAGTTGTAAGGCTCCCCACTCTAATACGGGGGGTAAAGGCGATGTTCCTCGGCGTAATAAGGCCCGAATTCGGGCGGTGAGTTCCGGTAAGTCAAAGGGTTTGACGAGATAATCATCCGCCCCGGCATCGAGTCCTTTAACTATATCTTCTGTGCTGTCTTTCGCCGTGAGCAACAGGATGGGCATTTGATAGCCACAACTGCGTAACTTCCGGCATAAACTAATTCCATCTAGTTTCGGGAGCATGACATCCAGCAATAGCAGGTCATAGTCACAGGCTTGAGCTAATTCTAAGCCGAGCAAGCCATCTGTCCCTACATCTACGACATGATTTTGCTGCTTCAATGTAGCTACGAGTGCGATCGAGATCGGTTCGTCATCCTCCACCAGTAAAATTCTCATAGCAGTTTATCGTAAGGGTATGAATTGGACTCATGATGAGTCATCCGACTAAAAAAGCATCTATTGTTAATCTAGGGGTTCCTTCCGGCAATTTTAAGTAAAAATTTGCGGCGGTCAATGAACCCGCATCCCCAAGAGGTCTCAGCATAAAATGTCTTGACTGTTCCAGCTTCGCTGAAATGCGATCGCCCCGTTAAGTTGAGGGCTTACAATTGTCCCAGACCGTTCAATCCTGGGGCTATTCTCAAGATTTACCTGAGAGTGTCTAATCCATTCCTGTCACTCCTCCAGAAAGATAGCCTATGCTTCAATGGTAAACTAAAGTCGCATAGTTTTGGGAAATTACCGGGATAAAATCTATCTAAAGTATCAGTAGCTTTTTGACATTCAAAAAGATGAAACCGCCAATTTTAAGGGTAATTACTGAGAGATTTTGAGGGAGCAGTTCATGGCAATTTTCCCTAAGTAATCCCTCCGCCCCGGGTTGTTCCTTTTATCCTAGGGCGATTGCCCCCTTTCTCCCCCGGACTGAAGTTCAGCCCTTGGGGGGAACCGACTAAGTATTAACCACGAGGGGTCATAATTATTGACTGTTCGCCTGTTCTTTCAAGGTTTGACTTTCAATTCACAATATAGATTCACCTAAATTAGGCGCGTTTAGACTGAATGGTTAAACCCAAAATAGGTTACCCATGCAGACATTATTCCCTTCATTTAAAGGCGCTCTCTCGTATTTTATTTTTAAACAATCCTGGGGTTTAGGTTTAAAAAATTAACAAAATTTACCCCCGCACTGAACGGTAAAGTAGCCCAGACCGATCGCGCTATCCACAACAGTCTAGGTTCTATCGTATCATATCTCAGTGAGGATACTTAGACGGGTCCGGCGATCTTTCCCCGCATTCCGGTCAACTTGATGTCGCAACATTCAAGCAATCTCACCTTGAACCTAGTCTGGATCCACTCCATCCCCGGCAGCAGGGGTGGTCCGGGTTGGGGGGTCAACTTCAAATTGTGCCCAGGAGTACCTCGCTTCCTGAGTTGGGGGGATCATTAAATTGAAGTTGGGACATCCACTTTGACAAGGGGATCCGGTGGAGTCTCTTGATCGGCCTCGATGGATCAGACGCGGCGATCGCCACTCTACCCAGGGAGAGTAGACATTTTCGGGCCAGACTGGATGGATTCCCCGGCCCGAACAGAAAAGCGTTATAATATCGCCGTTGACACCCAAGAACGTTGAAATCATCTGTTCATCAACATAATAACCTTCCAACTCCTATGATTTTGAACGTTTATGTCATGACTCCCTCAAAAACCGTCTGGAATGCTCCCAGTTCCGAGGTGATTTTGCCCACAACTACAGGTAAAATAGGGATTTTATCAGGTCATGTAGCACTGGTTACCTTTATTAAAGTCGGAGTCATGAGAATCCGCTATCAAAACACTTGGATTCCGATTTTTGTCAAGTCAGGATTTGCCGAAATTGAAGGGGATATTGTCACCGTTTTAGTCAATGATGCCGAACGGGGCGATCGCATTGACCCCGAAATTGCTCATGCCGAGTTAGAAAAAGCGCAGGAACAGTTGAATCACGCTCAAAATTCCCCCGAAAAAATCCGCGCCCAACTCTTTCTCAAACAAGCTCTCGCCCGGGATACTGCCGCCCGAGAGTTCCCTGATTCATTAGCCCTAAATATCCCGGATCCGATTGCTTCAAAAAATGCAGCAGCTTCCGCTTTGACGATGATTCAGCATTTATAAAGGATGTCAAGAATCCAGGATTTAGAGACCTGTAAAAGCCCACGGGAGTAGCTCGATTTTGAAAAGAGACCTAACCCCCCAGCCCCCTTCCCTAACAGGGAAGGGGGAGAAAGATGTCAATTCCATCCGTACAGCAATAAAAAGATTTCTTTCTTCTCCCTCTCCTAAGAAGAGAGGGCCGGGGAGAGGTCTCTTTTCAAAGGGATATCATCCAGATTTTTGCGAGAGTTGGCCCGATTTTCTAGGGGAATGAGGGCGTTTTCCCAAGGCGATCGCCGCTGACCCACTGACCACTAGCATTGCGCCAATTACGGCTAAAACCGTTAACTGTTCCGGGGCGATCGGCAGGGGAATTCCCAGAGAAATTACCCAGACAGAGACTAACGTTACAATCGGCGTTGTCGCCAGAATTGCACTGACTTTAGAAGCATCCCAATGGGCCAAAGATTCGGCAAAAGCGCCGTAAGCTACGACGGTATTTAACCCACAGAAAATCAACATTCCCCACTCTAATGGATTCAGGGTTAAGAGTTGACTTGGGCTAGAAAAAGGCAGGAATAATAAGGCACAAATTCCATATAACAACAGCATGATATTAGAGGAACTTAACTGTTGTAAAAGTTGTTTTTGCGCCAGGGCATAAACCGCCCAAGCTGCTGCGGCAATCACCAGAATGATATTGCCGATTAAATAAGTTTTAGGGGCGGCCAGGACCGTTTGTAATTGTTCGTGAAAGAAGACCACAAAACCGAGGGTTAAAATTCCCAATCCGATCCATTGGCGCAGGGTATAGCGTTCTTTGAAAATGGCGATCGCCCCTAACCCCATTAACACCGGCGCTAACTGAATCAAGACTTGAGCATTGGCAGGAGAAGTTTGGGCTAATCCTTGTAAGTAAAGGGCATAATTCACCGCCAAAAAGCCTGTGGCGATCGCCAGTAATTTCCAGGATATTCCTCGCAGTTTTTCCAAGGAAGGAAGTTGCTGGCGCATCCCTAAAATGCAGACTAATATCCCAAAAGACAAGGAAAACCGAAACCAAGTCACCGTATAAACATCAAGGGCATGAACGCTGATTTTCAGGGCGATCGGTAGCACTCCCCATAAGAACACCGTCACCAGAGACAGACCCAACCCCAAGCGCCAACGCCCAGAACTCTCATGGAGTTTCATTGGTTGTTTAGTCCGCAAGGGAGTGGGTGGATTTTCTAAACTCATTACGTTGATTTAAACCGGGTAAAAAGATGTCACTCTTCTATTATGCAACATTTCCCCTAATCCTAAATCCGGTACTGATAGGTTTGCAAAAACCCGCACCCTCAAGGGTGGGGCTATACGAACAAAGCCTGCCTACGCAGGCTACTCTATATTTCCAAAGCCCCCCTTCTTAAGGGGGGTTGGGGGGATCTCTCCTAGAAGATTCTATTTTTTGGACTAACCCAATAAATCCAGTAACTCGGCTTCAGAGAGTTGTTTAATGCCTAAATCTTGGGCTTTTTTCAACTTAGACCCGGCATCTTCCCCAAGGAGTAAATAATCGGTTTTTGCACTCACTGACCCAGTGACTTTTCCTCCAGCATTTTGAATTAAATCTTTAGCTTCATCCCGTTTGAGAGTGGGAAGGGTTCCCGTAATCACAAAGGTTTTACCGGCAAAAATAGCAGCAGATTGACTCGAAGTTTTTTCTGGAACTGGAGTGGCAGCAAATTGTAAACCAGCGGCTTTGAGACGGTCAATTAAGGTTTGATTAGCCGGGACTTGGAACCAGTCGGCGACAGAATTAGCAATTTCTGCACCAATCCCATAAACGCTTTCAATTTGGGCAGCGGATGCAGCAGATAATTGGTCAACGGTGGGGAATTTTTCGGTTAATAATTGGGCATTGACACTGCCGACATGACGAATGCCTAATCCATAGAGGACGCGGGACCAAGGTTTTTGGGTGGATTGCGCGATCGCCTCGACTAATTTCTGGGCGGATTTCTTGCCAACTCGTTCTAATTGAGCTAAGGTTTCCACATCCAATTCGTAAAGTTCTGCGACAGAATTAACTAATTGGCGATCAACCAACTGCTGGACTAGCTTTTCTCCCAATCCGTTAATATCTAAAGCATCCCGACTTCCCCAATGAATTAGAGCACCGCGCAAAATTGCGGGACAAAACAAATTGATACAGCGGGTGACTGCTTCCGAGGCGGGTTTAACCACAGGTTGTCCGCATTCGGGACAGTGGGTGGGCATTGGGAAGCGGTGAGCACCTTCCGGGCGTAATTCTGCCAGAATCCGGACCACTTCTGGGATGATTTCTCCAGCTTTTCTGACGATCGCCGTATCTCCGATATGCAAATCTAATTCAGCGAGGCGATCGCTATTATGTAAAGAAGCGCGAGAGACGGTGGTTCCTGCTAATTGGACGGGGGTTAATTCTGCAACGGGAGTTAAGGCCCCTGTTCGTCCCACTTGCACTGTTACTGCTTTAATTTGGGTGGGGGCTTCTTCTGCGGGATATTTGAGTGCGACTGCCCATCGGGGGAATTTTTGAGTAAATCCCAGTTGTTTTTGCAGGGGGATGGGATTAATTTTCACCACCACCCCATCAGTCATATAAGGCAAATCTTTCCGTTTGATATCCCACTCATTATAATAGGATTCCACTGCCTCCAGGGATTGACATAAGGTGCGATTAGGATTGACTTTAAACCCCATTTCTTGTAGAAGTTCTAAGGATTGCCATTGGGTATGGGCAACAACATCATCATCCACTCCTGGAATCTGCAAGGTATAAGCAAAAAAGTCTAATCGCCTTTGGGCAACAATTCGGGAATCCAGTTGTCGCAAAGTCCCGGCAGCCGCATTTCGGGGATTAGCAAATTCGGCTTCCCCCGATTGCACTCTTTCTTGATTGATGTTAGCAAAAACTTCTAATCCTAAAAAGGCTTCGCCGCGTACTTCAACTAAGGGGGGCGGGTTTTCTAAGGTTAACCGCAAGGGAATTGCCCGAATAGTTTTAACATTTTGGGTAATTTCTTCCCCTTCTATGCCATCGCCTCGGGTTGCACCTCGGACTAATAAGCCATCTTTGTAAGTTAAGGCTAAGGCTGAACCATCAATTTTTAATTCGGCTACATATTCAAAGTTTGGAGGGGAAACAATCCGTTGCCAGCGGTCCTGCCATTGGGAAAATTCCTGGAGATTAAAGGCGTTTTCTAAGCTGTACAGGGGGATGTTATGGCGGACGGTTTGAAATTGGGTGGCGGGTTTTTCGCCGACGCGCTGGGTGGGACTGTCTGGGGTGATGAATTGGGGATGTTCTTGTTCGAGTTGTTGCAATTCTCGATAGAGGCGATCGTAGATGCTGTCCTCCATGATGGGATTGTCTAGGACATAGTAGGCATAGCTGGCTTTTTGGATTTGTTGGCGGAGTTGTTCGATTCTTTGTTGCAGTTCTGAGGTGGGTTTTGGCATGGGTTTTGTAGGATTTATTTGTTTTGAGTTGGGGTTGGGAGATTGGGAACGACTTCAGTTGCAACAACCGGCGGGGGTTTTAACGTTGGCGGCGTAACAGAATCAAGTTTAAACCGACATCTTGCACCAGTGGCAACACCCGGCGGGGGTTTTAACCCCCGCCTAACAGCTAAAGTCGGTTGAAACCGACTATAAGTCTTATCCCGTGGTGTTTTCAGTCGGTTTTAAGCGACTTGAGGGGATTTATCCCCCGCCGGTGTTGATAAGGGTGCAAGATGTCAGTTGAACCCGGCTGAAAGTCTTATGCGGTCACGTTTTTAGTCGGTTTTAACCGACTTTAGCTATTAGGCGGGGGTTTTAACCCCCGCCGGTTGTTGCAACTAAGAGGGGATAACGACTGAAGTCGGGACGTTGAACTATTGAAGAGAACGACTAAAGTCGTTACTACGAACAATTGAAGAGAACGACTGAAGTCGTTACTACGAACAATTGAAGAGAACGACTGAAGTCGTTACTACGAACAATTGGGTTTTGTTGTTAGATGTCCGTCTTCCATTTTTAGGATGCGATCGGCATAGTGTTCGATGCGGGGGTCGTGGGTGACGATCGCCACCGCTTTTTGATGGGTTTTGGCAACGTTGCTTAATAGCTGAATCACCGATTGTCCCGTTTGATAGTCTAGACTGCCGGTGGGTTCATCGGCTAAGAGTAAGGGGGGGTCGTTGGCGAGGGCGCGGGCGATCGCTACCCGTTGTTTTTCCCCGCCACTTAAGGCGGGGGGGAAGAAATTGGCGCGATGGTCGATGTTTAACTCTTCTAATAAAAATTTAGCCCGTTGATGGGCAGCCACTCCTGATTTTCCCGCTAAATTTAAAATCAGTTTAACGTTTTCTAGGACCGTTAAAAAATTGAGCAGGCGGAAGGTTTGAAAGATGAATCCAATGTTTTTTAATCTAAAGTCGGTGAGTTCGGGTTGACTCAGACAGGTGACTTCGCAATCGATAATTTTTATCCGGCCTTCTGTGGGTTTTCCCATACAGCCTAATAAGGAAAGGAGGGTGGTTTTGCCACTGCCATTGGGTCCGCTAATCATCACGATTTCTCCGGCTTTTAACTCCAGGCTGACATCTTCAACGGCTTGCACTGAATTGAGATTGTTTTGTCCATACATTTTGTACAAATGTTCGGCTTTTAAAATGGAATAATTGGGCATAATTAAGCTCTAAATACTTCTGCGGGATAGATATTTTTCAAGGTTCTAATCGGGGCCCAGGTGCCAATGGCTCCCAGAATTAAGCATCCGACTAAGACTCCAGCCGCATCCTGCCAGGTAAAGACTAATAATAAGGACGGGATAACTTCACTCAGCAAGGGGGCAAAGGTAATATCGATAATAAATCCCAGGGAAAAGCCTAATAAGGCGGCTAACATGGATTGTTTTAAGACGAGGGTTCCTAAAAAGTTTTGGGATGCACCGACGGCTTTTAACATGGCATAGTCTTCCCGTTTTTCCAGAACTGAAGTGTACATCATTAGGACAATTACCGTTCCTCCAGTAATGGCACCAAATAAGACGATGGTCCAGAGAATAGGTAGGACTCCGATTTCCATTTCTTCTACATTATTTTCCGCAAATTCAGCTTGAGGAATAAAGACTAAATCGGGGAATTGTTCTTCTAAGCGGGAGATGATTTCTGGGGAATCGGAGTCGAGATTGAGTAGGAAAAAGCTGCGGACATTTCGCAATCCCAGTAAGCGAGGAACATCATCCAGGCGAGTAAAGGCAAATTGGCCGACAATTAAGTTCGTGCCTCGGCTAATTCCGACTATTTTAAAGGGATAGCCTTGCAGGGAAAGAGTGTCACCGATTTTTAGGTTATGGGTGGCGGTAAAAGAGCGGTCTAAAATAATTTCTTGGGGTTGGAGATTGGAGGTTCCGGAACTGATTTCCGGTGCGCCGATTTGACTTTCAGTGTCAAATCCGAAGATATATAAGGTCACTGTTTTATCGGGAAATTCTGCGGGGGCAATGACGCGCAGGAGACTATCGACACTTTTGACTCCCTCTACTTGAAGGAGGGAATTGCCGAGGCTTTCCGGTAAAAACGAAGAGGTTTTAATTAAGTTTCGGGTGTTGCGTTGACTGACCCAAAGCGATGCTTGAGTATGTAAAACATAACTTTTTGAGCCGTATTTTACTCCTTGGTAAACCCCGAGTAAAAAGAGCATCAGCATGACACTAAAGGCAATCCCCAGAACGGCGATCGCAAAGCGTCCTTTCGCTTCCCAAATCATTCGCAGAGCAACGGGAACCATAAGCGAGTATCCTATCTAATAATCGATGAAGTGTTCTGATTCACCAGTGAAGGCTATCATAGCGCGATCGCCCCGAAAAACCGACTCCCTCCCCTTACACCCCCTCTTGCCCCTGATTTAAACCGGGAAGAACCCGCCTGATTCGCCCCCAACTCTGTGCGATCGCCCCCAAATTCCGGGATTGACAGAACTTCAAAATCATGCTTTGCCCGGAAATCGCCCCAAACCATTCCGGTTTACTCCAAATCCGTGCAAAATTTCCGGTCGGGAAACGGGCTACAATAAACTTAGCTTGCCTAAATCAAAACATTAACATTTACGCGAAAGATTTTATCTGTGGAATTGCCAGAAAACGCCGCAAAACAATCGTTTAAGTTTGACTCGATAGAAGAGGCCCTCGCTGAAATTGCAGCAGGACGGTCCATTATCGTGGTCGATGATGAAAACCGGGAAAATGAAGGGGATCTGATCTGTGCGGCACAGTTTGTGACACCGGAAATCGTGAATTTCATGGCGGTGCATGGTCGTGGGTTGATTTGTCTGGCGATGACCGGCGATCGCCTGGATGAGCTTGACCTCCCCCTAATGGTAACCACCAACACCGACACCAACCAAACCGCCTTCACCGTCAGCATCGATGCCTCTCCTCAGCAAGGAGTCACCACGGGCATTTCTGCCGAGGACCGCGCCCGCACTATCCAGATTGCCATTAATCCCCACACCAAACCCAAGGATTTGCGCCGTCCCGGTCATATTTTTCCCCTGCGGGCCATATCTGGGGGGGTCCTGAAACGGGCGGGCCATACGGAAGCGGCAGTGGACTTGAGTCAACTCGCCGGACTCTACCCTGCCGGGGTCATCTGCGAAATTCAGAATCCCGATGGCTCAATGGCGCGATTGCCCGAACTCATCGAATATGCCGCCAAATATAACCTAAAAATGATCAGCATCGCGGATTTAATCGCCTATCGCCTCCAACATGAGCGATTTGTGATTCGGGAAACCGTGGCGGCATTACCCACGGAATTCGGCCAGTTCCAAATTTACGGCTATCGCAATACCCTGGACCATAAAGACCATCTGGCGATCGTCAAGGGAGACCCCACCAATTTTACCGATAAAGCGGTGATGGTGCGGGTCCATTCCGAATGCTTGACCGGGGATGCCCTCGGTTCCCTGCGCTGTGACTGCCGAATGCAACTCCAAGCTGCCCTAAAAATGATTGAAAATGCCGGGGAAGGGGTGGTGGTCTACCTACGTCAGGAAGGCCGGGGAATTGGCCTAATTAACAAACTCAAAGCCTATTCTCTGCAAGATATGGGCTTGGATACCGTAGAAGCCAATGAGCGCTTAGGCTTTCCTGCGGACTTGCGAAACTATGGCATCGGGGCGCAAATTCTCAATGATTTAGGGGTGAGCAGAATCCGCCTGATTACCAATAATCCCCGTAAAATCGCGGGATTAAAGGGATATGGCTTAGAAATGGTCGATCGCGTTCCCCTGCTGATTGAGTCCAATCCGTTTAATTGCAGCTATTTAGCAACCAAGGCGGAAAAATTAGGGCATATGCTCTTACAAACCTATTTGGTCACTGTGGCAATCCACTGGCAAGAACCGGATCTGGCGGAGGGTCCTCCGGCCCAGGTCCAAGCCTGGTATCAGCATTTAGAAAAAATCCGCGAACTCGCCGATGAGCACCATCTCGTCCTCCAAGAGGAAAAACGCCCCGTCACCGTGGCCTTATTTGGCAAACCCCAGTTAACCTTTCACTTGGGATTTGACCAAGCTCATTTAGCCACAACAGATTGGTTTACCCATCCCGAACATCCTTATGTTCAGGCCATGTGTCGGATTCTCGATCGCCTCATTCTCTGGGCCGATATTAATCAACTCCAGTTCCTAGTCTCCACCGGCGTCGATCCCCTGACCAATCTCGGGGTGCAACTCCAACGCCAGTCTTTCCCTTTGAGCAAAATGCCGTCCCAACTGTGCGATAGCTTACACACCCAAGTGATCTATTGCTTTAAGGGATAAGGGTAAAAGTATCAGAATTAGAGCCGAGAAATCTAGGGTGAAATGATCAGGGTTTGATCTCTAAAATTGAACAGGGAAATCAAAGAGAGCGGAGATCGGGTAGCCGTCGCTACAATTAGGGGAAGAATCCTCCCAGAATTTCTGCGGTTGATTAAACTCGTTTCAAAATTCTGATCCTCCCCCATCATCGGGAGAGTCGGAGAATGTCTTGATAGTTAAGCCAGCAGCCGATTAAGGATTGGGAAAGATTGGGGTAAAAATGCAGGCTTTTCTTGTTACTTTAAAACTATAAGTTTGTGAGCAAACTTCCTTTATCCAAATGTAAAGAGTCTCAATGGTGCGACCTATCCCCCGATCGCCGGTTTTCTCCTATAGCGCGGCTGTCTTAACGGTCGTCATTGCCTTACTGCTGACCCTCGCCTTCAAACCCATCCTGGCTTCAACCCTGTTTCTGTTCTTTTTTGTCGCCGTAACGGGGATGACTTGGTATGGGGGAATGGGTCCAGGACTGGTGACAACGGTACTCTCTGTGTTAGCCCTCGACTATTTTTTACTGGTTCCCCTCCAGAGCTTAACGGTGTTCAGTGGAAGCAACCTGTTGCGAATGGGGTTGTTTGTCTTAGTTACCTTGGCGATCGCCAAGCTGAACACCAAACTCCATCAGGTGAAACGAGAGTTAGAAATCAGCTTGACTCAACTCAAGCAGAGTGAGGAACGCTATCGTCGGATTGTCGAAACTGCATCAGAAGGTATCTGGATTTTGGATGAGGCAGGGCGAACCCGCTATGTGAATCAGCGAATGGCTCAAATGTTAGGCTGTTCTCCAGAGTCGATGCTCGATCGCTCGTTTTTTGAGTGGTTTGACCAAGGCGATCGCCCGGAGGGATACCAGACCCTGACCCAACCCTATCCCGGATCCCCCGAACAATGGGATGGGCGATTTCGCCGTGGCGATCGGTCCTTGCTGTGGGCGATCGTCTCGATGAATTCCATTTTTGATGACCAGGGTCAGTTTCAGGGGACCCATCTGATGCTCACCGATGTCAGCGATCGCCAACAAACCCAGGAACGCTTGCAACTTTCTTTAGAAGCTGGGAAAATGGGATTTTGGGATTGGAATCTGAGCACCAACGAAGTCGTGAGATCCGACAATCTTGCGGAAATTTACGGGGTGAGTCCAGATCAGTTAGAGGGGACATTTGAGGCAGCTTTAAACCTGGTTCATCCCGAGGACCGGGAACGACTCCAAGAGGCGATCGCTCAGGCGGTGGCAGAAATAACCCCCTATAGCTTAGAATTTCGCATTCAGCCCTCACCGGAAGAGATTCGCTGGATCTTAGGCAAAGGACGAGTCTTTACCGATGCCAGTGGCACAGCAGTCCGGATCACCGGAATTGCAATGGACATCAGCGATCGCAAGCAAACTGAAGAGTCCCTAGGGCAGACTCAACAGCGATTTGAGACCTTCATGAACTATAGCCCCGTTGCCGCTTACTTTAAAGACGAAGCCGGACGCTATATTTACGTTAATCCAATGGTAGAACGGCTGTGGCAGCGCCCCCAGGAGGAATGGCTGGGTCAAACCGACGCGGACCTCTTTCCCGAGGCGATCGCCCAAGAACTCCAAGCTCATGATCGGGCCGTCTTAGAAACCGACCAGGCCCTGGAATTTGTAGAAACTGCCGAACACCCCGACGGGAAGCATTATTGGATTTCCTGGAAATTCCCCATGGGCGAACCCTCCGGAAGACGGTTGCTGGCTGGAATTTCCCTCGATATTAGCGATCGCAAGCGCACTCAAGAAGAACGGGACCTGCTGCTGGGGGACCTCGAATCCCAACAACAACTCCTCAGTGCCGTTTTGCAACAAATGCCTGCCGGGGCGATCGTTGCTGAAGCCCCCTCCGGGCAGTTAGTCTTGATGAATCAGCAAGTTCAAGAAATTTTAGGCATTTCCCTGACTCCCCTCATCACGATCCCGAGTTATCTCCAGACTTCCTATCAAATTTTTCACCCTGACGGTAAACCTTATGACCCAGACGCCTTACCCTTAAAGCGATCCATCTCCACCGGAGAGGTGATTGTCGAAGAAGAACTGGAAATCCAACGCGCCGATGGGACCCGGGTCACCGTCCTCGCCAACTCCGGCCCCATTCGCAACGCCGAGGGCGAAATTGTCGCCGCAGTGGTGACCTTTTATGATATCACCGCACAAAAACGCGCCCAAGCTGAAATCAAACGCTATGGCGATGTGGTCAAAAATATTCAAGTCGGCTTAACAGTCTGGCAACTCACTGAAGCAGATGAACCCCCTTCCTTTGAACTGATTAGTGCTAATCCGGCGGCGAGTCAACTGGTCGGACAAAATTTAGACCGGGCTGTAGGAATGCGGATTGAGACTTTATTTCCCCAGTTCGTGAAAACCTCACGGATTATCGAGTTGATAGAGGTTTTGAATAGTTCCGAAGCGCGGGATTTTCCTGAAATCATCTATAGGGATGCCACACAGGAAGGTTATTGTTCCCTGAAAGCCTTTCCTCTGCCTAATCGCTGTCTCGGGTTAGCCTATGAAGATATCACCGATCGCAAACAAGCTCAATTTGCCTTACTCGAAAGCGAACAACGGTTTCGGACAATGGCGGATGCTGCGCCGGTTTATATTTGGTTATCGGGAATCGATCAGCAATGTTATTATTTCAATCAACCCTGGTTGGAGTTTACAGGCAGGACTTTAGCAGAAGAAATCGGCAATGGTTGGGTGGACGGAGTACATCCCGAGGACCGGCAATTTTGCCTTGATACTTATCATCAAGCCTTTGACCTTCGTCAACCCTTGGAGATGGAATATCGTCTGCGCCGCTATGATGGGGAATACCGTTGGGTATTAGATCGTGCGGTGCCTCGGTTTTCCCCGGATGGCCGCTTTGAGGGGTATGTGGGGTCTTGTATTGATATTAGCGATCGCAAAATTTACGAGAGTGAAATTAAGCGTCTCAATGCCAGTCTGGAACGCCGGGTAATGGAACGAACCGCCCAACTGGAAGATGCCAATCAGGAACTCGAATCCTTTGCTTATTCGGTGTCCCATGATTTGCGTGCGCCTCTGCGACATATTAGCGGATTTGTGAATTTGCTCCGCAAACGGATCGAATCCTCTCTGGATGAGAATAGTCAGCGCTACCTGGATATTATTGTCGCCAGTACCCAACAAGCGGAAGAGTTGATTGATAATTTGTTAGCCTTTTCGCGCATGGCCCGTTCTCAGATGCGATTCATCAAAATCGATATGAATCAACTGGTGAAAGAGGTGCGGCAGAGTTTGGAGGTCCATAGAGGCGATCAAAAAATCATCTGGGAGATTGCCTCATTACCCTCCGTGAAAGGGGAACCCACTATGTTAAGATTGGTGTTCCAAAATCTCCTGGATAATGCGATTAAGTACAGCCACCGACGGGAACCGGCTGAAATCACCGTTGGTGTTAATGAAACCGACCTCGAATTTATCTTCTTTGTGCGAGATAATGGCATTGGATTTGATATGCGCTATGCTCACAAACTCTTTGGGGTTTTTCAACGTTTACATAGCAATCCTGATTTTGTGGGCACCGGCATCGGACTCGCCAATGTTCGCCGGATTATCCATCGTCATGGAGGCCGAACTTGGGCCGAAGGTGAGGTAGATGTGGGGGCGACTTTCTATTTTTCTCTGCCTAAACAACCGGAAGAGAAACAATTGGAGGCAGCTCATCAGGCTATCGGTTCAACCTAATCCTCCTCTGTTTATATCATGTCCAGGGAAACCGTTTTTATAGTAAAGAAATCGGGTTTCTTTCATTAATTGGTGTGAGGATAAAAGTGTTTGTAGAAACCCGGTTTCTTGCACAGGGATTACGGAATTTTTAACATTAACCGAAAAATGTAGAGGCGATTCCCGAATCGCCTCTACATTTCCCGAAAATTCTCAAACCCTGCGTAATTCCTGTTGCACCAACAGCGAGAGAAACCGGGGTTCTTTTATTAATTTGGGTGAAAAACAAAAGTGTTTGTAGAAACGCGGTTTCTGATATAAACAGCGAGTCACCCAGGCAAAATGAGATAAAATTCGAGCGTCATATAGCGTTTCTCATGTCCATAAGGTACTACCCTCACCCCCAACCCCTCTCCCAGAACGGGAGAGGGGTTGGGGGTGAGGGTCTTCCACAACTGATTTAGGATTGCTATATATACCGATTAAACCTCATGAACCTGGGAGAACAAAGGATGGATATCAAACGGATTTTACTGGTAGAAGATAATGCCAATGATATAGAACTAATTTTAACGGGACTGGCGGAAAATAACCTAGCCAATGAAGTCATCGTCGTGCGCGATGGCGAGGAAGCGCTAGATTATCTCTTTCGTCGGGGTATCTTTAGATTGCGGCGAGAAGGACATCCCATCCTAGTTATGCTCGACCTCAAACTGCCCAAAATAGATGGACTGGAAGTGCTGGCACAAATGAAGTCTACGACGGATTTGCGGCAGATTCCCGTGGTGATTTTGACCGCTTCTCGGGAAGAATCGGACCTGATTAGCAGCTACAATCTAGGGGTGAATGGCTATGTCATCAAGCCCCTAGACTTCCACGAGTTTGTGGATGCCATCAAAAGCCTAGGACTATTCTGGGCTGTAGTCAATCAACCCCCTCCAGGCTCTTTCCCTGCGATAGTGCAAGAATGAGTCAGCTAACTAAACATAAAGATGGACGGTTAAAGTGCTGCATATCCTACTGCTAGAAGATAGTCTGCTGGATGCAGAGCTCATTGAGGCCCACTTGCTAGAAAGTGGTCTCAATGTGGCCTTGAAGCGGGTAGACACCTGCACAGCTTTTCAAGAGGCCCTGGAAAGCGGGTCTTTTGACGTGATTTTAGCCGATTATGCCCTTCCCTCCTTCGATGGATTTTCCGCCATGAAAATGGCCCAACTGAGATGTCCGGACGTACCGTTTATCTTTGTGTCCGGGACCTTGGGGGAGGAAGTGGCCCTGGAAACCCTGAAAAGTGGGGCGACAGATTATGTCCTCAAGCAGCGGTTAGAACGACTGGTTCCCTCGGTGGAACGAGCGATTCGAGAGGCGACAGAACATCGCGATCGCCTAAAAGCGGAAGCAGCACTCCAAGAGAGCGATCGCCGGTTTAGAATGGCCCTGAAAAATTCATTTATCTGTATTTTCCAACAAGACCGGGACCTCAAATACCAATGGATTCACAATCCCCAGGGACCCCAATCCGTAGAGGAAATCGTCGGGGAAACCGACTACTTCTTATTTTCCCAAGCGGATGCGGACCACCTGAGCGCCCTCAAACGAGAGGTGATTACCACGGGAACTCCCACTCGCCTCGAAATCTCAGTGACCCTGTTGGGAGAACTCCAGGACTACGACCTGATTTTAGAACCTGTATTTGAGGAACAGCCACATCAGGACCCCCCCGAGGTGGTGGCACTGATGGGGACCGCCTTGAATATTACCGAACGCAAGCAATCAGAACGAGAACTCTATCGTCGGGAACAACAATTTCGAGCCT
This sequence comes from Oscillatoria sp., assembly GCA_011390515.1. Classification (GTDB taxonomy): domain Bacteria; phylum Cyanobacteriota; class Cyanobacteriia; order Cyanobacteriales; family Laspinemataceae; genus Laspinema. Next base: position 25,217 of record JAABSJ010000031.1, read on the forward strand.
TAGCAGAAAACGCGCCCGATATTATCGCCCGCTTTGATCGCCAACTGCGCCACATTTACGTCAACCCGGCGATCGAAAAAGCCACCGGAATCCCTCCGGAGGAGTTTATCGGCAAAACCAATGCAGATTTAGGATTTCCCGAAGAAATTTACTTACAGTGGTCCCGACATTTACAAGAGATTTTTGTCACCGGAGAACCGAGTTTTCTGGAATTTAATTTTCCGTCCTCAACAGGAACCCGGACTTATCAATCCCAGGCAGTTCCAGAATTTGACTTAGAGGGCAATGTCGAGTCTTTACTGTGTATTAGTCGGGATGTGACGGAAAACAAACAAGCCGAACAGGTGCTCCGAGAGAGTGAGGCGCGGTTCCGACGCTTGATGGATTCTAATACCATTGGCATGGGATTCTGGCATGGGGATGCCATTACCGTTGCCAATGATGCCTTTTTGGAAATGATGGGTTACTCCCAAGAGGACTTGCAACAGGAACCGTTGAATTGGAGCAAGATTACCCCCTCGGAATATTTACATCTGGATGAAAGCGCCAATCGGCAAGCGAGTCAAATAGGCTATACCGAACCCTTTGAAAAGGAATTTTTTCACAAAGATGGCACCCGGATTCCGGTGCTTTTGGGAGGGGCGATTTTTGACAATCATGCGGATGCGGGGGTGTTTTTTACCCTGGATTTGACCGAACGCAAACGGATGGAAGAGGCGCTACAGCAACAAGCGGAGGCGTTAGAACGAGCCAATCAGGTCAAGGATCAGTTTTTAGCGGTACTGTCCCATGAGTTGCGATCGCCCCTGAATGCGATTCTCGGATGGTCCCAGTTACTGCTGGCTCGCAAATTTGACGAAGCTACAACGCGCCGTGCTTTGGAGACGATCGAGCGCAATGCGCGATTCCAAACCCAACTGATTGAGGATTTGCTGGATGTCTCCCGTATCCTGCGCGGCAAGCTCACCCTGAAAGTCACCCGGGTGAATTTAGCCACCCCAATCTGCGCGGCGATCGAAAGTTTGCGTCTGGCGATCGAAGCCAAATCCCTGCAACTGGAGTATTCCCCAGAGCAAAATGTCTCCCCGGTAATGGGAGACTGCAACCGCTTGCAGCAAGTGGTGTGGAATCTCCTGTCTAATGCGGTGAAATTTACTGAACCCGGGGGTCAAGTCACCCTAAGTCTCAAACAACAGAATCAATGGGTGATTCTCCAAGTCCAAGATAGCGGAGTCGGCATTCTGCCAGAATTTCTCCCCCATTTATTTGAATATTTCCGCCAAGCGGATGCCTCCAGTACCCGCAATCATGGGGGACTTGGGATTGGATTAGGACTGGTGCGTCATTTGGTGGAACTGCATGGGGGAACCGTCAGTGCAGAAAGTCCAGGAGAGGGACAGGGAGCGACTTTTACCGTGAAACTCCCGGCGATCGCCTTCAAAAAGAACACCGAAACCCCATTATCACCGTCCTCTCCCCAGGGGGAACTCACGGGAGTGCGGGTCCTAGTCGTGGATGACGATGACGATTCCTTGCAGTTTATCCAGTTTGTTTTGGAACAGTCTGGGTGCCAAGTCCAGGCGATCGCCTCCCCCATTGAAGCCCTCGCGGTATTTTCTGACTGGCAACCGGATCTGCTAATTAGTGATATTGCTATGCCAGAGGAGGATGGGTATAGTTTTCTCCGCAAAATCCGCGCAATGGAGAGAAACGCCGAAAGACAAATTCCTGCGGTTGCGCTAACAGCTTATGCCCGAGAAGAAGACCGCAATGCAGCATTTTTAGCCGGATTTCAAGAGCATTTAACTAAACCCATTGACCCAAAAGCACTAATGGCGGCGATCGAATTGTTAACCCGACCTATTGAGGGATTTTAGAACAGTATCGCCAGATGAGAGAACTCCATAAAATAAAATCTCCAAAAAACCCGCACCCTCAAGGGTGGGGCTATACGGACAAAGCCCGCCTGCGCGGGCTAATACAGTCTTGGGAGGTGCTTAACCATCGAATTTGGATGATTTATTTGTTGGAATACCCTGAGAGAAAAGTTCGTAGTAACGACTTCAGTCGTTTCCGCGTGACTGGACCCGAACCCAGTCACGCCCCTTTGGAGGCGACTGCTCCAGTCCCCAAACAGGTGCTTACACCCTAGCCCTGTCAAGGTGTATTTGTAGGGGCGTATTGCATACGCCCTCTCATGTATGCAATACGCCCCTACAAGAAACAGGGGTGAGGCGGGATTCCATTGACGGATAAAGAGGGCGTATGCAATACGCCCCTACAAGAAACCCGGATGAGGCGGGATTCCATTGATGGATAAAGAGGGCGTATGCAATACGCCCCTACAAGAAACTCCGGATGAGGCGGGATTCAATTTACCACCTTGACAGGGCTAGTGCTTACACCCCCAATTGAGAGTGTCATGGCGATCTCCATGACACTCTTAGCAACGACTGAAGTCGTTACTACGAACTTTTCCTCTATTTCTCATCTCTTTTTGCGTGTCATAGCTGACGCTATGACACTTTTGGCAACGACTGAAGTCGTTACTACAAACATTTTCTCTATTTCTTATTCTCTCTTAATGAGAGAGTTTTTCTAAGAAAATCTGGCGATCGTCGCGGTAAATGACTTTGAGTTTTTCCTGGAAAACTGTCATGAAGGCATCAATTCCTCGTCCGGTATTACAGTGAGGGCGATCAGGAAATTCAAAGTGGTAATCATCAAAAATAATCATGCCGCCTTCTTTGATGAGTCCCCAACTTAATACGGCATCTTGAAGGACATCAATGGCAAAATGAGAGCCATCAATATAGACGATATGATAGGAATTTAAGGGGAGCGATCGCAACACTTCTTGAGAGAATCCCACCCGTTTATCGACTTTGTGTTTTGCTCCACTTTTTTCGATATTTCCATCAAATCTCTCTTCTACGGATTTCTGCACCGTCGGGTCGTTCTTTTTACTCTCCACCACCCCTTCAAAATTATCAATGCAGGTAATATGGGCAGTTTCATGGGTCAGAATATTATCCAGCAACCAGCAACTCGCCATCCCTTCAAAACAGCCTATTTCCACCACTCTCAAGTTCGGCATATTGGCATATTTCCGAAAATTCTGTTCCCAGATTGGCATGACGCCGGTAAAACAGTCGGCGCTGACGTTATAGCCTTTTTGAGCAAATTGGAGGGTATAGGGAATCGTGGAAAGTTTTTTCTGGATTATTTCGTTATTGAACTTAAATTCTAGGGCTTTCTTTAAAGCAATTTCGGATTGATAAACTTTCTCGACGTTACTGGTAAATAAGCCTTGATAGTACAGGGACATCCCGAGATTATAATGAGCATGACTGGAGTTTGGCTCAATTTCTACCATTTTCTGGGCGGCATTGGCGGCTTGGGGGTATTTGCAATTCGCCCAACTTTTTTCAATGACGCGCTGGTAAATGGTTCGGATCACTTCCTGAGCTTGGGGGGTATAAATGGCTGATAAAATATAACGAGCGGAACCATATTCAGGGTGAGGGGGGGGGATTTGGTTTAAGAGTTCAGCAGCTTCACTCAATTTACCTTGGGCCAAAAATGCCATCCCTAGGGGGTAGGTGATGGAAATTTCGGGAACGAGGTCTTTGGCTTTCCAGAAGCAGAGAATCGCTTCTTGGAATTCTCCATAGTCGCAATGTTTCATGGCTTTATTGCGATAATAATTTCCATAGGTTTGTTGGAGGCTGATGTCCTGGTTCCAGTCGGGATGGTTTAAGAGGTTTTGGGTTAAAGCAGCTTCTAAGAGGTTGAGGGATTTAATATGAAAAATTTGGGTGAAAGCAAGTTGACGTAAGACGGCGATGAGGAGGGGTTGGTTGAGGTGAGAAGAGTTCGAGGAGGCGAGTAATTCGGCAGTGGTGATTAACCGTTCGGTGAGGGTAGAATCGAGGATGCCGAGGTGCAGGTAAAGTTGCAGACGGGCGAGATGGTTATTGAGATCATTGGGGGCGATCGCACTGATGCGATCGCGCAAGACTAAGGCGCTTTGCCAGTCCCTGACGGATTCTTTCTGGGTGGCGATCGCTGCTAAAATCTCATAAAGCTGCTGTCGCCACTGTTGAACTTGAGGCGGTGTTCCCTGGGACAATACTGCATTCCAGCACTGTTCGGCTTCCGCTTGCTTTCCTTGCAGTAACAAGGCGACTCCTAAATACCAGTAATTGACAATGACCTGGGGCTGCGCTTGAATGTTTTGTCGGCACAGGGCGAGGGCCCCCTCATAGTCCTGCTTTGCTAAATATTCCGTAACCATCGGTTGGACTTGCATGATTTCTATTCCTGTCTGTTCTCAATCACGGGTTCAGATTTTAACGATGAAAGTTCCCCCATCCCACAGGGATTTTTTTGAGGTCCTTTTGAGAAAGACGCTGTTCGGGCATATTCAGGAAACATCGCCTCCCAAAAATGGGCTCGGTGAATTTTGGGGAATTCTCTAGGATACAAAAGAATCTCAAAGAATACAAAAAAAACCGGGCTTTTGGTAAAACCCGGTGAATTCAAAACCTGGATCAGCCCTTACAAATGTTGCTGCAAGAATTTTTCCAATCTATCGAACCCCTTCTCAATGGTGGGTAAATCAGTGGCATAAGATAAGCGGATGCAGTCATCATCCCCGAAGGCAATTCCCGGAATGGCAGCAACCTGCTGAGATTCCAGTAAGGCATCACAGAATTTCAGGGATTTCATGCCGGTTTTAGCGATATTCAGAAACACATAAAAGGCCCCTTCGGGTTCCGGACAACTAATGCCGGAGATCCCCCGAATGCGGTCCAAAACCGCTAACCGGCGCTGGGAAAAGGAGTGAAGCATTTCTGCGACACAATCTTGCTCGGATTCCAAGGCGGCGATCGCCCCATATTGGGCAAAGGTACAGACATTGGAGGTACTGTGACTTTGAATGGTACTCGCTGCCTGGATCAGTTCCAGATCCCCCGCCAAATACCCAATCCGCCACCCCGTCATGGAGTATGCCTTGGCAAATCCATTACTGATAATCGTGCGTTTGAACGCTTCTTCGGAAACCTGGCCAATACTCAAATGTTGAGCGTCGTTGTAGAGGATTTTCTCGTAAATCTCGTCGGAAACCACCAAAATATCCTGCTCAACCACCACAGCAGCTAAGGCGCGAATCTCGTCGGGAGAATACACCATTCCCGTGGGATTAGAGGGGGAATTAAGAATAAACAGCTTGGTTTTCGGGGTACAAGCGTTTCGCAGTTGCTCTGGAGTAATTTTATACCCACTTTCGGCAGTGGTGGAGACGATCACCGGGTTCCCCCCGGCTAAGGTGACCATTTCTGGATAACTCAACCAGAAGGGGGCCGGGATAATCACCTCATCCCCGGGGTCGAGGAGGGCCAGCATGAGGTTAAAGAGAGAATGCTTGCCGCCATTGGTGACGATGACATTTTTCGCGGAATAGTTGAGATTATTATCGGTTTTGAGTTTCTGGGCGATCGCTTCTCGTAACTGGGGTTCACCGGCGGCGGGTCCATATTTAGTTTTCCCGGCCTTCAATGCTTTTTCTGCCGCCATTTTGATATGGTTTGGGGTATCAAAATCCGGTTCCCCTGCACTAAAACTACAGACATCTATCCCATCGGCTTTCATCGCCTTAGCTTTGGCTGCGATGGCCAAGGTGAGGGATGGCGTTACCTGTCCAACTCTTGCTGCCAGCTTCATTTGCCTACTTCAACTGAGAATAAATTTAAGGATATGCTTCGCTCAGAATATCCTACTCTACCCACTCTGAGGCAGGGATGTCAGGCGATCGTGACATCAGAGGACCGATAAACCTCTTGAATGGCATGAAACAAGTTGACCCCTTCCTCAAAGGGTCGTTGGAAGGTTTTACGTCCAGAAATTAACCCACAACCCCCAGCCCGCTTGTTAATCACCGCAGTTCGCACCGCTTGGGCGAAGTCGTTTTCCCCGCCAGAACTGCCTCCGGAATTAATCAATCCGGCACGTCCGGCATAGCAGTTCAGCAGTTGGTATCGGGTCATGTCAATGGGATGGTTTGAGCTTAACTCGGTCTCGACTCGTTTGTCGGTGCGTCCATATTTGTGGCCCAAGGCTTGGGAAACTGCCCCATATCCGCCATTGCATTCCGGTTGTTTCTGTTTGATGATATCCGCTTGGATGGTGACGCCAAGGTGATTGGCTTGCCCGGTAAGGTCAGCGGCGAGATGGTAGTCTTGGTCTTGTTTAAAGGCGCTATTTCGCAGGTAACACCAGAGGATGGTTGCCATGCCATATTCATGGGCTTGGGCGAAGGCGGCGCTGACTTCCTGGATTTGCCGGGTGGATTCCGGGGATCCAAAGTAAATGGTTGCGCCGACGGCAACGGCCCCTAAGTTCCAGGCTTGTTCGACGCTGGCAAACATGATTTGGTCATATTGGTTGGGAACGGTGAGCAGTTCGTTGTGGTTGAGTTTGAGGATAAAGGGGATTTTGTGGGCGTATTTGCGGGAGACGCTGCCGAGGACGCCTAGGGTGGTGGCTACGGCGTTACACCCTCCGGCGATCGCTAATTTAATGATGTTTTCGGGATCAAAGTAGATCGGGTTGGGGGCAAAGGAGGCTGCGGCTGAATGTTCGATGCCTTGATCCACGGGCAGAATGGAGAGGTAGCCGGTGTTGGCGAGATTTCCGTGGGAATACAGTTGCTGGAGCGATCGCAATACTTGGGGCGAGCGATCGCTCTGGGTTGCCACCCGGTCAATCCAATCCGGTCCCGGCAACTGAAACATCTTTTGGGGAAGTTTGGCCTGATATGTGAGCAAATCTTCGGCTTCATCTCCCAGGATCGAGGCGATCGCTGAAGGGCTTGATAGGGTCGTTGTCATGGTATTTTACCTCACAATTTTCTAAACTCCACTGTTTCATCATATCGTTTCCCTCTGTAGACTGTGGTCTGATGTCATGATTTAATGCCAGTTTTTCTCTCCAAAATTTTCTATTTTTGGCTGCAACTGTAGCAACTGCCAACCTGTTCTTATCCGAAGATTGAGTCAGTGTGATTTATGTCATTAGATAGAAGGCACCCCCCAATCTATGGGGTAAAATTAACCCTAATTCCCCGGCGGAAACCAGCACAAGTCAAGAATGTTTTGCCCTGGGATCAAGTCAACTAAGGTTAAGAGCGCTTATGAAAGTACCTGTAGAAATTACTTATCGAAATCTTGAAAAAACTGAGGCCATTGATAACTTAGTTCGCGAAAAAATTGCCAAACTTGAAAAATTTTGTGATCATATTACAAGCTGCCGAGTGGCGGTTGAAAAAACCAACGATCGCCCCAGTAGTGGCTCTCCCTATCGGGTTCGCTTCGATATCACGGTTCCCCCATCCCATGAAATCGCCGCAGTTTGTAATCCCGGTGAGGGGAATCAATATGACGAACTCGACACGGTAATTCGCAATGCTTATGAGGCGGCCCGTCGTCAAGTGGTGGAACTGACCCAACGGCAAAATAATCAGGTTAAAGATCATCCCGCGCAAGCAATGGGAGCAGTCGTCTCTAAGCTATTCCCCGAGGACGGTTATGGCTTTATTAAAACTTTGGAAAGTGGACGGGAAATCTATTTTCACCGCAACAGTGTTCTAGGCGATCGCTTTGATGAATTAAAAGAAGGGGCGGGGGTACATTTTTCCGAAACCCCAGGAGAAATGGGACCCCAAGCAACTACGGTTCATCTCGTCAATAAACTCGGTTCAAATCAGGCGACGGATCACGAGTCTAACATCGAACAACCCCTGGGTTGGAAATAATTATAAAGTTCTGGACTCCTTCCTGGGGTACAGATTCCGATCAGGAGTGAGGAGTGCGAGCATCTTGCTCGCTAATGTAGAGGCGATTCGCTTGCTCGCCTCTACATTTCGCCTCTACATTTCACTTCTACAGTTAGGGCTTAAGGCTAAAAATGGCGTAAGTCCCATCAGATAAAAACAGTAAACAATAAATGAGTAAAAGACAATGGCTTTAGCATTACAAACCCGGGCGATTGGTGTATTTGAAGATAGCCAAACCACAGAAAATGCCTTGAATGCCCTCCGTGAGGCAGGCTTTTCAATGGACAATATCTTAGTCGCCACCCAAGATAATATCCCCGATGAAATGGAGAGTCCCGATAGTGAATTTTTGGAGAATCGCACCGTTGAAGGTTTGTCCAAGGGGGTGATGAATGGAACAGTTTTTGGGGCGATCGCCGGTTTATTTAGTGGCCTCACCACCTTATTTCTTCCTGGACTCGGCCCGATCGCCGTCGTCGGTCCCGTTGCCACCATCGCCGGTTTGACCGCCGCAGGCAGCTTTTATGGGGCCCTAGGAGGGGCGATCGTCGGGACAGTTGCTGGAGACAAATTTACCGAAGGTCAAGCCAATATTTATCATCAACATTTGACCCAAGGACATTATTTAGTGCGCCTAGAAGGGACCGAGGAACAAATCGCCCAAGCCGAATCCATTTTGAGGGAACATGGCATTCAAGAATGGCAACTGTATCCAGATACAGAGAATTACTAAGCCATCACTACCTTTCCTCGGCAATGAAAACGGCGTTTAAACGCGCACTTTTCATTGCTACACCCTAAAAGATCGGCCAGTTACAACTTATTTTTAATTCATCCTAAGCCTAACCGTCCTGTCAAAAGGAAGAGAACTTATTTCAAAAATCTCCATCACATGATAGAGGTTAACCGTAAAAAAATATCGCAGAATAAAGATAATTGAAGATAGCTCAAGAGGAGGATATCCAATGAGCGGAATGATAAATAACTTAAAAAAACTTCTGGGAGTAAGCGCCGCAGTATCCTTGGGCGTCACAATGATTCCCGCCACTTCTATTGCTACCCCAAAAAATGCCTCTTTTGAGATGGCACAAGCCCCAATGGCACAAGCGCCGACCTGCCGTGAAGTGGAGGCAGAACCGGGTTTAAACATTCGCACCCGGCCCTGGGGAGAGGTGATCGGAAGTGTGGGAACTAACGAATATGTCTATCTGGAAAACCCTTCCCCTCCAGCTCAGGATTGGGTACAAATTCAATCCCCAATGAATGGCTATGTGGCGGCAAGCTATCTTAGCTACTGTACAGGAGCAGCAGCTCAACAGCAACCTGTGGCTAGATATGACCAGCCCCTAATGACGACGGAACCTGGGCTGATGGAGCAACCGATCGCCCAATCTGCAAGCTGTCGGGAAATCAGCTCCCCTACAGGGTTGAGTGTGCGATCGCTACCTCAAACAGATAGTGAGATCATGGTAGTCTTGCCGGATAATACTCAGGTCGAGATTGAAAGCCTCGGCGAGGATGGATGGGTATCCATTTCCGCACCCGTTCAGGGTTACGTTGATGCAGAAGAACTGGCGATGTGCAGTCAATAGTCAGTAATTGAAGAAAGATTAAAATTCATAAGGAGAATATCCAATGAGCAGCAGAATGATAAATAATATGAAAAAAATTCTCAGCGTAAGTGTCGCAGTATCTTTAGGCGCAGCGGTACTTCCCGCGACTTCTATCGCGGCCCCAGAGGGGACCTCAGCAGCAGCGCAACAGCAAACCCTAACTGGAATTGACCCACAAGGACCGATTAGTCACCAATCAGGACAAACTCAACCGGGTCAGCGTCAACAACCGATGATGCAACCGGGTCAGATGATGCAACCGGGTCAGATGATGCAACCGGGTCAGATGATGCAACCGGGTCAGATGATGCAACCGGGTCAGATGATGCAACCGGGTCCCATGTCAGGTGAGAACTGCCGTGCAATCAGTTCCAATACTGGACTGAACGTGCGATCGCAACCGCAGGTGGGTAGTGAAGTCATCACCACCTTGCCAGATGCCACCCAGGTGCAAATTCAAAATCGCGGTCAAGATGGATGGGTGCCGATTTCAGAACCGATTCGCGGGTATGTTTCCGCACGTAGCCTCACGATGTGTGGTTGGTAGCCTTTGATTTTCCAATCCCTGACTAAATATAACTCAAATCGGGGAAAGGACGGGTATAAATCTCAAATGTTATTTCATCCTCTCCCCTCCAGAAGGGTATGCCATCGCCGTACCCTTCTGGTTAATCGGTCCTCTGGCGATCGCCTATAAGCAAAATGCCCCTTTCTGTTTCCAGAAGGGGGTAATTTGCTGTCATTGCAGAGGACTGTCAAGAAAGGGCCCCAAACCCCGTTTCTTGACCCCGAAAGGTCAAACAATCCCCGCGTCCTAGTCCAGAAGGAGCAAACCGCCTACTATAGTTAAGAACCCTTAAGCAAATCTGAACCTAAACCTTATGAAAATTGCGATCGCCGGTGCAACCGGATTCGTGGGCAGTCGATTAGTGGAGAGACTGCAACAAGCGGGTGATCAAGTCTTAATCTTAACCCGCAATCCCACCAAAGCCAAGCGCGTCTTTCCCGATGCCGCCTTCCCCAATTTAGAAATCGTGGCCTATACCCCCACCGAATCCGGTCCCTGGCAACAAGCACTTAGCGGGTGTGATGGGGTGGTAAATCTTGCCGGTGCTCCCATCGCCGACGAACGCTGGACTCCCGAACGCAAACAGGAGATTCTCAACAGTCGCAAACTTGGAACTCGCAAAATTGTCGAGGCGATCGCCACTGCCAATCCCAAACCCTCCGTCCTCGTCAATTCTTCCGCCATTGGATACTACGGTAGCAGCCAAACCGCCACCTTTGACGAAACCAGCGCCTCCGGTAACGATTTTCTCGCCCAAGTCTGTCAGGAGTGGGAAAACGAGGCGCAACAGGTCAAGCAATCCGGGACCCGCTTGGCAATTATTCGGACTGGCATCGTCGTCGGCAACGGAGGGGCGATCGCCAAAATGCTCACACCCTTTCGACTCCTCGCCGGAGGCCCTCTCGGCAGCGGTCATCAATGGTTTTCCTGGATTCATCGCGAAGACCTAGTAACCCTGATTCTCTTGGCCTTACACAGGTCCGATATCCAAGGCATCCTCAACGGCACCGCCCCCAACCCCGTCCGCATGAACGAATTATGCCAGATTCTCGGACAAGTCCTCCATCGTCCCTCCTGGTTACCCGTCCCGGATTTTGCCCTCCACCTAATCCTCGGTGAAGCAGCACAAGTCGTCCTAGAAGGACAACAAGTGTTACCCAAACGCCCCCTAGAATACGGTTTCGACTACCGCTATCCCACCATCAAACCCGCCCTAGAAGAAGTGGTATCTCACGGGTAACTGGAAGGACCAGAATAAAATCTAAAATTCTTCCCCAGTTCGTAGTAACGACTTGCTGTCGTTATCCCCAGTTCGTAGTAACGACTTGCTGTCGTTATCCCCAGTTCGTAGTAAGGGTATTCCAACAAATAAAATCTTCTCGGAGAGATCCCCCCAACCCCCCTTAAGAAGGGGGGCTTTTCCAATTCTGCAAAACTTCTAATGCAGAACTTTTTTTATGGAAATCCCTAACGACTTCAGTCGTACTCTTAAGTTCGTAGTAACGACTTCAGTCGTACTCTTAAGTTCGTAGTAACGACTTCAGTCGTACTCTTAAGTTCGTAGTAACGACTTCAGTCGTTATCCCCAGTTCGTCGGATCGCTCAGGACTTACGCAGATTTTAAGAATCTACCCTAAAATGTAGAGGCGATTCGCGTTCTCGCCTCTACATTGAGGGTTTAATAGACCTCTTGCAAAAAAAAGGATTGATCCCCCCAACCCCCCTTAAAAAGGGGGGCTTTAAAGAATAAGGATTGATCCCCCCAACCCCCCTTAGAGATCCCCCTCCCGTCCCCCTTAGATCCCCCTCCC